>NZ_JAMYUS010000027.1:0-80461 GCF_040323255.1 Mesorhizobium sp. M0052 | reverse complement strand
TTTGAATACATCTGCAAAATCTGGACAAAAGAGCCCGAACGATTCAGGCTCGATCCAACCCATCAAACCTTGGGACTAAACATCTTAGAATCATTCCATGGAAAAGGTGTTCGATGATATCGCCAACGCCCTCAGAGAGCCCCACTCAGACGTGTGGCGCCCAGTCCGCGCCTTCGCCCTCGATCTTGCCGCCAAGCTGTTCCTTGGCCTCGCTGTCGGCCTAGGCGTTGGCTTTGGAATGGCGCTGGCTGGTTAGCTATCTCGCTGCGGCCAGCTGAAGTGCGACAGCAGCAAAATCTGCCGTTGAGTTTCCCGAAAACGTAGCAGTCTCTGATTCAGCGGAGTCGAACCTGTTGATGCATGGATGCCAAGGAAATCCTTTCCACAAAGGGCACTAAAATCTTCGGTGACATTTGCTCATGGACCCGGAGGTGGTGCCGGAAGCGATGAGCGAGATAAAAGCGATGCCATCGGCTGGAATGGTGATGGTAATCCTGTCGCCGCTTTCTGCAGCTGTCGAGGCAGGTATCTCAGAAGCTCCAGCCACTCTGTAAATCTGCGCCGTGACAGACGGGTTGCCGCCATCAAAAGTGAACCCGATGTCGGTCGACGTTGTGTTTTCCAATATGTCGCCGCTGCCGGCTGATATGAACCAGATCTCGGAATTGGCGCTTGAGGGCACATCATGACTGCGCACCAGGCGCCTTGCCGGAAGGTCGCCCACAGTGACGGTATCCAGCGTCCGCAACTCCCCGACTAAATTTCCATGAGACTTCGAGCCAGATATCCCGACCGGCAGCAACAGCACCGAGGTTTTTCGAGGGCGCCTTAGCCGTGGGGCCAGGGACGAGCCCGCCAGTATTAAAGGACGAGACAGCCAAGACCATGATCGGTGACGCGCGCCGTAAATTCTGAAAGCCAATGATCGCCGCCGTGATCGCCAACGCTGCCAGGACAAGGGCAATCGCTATCCAAACAACTGACCGGCGTCGATTTCGCATCGTTGCCCCAACCCTAGGGGAAATATCAACGTATTAGCAACTGCTTGTATTTCTCGTGAACCAGGATCATTCTTGCCGCACGGGGGCCACCAGTAACGGTGTAAAAGGGGAACGTCATGGAATCCGTTTGCTACGCCCAAAGCTCGATCTGTTTGCTGTCGCTCTTAGTCAACACCACGATGGCGCTTATTGTTTTGACGCCATTCGCAGCGACGCGCCTGCTGGTGTTGAGGATGCGCGCGGACTCGGGCCGAAACCTTCAACTCGCCTAAGGCGCCGTGGGCAAACCACGTTACCGAGGCGCAGATCATGCGAATAGTTCTGTTGATCCTTGCCGCTGTCGCCGTGTTCTAAATCTGAGACAACGTTGGCGAACGCGCCACCGACGAGATCCGCACTCATCTACAACGCACGCGAGCGGCTAAGGGCTTCGGTGCAGTCGTATTCCTTCCAGACCTTACCCTGAAAGATCTGCTGCGCAAAATGCTTCTTAGAATCCCTTCGACCCTTGCTGGCGGCCGCGGCTCGTTCGCGGCACATCGAGGACATGTTGGGGACCTGCCAGCCGCCTGGAGATAAGCGGGTGCGCGGCGCCGGCAAGGCCGCATCGACGTGTGCAGGAAAGGATGAGCGCAAAACCGACATTGGCAGGAAAGCCCGGGTAAATGCCGAGGCAAGACCGGATCTGGATGGCATCGACTCCTTCCAGGATATGGGCCTGCTTCGGCTGATCCAAGAATCCCTTAGCGTATAAAGCTGCGATATGGACCTGTCGGATTGTTTGTATTCAAACGACTATTACGACGCAATATCGTCGGCAAAAGAACGTCCAATGGGGCTGTCGGCGGCTCCATCGTAGGAACGAAAAAAGAAGAGAAGCAGAACTTTCGTGTGCTATTTTTGCACACGAACTCCAGTAACTATTTGATTTTATTCAGTTATCTGCCCCATCCATCATCGGGGCCACGGCCACTCTATGCTCTTGATTTTTCAGCATCTGTTTAACATCATAACCTTAGAACCTGCCGCACACGCTGCGTCAGCGAGACCTTCCTGCAACGCGACGTCGCGCGGCGCCGGGGCACCGACACCAAGTCGATCGCAGTGAGACGCCGACAAAGCCCTGTTAGCGCGCCTGAAGCCTTCGGCGAACTCATCGACCTCCATATCGACGACATGTGCGATGTAGGCAAGTCCCCTCGCCGCTCCAAGGCCGCAGCCCTCGCTATGCTCCGAACATCTGGGGAAGTGCAGCATCGCCACCCTCGATCGCGAACGGCTCGTTCGCTTCGGTCGTGATCGAGCCGCCCAGGGTGCCGGACGATGAGTCTCGGTATCGACATCACCTAGGGAAAGTCGTTGAGCGTCGTTCCTGGATGATCTGCCTGGTCGTGATCGACAGCCGCTGGCGAGAGCCGCCAAACACGCATGAGATTGTCTGAAGCGGAGGACCATCCATGGAAGGACCCATTTCGAGCTATTTTGCATCGATTGAACCCGTGGGCCCCTGACGTTTTTCTGGACCGCTTGCTGCATCCGGCGCGGCATTTCAAACATCCCCACGACGTTTTGGCCGATGTTGCCCTGGACGCTCAGGAGAAGCGCGCCATTCTTTCGTCATGGGCATCGGATGCCTGCGCCGTAGAATCCGTGCCAGCGCTTCGCATGCTGCCGCGAGCGGGTGAACCGGTCACCTTCGACACGATCATGGATGCGTTGCAACAGTTGGATCAATCGGATGAGCGTGCCGGTCCTGACTGCAGTGACAGCGCGGCAGTGGCCGCGTTCATACCATTCGTCGATCGGATTTAAGGGCGACGTCGTTGTTCTTGCGCCATGGACCCGTCGGCGAGTGACCCCGCCGGCGGAAGGGGTGGCATTGGTGCGTTCGCCCAGATTGCCGATGAAAATTTTCCTATTCTTGCTCTTGAAGGTGTAAGTCGCGATTCTAAATTGATGGTCGCCGGCAGCCTAATGGGGCCGGCAACACCAGGAGGCGGCAAGGCTCTTGGCGCCTTCTGTTGTCCATGTTGCTCAAAGGAGGATGTGGCTATGAAGACAAACCTCGATTTTACCCCTCTATACCGGTCCAGCATCGGCTTCGACCGCATGGTCGACATGCTTGAAAGTGCGAGCCGTGTGGCCTCGTTCGACAACTGGCCGCCCTACGATATCGCCAAGGTTGATGATGATCAGTATCGCATCACGATGGCGGTCGCCGGTTTCTCGCAGGACCAGCTGACCGTCACCCACCAGCCCAACATGCTGGTTGTGAGCGGGTCGCAATCCGGCGATGAGAACGGCCGGTATCTGTACCGTGGCATCAACGGGCGCGCTTTCGAGCGTCGGTTCGAACTGGCCGATCATGTCAAAGTCGAGGGCGCCAGCCTTGAGAACGGGCTGCTGAGCATCGATCTCAAGCGCGAGGTTCCCCAGGAGATGAAACCGCGCAAGATCGAAATCTCCAGCGGGGCTCCCATGCCGAAGATCGAGGCGCCCAAGGTCGAGACCGACAAGCTGGCCGCCTGAGCAATCCACCATGAAGGCTTTCGCTTGAGCCGGGCGTCCCGCCCGACTCAGAGACCTACAAAAGGAGAAAGACAATGAGCGTACGTGACTTGATCCCATGGGGCCGGGGCAACGGAAACTCGGCGCCCAGTCTCTTCCCCGACGGAGATCGAGACCCCTTCGTCTCCCTCCACCGGGAGGTAAACCGGCTGTTCGATGACGCCTTCCGCAGCTTTGGCGCCAGACTGCCGGCCTTCGGTCCCTCTTTCGCCGCCAATTGGCCGAGTGTCGAAATCTCCGACACGGACAAGGAAGTCCGCGTCACGGCGGAAATACCTGGCCTGGACGAGAGCGACATAGAAGTCCTGCTGGAAAATGGGGCGCTCAAGCTTAAAGGCGAGAAGCGTTCCGAGACCGAGGACAAGGACCGGCAGTTCTCCGAGCGCTTCTACGGTCGCTTCGAGCGCCTCATTCCGCTCGGCTACGAGGTTGAAGAAGACAAGGTCAACGCCGCCTTCAAGAACGGGGTGCTGACCGTGACGTTGCCCAAGACCGAGCGGGCGCAGGCGAAGGCCAAGCGGATCGCAATCAACGGGAAGAACTGACGGATGCAGTATGGGTGGCGGCCCTTACGGCCGCTGCCCGTGCGACCCTTCATAACGGGAGGGACAGGCAATGGAGACAGTTCAAAGCAGCGACAACAGAAACCTAACCAAGACGTCCGTCCGGCCGGACAATGACAATCGGCCTCGTCTAGACGGGCCGGCTTTGTCAATGGGACGGTCAGTGTTTCCGGAGGGCGCAGTGGCGCGGATCTACCAGCCCTGCCGCTCGGCCATGACCTCGGCAAAGCCCCACAGGGACTGGCGATTGGTCTTCGAACGCCGCACAGCCCCGTTCATCGAGCCGCTGATGGGCTATACCGGTGGCCGGGACACCCTGACCCAGGTTGAACTGAACTTTCCGACGCTGGAAGCGGCGATCCGTTATGCCGAGCGTCAAGGCCTCAATTACGTGGTGCAGGCGGCACCTCCTGCTTCCCCGGCCAAGATCAGGAGACAACATGTATCGGAGGAAAAACAGGCCTTTTCCGACCTGGTTTGGCAGCGGCTGCAGTTGGCTTGGCTCCAGGCAAGTCACGGCTATGGCGCCGGTGCACAGACAGCGCACATACAGACGGCGCTTTCGGAGCCCGAGACATTCTACGCCTCTCCGATGGAGGTCGTGGACGACCCGGTGCTCGCACCCGACGAGAAACGCGCCGTGCTCAAGAACTGGGCCTGGAACGAGTATCTGATCGACCTGGCCACCGCCGAAGGCATGCCGGAAAATGCACGCCCGTCGCGATTGGACGAGGTCGAACTCGCCTTGCTGGCCTTGGAAGTCCGAAACCGGGGCTTCCAGACCAGAACCAGCCCGGTGCACTCCCGGATAGCCGCATGATAAGGCAAGAAGGAACCCACTGATCGTCTTCGACGCCCAACGGACCATCCCGAAACCCTTCCCGCTTGCGGTCGCGGCAGCGGGCGGGCGCGCGCCGACAACTTTCCCAATGCGTGGGCGCCCGATTGCGCCTCGGCAGAACTCGGCCCAGTTGTTAGGATCGCGCTGATATGGACTCCAATGAATTGGCGACAGAGGTTCCTATGTATCAATCCTTCAACGGCTCCGCCCATCCCCTGGCACCGAAAGAGATCGCGATCGCTGCCGTCCCCGAAGACGAGCGTGTCTGGGTCCCACAGGCTAAGGGCGTGTGGTTCCGACCACTTATGCTCAACACAATGCAAGGCCAGTGGTGCAATCTGCTCCGCGTACGCCGGGCCGGGATATTAAGCCGTCATCTGCATCCGGCCCCCGTGCATGGCTATGTGATCAAGGGGCGTTGGCACTACCTTGAACACGACTGGGTGGCAGAGACCGGATCTTACGTTTTCGAGCCGCCCGGTGAAATCCACACGCTCACGGTCCCAAGCGACGTGCCCGAGATGATCACCTTCTTCAACATCTCCGGCTGCATGGTTTACCTGGACAAGGATAACAAGCAGATTGGTTTCGAGGACGTTTTCACCAAGATCGACATGTGCAGAAGCCACTATGCGAGCGTGGGTCTCGGGGACGATTTCGTCGATCAATTCGTGCGGTAGACATCCGCCCGTTTGTCTTCCGCTGCGGTAAGTTCGCGCTCCGCCACAGAGGCGAAACGAGGAGATCTTGGTGACCGATTCCATATGGGCGATGCCCTTCTTCGCGGGCAAGACCGTCGTCATTACCGGAGGCACGACAGGCATCGGAAACGGCATCGCCATGGCGTTCGCCGGGGCCGGGGCAATCGTCCACGCGACGGGGGCCACGGCCGCCGAGGTAGCGGCCGCTCGTGCATGCGGCACCCCCGTCTCGTATTCAGTACTCGACGTCCGGGACATGACTGCGGTCGAAGGATATTCCAGTCAGTTCACATCCGTTGCAGCGCTCGTAAATTGCGCAGGGGTAAACCTGCGCGCCGCCGAATTCACTGTCCAGGGTTTCGAAACGGTGGTCGATATCAATCTCACCGGCTCCATGCGGAGTGCGAGCGCGTTCCGAGGGGCACTCTCGAACGGGGGCGCCATCGTCAACATCGCCTCGATGTTCGCGTTTTTCGGCGCGGCTCATGCGCCGGCTTACGCCGCATCCAAGGGCGCCATCGTGCAACTTACCAAGTCGCTCGCCATCGCCTATGCCGGGGATGGCATCCGCGTAAACGCATTGGCGCCTGGCTGGATCGAGACCGCCATGACCGCCGCGCCACGGGCCGATCCAGCTCGCAACGCGGAATTGATGAAACGCACTCCGATGGGTCGCTGGGGTACGCCGGGCGACCTGACCGGCCCCGCCTTGTTCTTGTGTTCGCCGCTCGCGGGATTCATCACTGGGGCAATTTTGCCGGTTGACGGTGGCTATCTCATTGCGTGAGGCGTTGGCTATGCTGCGCGACCGATCTCCAAGCCTGTGTCGTCGAGATCAAGATCGAACGCGACCAATCGACCATGCCTGACCGCAATTGCCGCCACCAACTCCGCAAGCTCGCCATCCGTATGCTCGCAAAAAGCTGCCTGTTTCCTGACAATCGTGACCGCATCCCGGGTCGATACGACAGAGAACGGCCTCCGGGATCTCACGAATGATTCCGCAACCTCCGCGACGGATGAAGCTCGGTCAAAATTATCTTGCATACTTGCACCTCTGTACGACGCTAGCCCAAGCTCGGCCCGCGCAAATTGTTCCCATTGGCCTAATGCAGCCTGGTTGGCGTCCGGCTTGGGCTCCTTTGTGAGCGAAGGCCGGGAGCAACGCGACATGGCCGTCGCCGTCTGCCTTAGACAGTCGGCTGGACGCATTCGTCTCCGAATGCGGACACGGGGCCGGACGCCTAAAAACGAGGAGGATCAGATGTGTCCAAGCCGCTCGCCAAAGTTTCCGATCCTGGGACCACCGCAGTTCGGCGCAACAAGTCGCCGGGAGATCTGCTTGCTCGCGTTGATTGCGGTCGACTGACTCCTGGCTCATTCGCCGCCTCGCCGGCTGGCTCCGGTCGGCCGGCCTCGTCCGTCTTCGTCATCGCTGGCCGGCGGACGATCCAATCCACCAAACCGGCTTCGGTCTCCTCGCAGGCCACGAATTCGCGCACCAGACTTCGCGCCAGCTCGCGCCATTGACACTCGGGCACGTTCATCTCCGCGATCAGATCTCGGCATGCAGCGCGTATGATGTCGGCATCGAAGGCTGACACGGCGACAGGACCACGGTCTGCATTCTTTGCTCGAGCAGTGTCGTCGCCCTGACGTTCGCGAAAGCGCCTCAGCACCTCGCGCGATGCGGCGATCGCTTGTCGGGTTTGACTCATAGCCTCGTAAAATCCAACTTCGCGGACCAGTGAGCGGTGCCGCGATAGAATGAAGTCCTCCATAACCGCATGCGCAGTGTCCGTACGCGTTGCAACCATCGCCGCCTCCCTGCAGGCGCACCCAATGCTTGCAGCTTCTGCCGGTGTTCGGGCGGCCGCCTGCATTTGTCGTGTCGCTGCTATGATCGCGTGAGTTAAAGCCGGTGAAGCGTCGCTGCAATTACAAATGTAAGTGTGGCATCCGATAAGCGGTATGCCCGCTGGCTGCGGCGGCGGCGAATTCGTTCTTCAGACGGTCGAAGTCTTCCTGTCGAAGGGCTCTCCGCGTTGCCGGAACGAGGAATCAGGATCCGGACAAAATGCATGCGGCCGTGCCGCCGTTCAGGGGGCGCTATTGGCGAAAATCCGCCAATTTGCGCCAGTCGAAGACAACGCCCACTCCAGGCTCGTCGGGTGCTATCGCCAAACCATCCTGAAGCCTAAGCGGCTCGGTGGTGTAAAGGTCAATATCGAAACTATGCGCCTCCACCCAGCCGGCATTTGTCTGACCTGCAACGAGACTGACATGAAGTTCCTGCATCCCGTGACTGCAGACCGGAATGCCAGCCTTGCGTGAGAGCGCCGCCACGCGCAGCCAGCCTGTGACCCCGCCGCAGTTGGAGGCGTCGGGTTGGATGTAGCTGAGATTCGACCAAGCGAAGGCATGCTCGAACTCCTCGATGACATGCAGGTTTTCTCCCATTGCCAGGGGCATTCCGGTCGCCTTGGCAATGCTGGCGTAACCCTCATAGTCGTCGGGTATGATGGGCTCCTCGAACCACAGCAGATCGTAGGCGGCGAATGCTCTCGCTGCCTCGATCGCTCGCGGGACGTCGAGCGCGTAGTTAGCGTCAACCATAAAGGTGACATGAGGTCCTATGCGCTCGCGAACTGCCTTCACCCGGGCCACATCCTCGGCCAGGTCGTCCTTGCCGACCTTGATCTTCACCCCGGTGAAGCCGCCATTGAGATAGGAATCGATGCTGGCCAAAAGCTGATCGAGGGTAAAGTTTAGGTCGATGCCGCCGCGATAGGCCTTGGCGCTCTTCCCGGCCCCGCCCGCCATCTGCCAAAGCGGCAGGCCGCTACGCCGGCCCTTGAGGTCCCACAACGCGATGTCGATCGCCGAAATCGCGAAAGAAGCGATGCCGCCGCGCCCGACATAGTGGATGTGCCAGAGCATGCCGTCGTAAATCGTGTCGATCTGCGTCGTGTCGCGAGCCTTGAGGAACGGCGCGAGGTCGTGATCGATCATTGCCTTGATCGCATAGCCGCCCCTGCCGCCGGTGTAGGTGTAGCCTGTGCCCTCGGTGCCGTCGGCAAGCCTCAGCGTGACGGTGACCAGCTCGAAATGCGTGTGCGCGCCGTGCTTGGCATCGGTCATCACCTCACGCAGTGGGACCCGGAACAGCCGGGTCTCGACTTCCTTGATTTCGGTGCGGCTCATGCTGCGCTCCATTCAGGTTTTTTCATCGGACCATAATTGCACCGGCAGCGCTGACTAGCAACAATGTGGTTGATCTTTCAGCGATTCTGAAGCCAGTCTGTCATTTTTGGTCCTACAAAAGCATCAAACCGCTTGTGCTTTGGTCCGATTTACCTTCTAATAACAGGACCATCTGGGAGGAAAAGGCTTGCTGGATACGGAAGAGCGTCCTGAGATGCCCGCGGCTATTCTCGCCGCCCGCGCGGCCGACGCGATGGTGGCCGGCATAGAGGCCGACATCACGTCCGGAAGGCTTGGCGACGGCAGCTACCTGCCGGCCGAGCGCGAACTGATGATCGAGTATGGTGTCGGCCGGGGCGTTGTGCGTGAGGCGATTGCGCGCCTGGCCAGCCGCGGCCTGGTGGAAGCGCGTCCGCGGTTCCGGCCCGTGGCGCGCCGGCCTGGCCTGGATGCCGCGCTCGGCGCCCTCGACGGCATTGTAGGACATCTGCTGAGCGACCAGGCGGGCGTGAAGAACCTCTACGACATGCGCGTCTTCCTCGAGGCGTCGCTGGCGCGCAACGCCGCCATCCATGCCCGCAAGGATGACGTCACAGCCCTGAGGGCGGCGCTGGCGATGAACGAGGCGGCCATCCCGGATTCCGAGAAATTCTATGCGACGGACGTGGCGTTCCACGCAGCGCTCTATGACATCGCGCGCAACCCGGTGCTGCCTGTCGTGCACAAGGCATTTACCGCATGGCTGTCGCCGCATTGGATGCGCATGCCACGGTCGCCCGAGCGCAACCGCGTGAATTTCCTCAGCCATCGTGAAATCTGCACGGCCATCATTGAGCGAGATCCTGACGGCGCCGAGCGGGCGCTGCTCAACCACCTCTCGGCGGCCTGGGAGTATGTCCGCGGTACATTCGAAAGCCGTGAGGCGCCGGAAGCATGACGCAGTCCTACGACCATATCGTGGTGGGCGGCGGAGCAGCCGGCTGCGTCGCGGCGGCAAGGCTTGTCAAAGCGGGACGGCGAACCCTGCTGCTGGAGGCCGGCCATTCCCATCATCATCCCTTGCTCGACATGCCGCCCGGCATCTTCAAGATGATCAACGGCTCGAAATTCATGCGCTATCACCGCACCGAGCCGCAGGCCCATCTCGACGGCCGCGTCCATGAAATCTCGCAAGGCAACGTGCTGGGCGGCGGCACCTCGGTCAACGCCCAGGTCTACATGCGAGGCCGCTCGGCCGATTATGAGGAGTGGGACGAACTGCTGCGCGGCAACAATGCCGGCGTGCGCTGGAACTGGCAGGCGGTGCTGCCGCATTTCACCGGCATGGAGGGAAACAACCGCCTCGGCGGCGAACTGCATGGCAGCGAAGGTCCGCTGCTGGTCTCGGATCCAGGCCACATCGATGATGTTTCCCGTTGGTTCGTCCAGGCCGTCCAAGGCCTTGGATTGCCGTACAACCATGACTTCAACGGACCGTCGCAGCGCGGGGTCGGCTTCTACCAGTTCATGAACCGGCGGGGAAAGCGCAGCAGCGCCGCCTATGCCTTCATCGAGCCGCTGACGAATGATCCCAAGCTGACGCTGAAACTCAATTGCACAGTCAGCCGGCTGCTGATCGAAAACGGTCGGGTCACCGGCGTCGTCTATTCGGATGCGTCGGGCGCCGAGCATACCGTCCATGCAGATGCCGACGTGATCGTCTCGTCCGGTGCCCTCGTCTCGCCGAAACTGCTCATGCTGTCCGGCATCGGCCCCGCCGAGGCGCTTGCCGGGCACGGCATTTCCTGCGTCGCCGACCTGCCCGGGGTCGGCGAAAACCTGATCGACCATCCGGAGGTGCCGATCATCGCCACCGCAAACGGCCCATACGGCTATTTCAGGCAGGGCCAAGGCTGGAGGATGATCAGGAACGGCCTGCATTTCAAGCTCTTCGGCACCGGCACGATCCTGTCAGCGGGGGTGGAGGCCGGAGCCTTCGTCAATCCGGCCGATCCCGAGGGCGAACCGACGATCCAGGCCTTCTGCGTACCGCACGTCTATCTGGACCGCGATATCCTGACCTTGGTCGAGAACACCTATGGGCTTACCGTGACGACAGTGGTGGTGAAGCCAAAGTCGCGCGGTTTCGTGAGGCTGCGTTCGGCGGATCCGAAGGACATGCCGATCGTTTCGCCGAACCTCCTTAAACATCCCGACGACATGAGGGAAATGATCTCCGGCCAGCGTTATTTCCTGCAGGTTTTTCAGACCAAGCCGCTCGCCGATCGGGTCAAGGCCATTGCCGTGCCAAGCCAGGATGATCTCAGCGACGAAGCCATGACAAAGCATTGCAAGCGCTTTGTGAAGACCAACTACCATCCGGCCGGGACATGCCGGATGGGCTCGGACAGCGACCGGATGGCGGTGCTGGACGCGGCGCTGCGCGTGCGCGGAATAGACAATCTGCGGGTTGCCGACATGTCGGCCTGCCCCAACATCAATGCCGGCAATACGGCGGCGCCCGCCATGATGCTGGGCGACCGCTGCGCCGACTTTATTTTGGAGGCGGCATAGCGCCGGATCCAGCTTGCCGACGGCGTCATCGCCGAAGCCGTCTGGGCCGATATCGTGAGGAAATTACACAGTCGCTGAAAGCGACAATAAAGGAGGAAAGAGCATGATCATTACCCGTCGAAAACTACTGGTTGGCTCCGCCGCCGGCGCGGTCGCGCTGACACTCGGCTCACGCGCCTTCGCGGCGCTCCCGCCACTCGCCAAGAAGGACAAGTACAAGGTCGGTTTCGCCCAGACGGAAAGCAACAATCCGTGGCGCCTTGCCGAGACCAAGAGCATGCAGGACGAAGCCGCCAAGCTCGGCCATCAGCTGGTCTACACGGATGCCGCCGGTTCGTCGGCCAAGCAGGCCTCCGACGTGAACTCGATGATCGCGCAGGGCGTCGACGCAATCTTCCTGCCGCCCCGCGAAGACAAGCCCCTGGTGCCGGTCATTCTTGCCGCGCGCGATGCCGGCATACCGGTGTTTCTGGTCGACCGCGACGTTGATCACACCATGGCCAAGCCGGGCGAGGATTATGTCTGCTTCATCGGTTCGGATTTCATCGAGGAGGCGACCCGCGTCGGCGAATGGCTGGTCAAGAACGCCAATGGCAAGTCGAAAATCATCGAGCTGGAAGGCACGACCGGAGCCTCGGCCGCTACCGACCGCAAGAAAGGCTTCGACGATTTCATCGCCAAGCACTCGCAGTTCACCATCCTGGCATCGCAGTCCGGCGACTTCGCCCGTGACAAGGGCCGGCAGGTCGCCGAGACGCTGCTTCAGGCGCACCCTGATGCGGATATCATCTACGCGCATAATGATGAGATGGCGCTAGGCGCCATCGCCGCTTTGGAAGCAGCCGGCAAGACCCCGGGCAAGGATGTGCTGATCTTGTCGATCGACGGCGAGAAGGAAGGCGTCCAGGCGATCATTGACGGCAAGATCGGCGCTATCTGCGCTTGCAGCCCGCTGTTCGGGCCGAAGGCCTTCGCAACGATGGCCGACTATGCGGCCGGCAAGAAGATCCCGCCGTTCATCAAGAACGAGGATGCCTTCTTCGACGCCACGAACGCGAAGAAAGACTTCGATATTGCGTTCTGATATCCACTTTCTTTCCAGTTGCCCTACCCGCTTCGGCGGGTAGGGTTTGGGAGTTTGACGATGACCGCTCAGCCGGACCAAGCCGCGCTGCTCCTGGACATGCGTGACATCCAGAAGCGTTTTGCCGGCATCCCTGCCCTGGCCGATGCCTCGCTCCAGGTGCTTCCGGGCGAGATCCACGCACTCATCGGCCAGAACGGTGCGGGCAAATCGACACTTATCAAGGTGCTCACCGGCTATTACCGCCGGGATGCGGGGCAGGTGCTGTTCGAACGGAAGCCGTTCGAAGTTGGGTCTCCGCATCAGGCGCAGGTCAGCGGCATCAGCACCATCTACCAGGAGATCAATCTCGTACCGCTGCGCTCGGTGACCGAGAACATCTGCCTTGGACGCGAGAAGCGCCGCCGCGGCCTGCTCGACTGGAGCGCGATGCATGCGGAAGCCGAGCGCCTGCTCAGCCGCTTCTCGATCGGCATCGACGTGCGCCGCCCGCTCAGCGATTTCAACACCGCCACGCAGCAGATGGTGGCGATCGCCCGCGCCATCGGCTTTTCCGCCCGCCTCGTGATCATGGATGAGCCGACCTCCTCGCTGGACGAGCGTGAAGTCTCGGTCTTGTTCAGCGTTATCCGTCAGCTCAAGGCCGACGGCGTCTCCGTTCTGTTCGTCAGCCACAAGCTCGACGAGTTGTATGAGGTCTGCGACCGGGTCACGATCATGCGTGACGGCCGCACGGTGCGAAGCGCGGCGATGAGCGACATCGGCAAGCTGGAGCTGGTCGCGGCCATGCTCGGCCGCGACGTCGCAGCCGTCGAAGGCCATGCGACCGCGTTCGGTGAACGCGATCGGTCGAGGATCGGTGATGTGCTGTTTACCGCGCAAGGGCTGGCGGCCGGCCAGTTAGTGCGTGACGTGAGCTTCGACCTGCGCCGCGGCGAGATCGCCGGCTTTGCCGGCTTGCTCGGCGCCGGCCGCACCGAAACAGCCCGCCTCGTATTCGGCGCCGACCGCCGGAGCGCAGGCGAGATGACGATGGAGGGCGCGTCCTACCATCCCGCACGTGCCGCTGACGCCATCGCCGCAGGGATGGGCTTCTGCACTGAGGACCGCAAGGCCGAGGGCATCGTGCCGGAAATGACCGTCGCGGAGAACATAACACTGGCACTGCTGCCGAAAATCAGCCGCAATGGCATCCTGAACGAGGCCCGGCAGAAGGAGATCGTCGAGCGCTTCATTCGTGAACTCGACATCAAATGCTCGGGGCCTAACCAGAAGGTCCGCGAGTTGTCGGGCGGCAACCAGCAAAAGGTGCTGCTTGCCCGCTGGCTGGCAATGAACCCGAAGCTGCTCATTCTCGATGAGCCGACGCGCGGCATCGATGTCGGGGCCAAGGCCGAGATCCAGCGCCTCATCCGCAAGCTTGCCGATGACGGGCTCGGCGTGCTGATGATCTCCTCGGAACTCGAGGAAGTGATGGAAGGAGCCGACCGCATATTCGTGCTGCGCGAAGGAGTGAGGGTGGCCGAACTGGAAGGCCAGGCAGCCAACGAGGAGGACGTGCTCGCGGCGATGGCGCATGGCGGCGCGGCGAAGGAGGCAGCGTGAGCGATCTGGCCACACCATCCGCAGCCAACGACGCTGGAAACCGCCGCTTTGATGTGTTCGGTTTCCTGGCGCGCTACGGCACGGTGATCGCGCTTGTGCTGCTGGTGGTCTTCAACCTTGCCTATACGCGCAATTTCGCGACGCTGCAGACACTCAACGTCAACCTAACCCAGGTCTGCACGATTGTGATCGTCGCGGTGGGGATGACCCTGGTGATCGCCACCGGCGGCATCGACCTGTCGGTTGGTTCGCTGATGGCGATCTCCGGCGCATTGGCGCCGATGATCTTCATGGGCACGATCTTCCCGGTCGGAAACATCTGTCTGGCGGTAGCCGTCGCGATGGTTGCCTCGATCTTCGTCGCCGGCCTGTTCGGGTTGTTCAACGGCTGGTTGGTCTCGCGCTTCCGCATCCAACCGATCGTCGCAACGCTCGTGCTGTTCATCGCCGGGCGCGGGATCGCGCAGGTCATGACCAACGGCAATCTGCAGACCTTCCGCGTGCCGCAATTCCAGTGGATCGGACTTGCCCGCCCGCTCGGCATTCCCGCGCAGGTCATCATCATGGCCGTGCTGGTTGCGGCGGCCGCTTGGGCCCTTCACCGCACAGTGTTCGGGCGAAGCATCCTGGCGGTCGGCGGCAATGAAAAGGCCTCTGAACTCGCCGGCATCGCCGTATCGAGGATCAAGCTCGCCGTCTATGCGATCAGCGGCCTGTGCGCGGGGCTAGCCGGTCTCGTCGTCATTGCGATCAACTCCTCCAGCGACGCCAATCTCGTCGGGCTGGGCATGGAACTCGACGCCATCGCGGCGGTCGCGGTGGGCGGCACGCTGTTGAGTGGTGGAAAGGCCACAATCATCGGCACCCTGCTGGGCGCTCTGACCATCCAGTTGGTGCGCTACACGCTGCTTGCAAATGGCGTGCCCGACGCCGCTGCGCTCGTCGTCAAGGCCGGCATCATCGCATTCGCCGTCTGGCTGCAGCAGCAACACCGGGGGTAATTCATGAACAGCGCCAGACTGGTTCGCATCATCGGCACCTATGGTGTCGTCATCGCGCTTGCAGCCCTCGTCCTGTTCGGATTCCTGCGTTACGACCGCTTCCTCGGCCTCTTCAACGTGATGAGTGTTCTGCGCTACAACTCGATGTTCGCGCTCGTCGCGCTCGGCATGTGCTTCGTGATCATGACCGGCGGCATAGACCTGTCCGTCGGCTCCGTCGCCGCCTTGGGCAGCGTCGCGTCGGCCCTGGCGAGCCCGCACGGCATCGTGGCAGGCCTTGCAGCGGGCGTTGGCGCCGGCCTAGCAGCCGGGCTGATCAACGCGCTCCTGGTTACGCGCGGCAACCTGATGCCTTTCATCGCCACGCTTGCCACCATGCTGGCCGCAAGCGGCTCGGCGCTGCTTCTGGCCGGCAACCAGACCGTTTCGGTGTCTTACGATTCGGGTTTCACCGCCATCGGCCAAGGGAATTTCTGGATTTTCCCGATTCCGGCAGTCATCGCCCTGGTTGCCTATGCCGTCGGCTCAGTGGTCCTGAACTACACCAGCACGGGACGGACGGTGCTGGCCATCGGCGGCGGCGAGGATGCCTCGCGGCTGATGGGGCTGCGCACTGACCGCGTCAAATTTCTCGTCTATGTCGCAAGCGGGTGCCTGGCCGGGCTCGCCGGCGTCGTCCTCGCTTCTCAGTTCGGCGCAGGCCAGCCGATCGAGGGCGTCGGCTGGGAGCTGTTTGCCATCGCAGCCGTGGTCGTGGGCGGGACGCTGCTGACCGGCGGCTCGGGCTCGGTGTTGACCACGCTGGCCGGCGTGCTCTTGCTCGGGATCCTTTTCAACGTCCTGAACTTCGAAAACGGCATGGGTTGGATTTCGCTGTCAGCCTACTGGCAGTCGGTGATCCGCGGGCTGTTTTTGCTCGTCGTCGTCCTTCTCCAGGCACGGCTTACGGCAAGGCGCGAAACTGCCTGAGGATGGCGAGCACACTCGAGCACGACGAGCTCAAAAGAGCTCTGACGCTGCAGAATAAGTGCGCGTTGCGCGCCTGGCCAATGAGCGCATCCCGCAAACTTTCTGCGGCGATGCTTCCCCGTTGCACCTGGGCTCCGGCGCCTTTGGAGCGGATCCGCAAGCGGATCGTGGTGCAGTCACATGGCCGTCCTGGAGACGGTCATTTCCCGGCGACCGCCACGAACACGGACTGCCCCTGCCTTTCCAGCCGAAACAGGATGGGCTTGCTCTGCCGGCGAGAGTTCGCCCACTCCTCGACGATATCCGAAGGCTCCGTCACGCGGCGATCGTTGGCCGATATGATGACATCGCCCGGCTGCAATCCGCTCCGGGCGGCAAGGCCATCGGGAACCACTTCCACGACGAAGACGCCGGTCGTTCCTGATTTGATGCCGAGCTGCTGACGCGCCTGATCCGGAATCGGGCTGAGCGATAGGCCGAGGCCTTCTGCCGCCGACTTCTTGTCGGGAACAGCGCCGGTCTTCACCTCCGCATCCTTGCGCTCACCGATGACAAGCGCGATCTCCTGGTCCTTGCCGCCGTTACTCCGTGTCAGAGTGGCCTTGCTGCCAGGCTTCTGGCTAGCCGTCGCAAGCGTGAGGTCATGGACACCCTCAATGCCTTTGCCGTTGAACCGGGTGATCACGTCACCCGGCTTCAAGCCGGCTTTCTCCGCCGGGCTGCCGGGCTCAACCGAAGCAACCAGCGCGCCCTTGTCATCCTTAAGCCCGAGGGCCTCAGCCAGCGACGGCGTGATGTCCTGCAGGCGGACCCCGATGAAGCCGCGCTCGATCCGGCCGGTTCGGATCAACTGGTCGGCGATGCTCTGGGCGGTACGCGATGGCACCGCAAACCCGATTCCGATGCTGCCGCCCGACGGCGAGACAATGGCGGTGTTGACGCCGATCACCTCGCCACGTGCGTTGAACAGCGGACCGCCCGAGTTGCCTCGGTTGATCGACGCGTCCGTCTGGAGAAAATCGTCGTACGGCCCGGCTTGAATGTCTCGCGAGCGGGCCGAAAGGACGCCGACAGTGACTGTCCCTCCGAGCCCGAAGGGACTGCCGATCGCGATTGTCCATGCGCCCGGCTGCATTGCATCCGAGTCGCCCCATTTGGTCGTGGTCATGTTGGGCCGCGGGTCGACCTTCAGCACCGCTATATCGGTGGCGGGGTCACGGCCGACCAATTGCGCCGGCGCCGTTTCCTTGTCGGAAAATACGACATGGATCTCTGTCGCATCGGCAACGACATGGTTGTTGGTGACGATGTAGCCGTCGGCACTGATCACAAATCCGGAGCCAAGCGCCTCCCTCACCTGCGGCTGAACGGGTCCGAGGCCCTGGCCGTCGAACGGACTTGTAAAGTCGCCCGCCGTCGTCTGGTCCTGGACAACCTCCCGGGTCGTGATCGCGACCACGGCCGGCAATTTCTGCTGGATGATCGCTGTGAAGTCGGTCGGGGTATCCTGGGCCAGGACAGGCGCCACGCCACTGGCCGAGAGCATCAGCGCAATCGCGATCAAGCGCGTTGCAAATCGTCTTTGCATATCGTGAGACATTGCTGGACCTCCTGCCGGACAGCCCCGGCCGCTCGGCCGCGCCGCGCGGAGCCGGTGCTCCGGACGCTAGAACTGCCAACAAAGCTGTTTGTTTCAGCCCCCCGGAAAAATGGCACGGCCAGGAAAAATAGCCCGACCGCGGGGGTCCGGAAGGCAGCAGCCGGGAACCATTGAGGCCGTCGAGTTGAACCGTCCACAGGACTGGTCCCGGACGTGGCAGAAATCAGCAAAGCGACTGCGTCAGCTCCGGCAAATGCCCGATATGCCCATGGAGCCAACCTAGCGGCTGAGGTGCCTCTACCGGGCCTGGTGCGAAAAGGATCTGCAATGAAAGAGGGAGCTCCACAGCCGCCGAGAGACGCGGCTGTGATCACCACCGCTCGAACTCCCTCAAGGGAACAAAAGGGTACCAACTAAGTTCGGCCCCCATAATGAGGATGCCTATATGGACCTGTTGCCC
Organism: Mesorhizobium sp. M0052; assembly: GCF_040323255.1. Lineage (NCBI taxonomy): Bacteria > Pseudomonadati > Pseudomonadota > Alphaproteobacteria > Hyphomicrobiales > Phyllobacteriaceae > Mesorhizobium > Mesorhizobium sp. M0052. Next base: position 62,311 of record NZ_JAMYUS010000027.1, on the reverse strand, counting down.
CAGTCTGCCGAACACACCGTCTCCCCGCCGCCCGCTCCAGACCTTCACCGGCTTTTGTTCGATCCAAACTTGCGTATACACGGCTTGATTGATGACACTGTCGTCACCAAAGCCTTGGACGATTTGAAAGCCGTGCGTTCCGGGGAAGACGCTCTCTACGTTGAAATCGACACGCCCGGAGGCGACGCCGACGGCGCGCGACGTCTAGCTCTAGAGTTCAAACTTTTTCTGAAACACTCGGGCCGCAACGGCTACATCATTGGCAAGAATACGGTTTACTCTGCCGGGGTAACGGTCCTTGCCGCATTCCCGAAAGCCTGCAGGTTCCTTTGCCCGCAAGCAGTCCTGCTGATTCATGAAAGAAGGCTTGAGAAAGACTTGGTTCTGAATGGACCAATTCGAAGCTGTCTTCAGATCGTTCGCGAACAACTTGCGCTGTTGGAAACGGCAGAGCGACTCGAGAATGAAGGGTTCGCCGATCTCGTCCAAGGTTCTCGAACATCGCTGGAAGAGCTGCGCGACCATGCCCTGAACAGCTGCTACCTGATGGCAGCAAGAGCTTTGGAGCTAGGCCTTGTTGAAGACATTGCCCATTAACTTGATGCCTCGATGCAAACAGCAGAGCGGAGTCCAACACGCTTGCCTCACTCATGTCGGCGGCGACCATGAACGACGAGGTTGACAAGATGGAGCGGACCGGCGGCTGTCTTTGCGGGTCTGTGAGGTATGTTGTTACCGGCGCGCCGTTGCGCGTTGGCTTGTGTCATTGCCAGGATTGCAAGCGAACCAGCGGCAGCACCTACAGTGCCTTTGCCGTGTGGCCGCGGTCGGCTTACCAGTGCAAGGGCGAGCTTGCAGCGTTCAACGGCAGAGGTTTTTGTCCGGCATGCGGGTCGCGCGTGGTGAATCTCCGCGACGACGAAGCCGAGATCATGACCGGCACTCTCGATGATGCGCCAAACGACCTTCTCCCGACATACGAGCTTTGGACCCCCCGGCGCGAAGCCTGGCTCCACAACCTGCCTTGGGCTGACCAATTCGCGGGCGATCGCACCGAAGAAGGCCAAAATTGGCGCGAAGCCCGACGAGTATGACCATGCTCGAATGGCCCTCCACCCCGTGAACCGTGAAAGTCAGCTTGATGCGCGATGAATCACTCAAGTTCTTGAAGGAAATTGTGGCGACCCCGTCGCCGAGCGGGTTTGAGCAACCCGTAGCGGAGCTTTTCCGCGAGTATGTTCGTCCGTATGCCCACAGGTTGACGACGGACGTCATGGGCAATGTCACAGCGATCATCAATCCTGAGGCGTCTATGCGCTTCATGTATGCCGGGCACATGGATGAGGTCGGCTTCATCGTCCATTACATCGACGATGACGGCTTTCTTTTCTTCAGCACCATAGGTGGAACGGATGTTGCCACTGAAATCGGCCAGCGTGTCTGGGTGCATGGCAAGGAGCCGATCCTGGGCGTCGTGGGTCGCAAAGCAATCCAGACCTTCAAAGCCTCTGACACGTCTCAAACTCCCTCGCTGATGGAACTATGGATCGATATCGGCGCGAGTTCGCGAGAGGAAGCGTTGAAGGTCGTAGAGGTCGGCAGCGCGGTCACGATCCATGGCGAGTTTGCGGCGCTACAGGGCAACCTTGCTGTCGGACGAGCGTTCGACAACAAGGTCGGCCTCCTCATCGGCGCCGAGGTGCTGCGCTGCCTCTCCGAGGAGGGAGGCGCTCACCCCGGCGTGGGCCTCTATATCCTGGGTACGGTTCAAGAGGAAATTGGTTCCCGAGGCGCGATGACCTCAGCGTTCAACATCGCACCTCGAACCGGCCTCGCAATTGATATGGGCGTGGCAATGGACTATCCGCGCGCTCGCGCCGAGGATCAGGGCAAACTGGACCTTGGGAAAGGGCCGGCAATCACTCAAGGCGCGAACACCAACCCGGTGGTGTTCAATCTGCTGAAGTCGGTGGCCGAGAAAGAGGGCCTACCTTATCAGCTTCAGGCGGTGGGCAGCTCAAGCCCTACCGACGCGCGTGTCATGCAGCAGAACCGAGGCGGCGTCGCAAGTGGGGTGCTCTCCGTGCCTTTGCGTTACATGCATACCCCGTCGGAAGTTGTTTGCCTGGATGATGTGCAAACGACGATTGACCTGGTTTGTGCATATTGCCGGCAATTGACGCCGGAGATCGACTTCACGCCAAGATGAGGCGGCGGGATTGATTGTGGAAGTCGTGGCTCCAACAGTCGCCGATCTGGCGCCTGTCGGCTACCGCCTGGTGCGTCGGTCGCCGCGCACCTGAGAAAACCCGACTGCAGTCCACCAGGGAGCGCGCCTCAGGTCACCGCCACCGCTTCCACCAAACGCCTGAGGAAATCCGTCAGACCGGCTTCAGGATCATCACCTGCGCCAACGAGCACCGAAATACCCCAGCGCCCAAGCACGGCCTCCTCCACAGGGTTGCGGCTGGGCATGAAGATGAACGAAGGGGGACGATCTTTCTCATATCCAGACCGGTGCCAGGTCTGCCAAAGCCGGTGCAACAGCAGCCTGATGTTTGGATCGGAGAGGCTATAGCCAATGAACAGGATCGTGCTGCCGAGAGCATCGGAACGAAAGCGGACATCAAGGGGAGAATTGAAGGACAGGCGGTCAAGATAGTCGGTTTCGGTGAGGACAAGGGAAGAGTCCTCGTCAAAGTCGCCGTGAAATTTCACGATGTGCGTTATGCCTCGACGGGCCTGCGCAACGTGCCGTGCGTTGGCCACTTTCACGTACTCTCGACCGTGGATTTCAAAAGCGAGTTCCAGGTTCCGGTCATAGTTCGTCGTATAGATGACGGGAAAATCGAGCGTCACGATGAGACGGTGCAATTCCGATTTCTCGATCCGTTCCTTGGCGACAGACCAGTTTCTGTCCATCCAACTGCGAAGTGGTCCGATGCTGCCATGCTTGATCCGATAGTATTCGGCCAAGGTCTGAAAACGATCGCGTCGCGTGGAAAATTCATCGTCGACGCCGAGCTCCTTTGCCATTCGCTCGATGAGCTTCTCCCAAGACGGAAGTCCGACGCTGATCGATACCCCCGCCCCCACAAACAAAATTGCGCTGCGATGACGAATTGCATTGGCGAGCGAATTTATAGGATCATCATCGTTCATGGATAGGTCCTCCGAAGCCACTCGCGTGGGCCGGACCTAAAGGTGCGTGCCCCGGTGCGGGGATCGTGGACGTGGCTCCCCAATTCGAGCCAGCGTGCTCCGCCCTCATCGACTAAATCGGATCGACCACGCACCAGCCAGCCCAGAGGGGGCGGCCCTTGCAGTCCTGCCGAGCCGCTTGCCACCCGAACCGAGGTAGCGGCTGCGAGGACACTGGCTGTGAACTGGAACCGGCGCTGTTGCGGTTTACTGGCCACGATGATTCAGTTCTGCGCCAGCCATATTGCGCAAAGCTCTATCGAGTTTCGCATTCACCAAGAGGTTGCGCCGCTTCGCGCCGATAAAGATGGCGAGAGAGTAAATCATTGTAAGAACAGAGATCATCGTCATTCCGGCCTAAACATCAGCGACCGGAGATGTTCCATGCGCCCGGAAATATTCCAGTGCAGGTGTTTTAAATCGCCGAAGCTTCGCGCTCAATGCGCGGTTGGTTTCGTGTCCAGGGCGGACGAATTAGCGCAAGGCGGTATTCATCCTCCCACATCGGCGGCGGACTGAAGCGAAATGCTGGTTGTGTCCCCCAGGATGCAATGAAACGCCGATGCTTTGCATGCGGCCCGGAACAAATGCTCGCTTGCACAGTTCGAGCCATGCAGCGGTCGACCCCCGCGCTGCAAGATCGGTAGCCCGATCGCCCGCGCCGGGCCCTCCCACGGCGCGGGCTTTCGTTTGAATTCACGCTGTCGGGGTTGGAGTCGCTCCACCGTTGTCGCGAGCCGGCTGATATACGCGCTGTCCGGGGGCTCGCGCGGTGTCGGCGACATCGGCATTCGCGCAGTCCGGCAGGTCAGCCCATGCACGGGAACAACGCGGCACTGTGATGGTTTGGTGGCCTCGGAAGGTGGCAGAGAACGATGGGCAAAAAGCCCAAACAGCACGCAAAATCCACGGCGGATCGCGAAAAGGCGATCGAGGCGCTCTACTTCGCGCGCAAGTGCGGCCTTACGAAGGAAGAGGCACTCAAGATGCTCAGGGAAGCCCCGATCGGGATCGATGATGAAGCCGAAGAGCGCTCCGGCAGTTAGAGGCGACCGCCAATCGCGCATCGCAGCCGGCCGCGGCGCATGATCTTCTTCACTTCCGATACGCATTTCAACGATCCGCGCATTCTGCGCCTCGACCGGCGTCCCTTCGCCTCGTTGGTCGAGCATGACCAGGCGCTGGTTGCGTTTTGGAACGAAACGGTTGGCCCGAACGACGAGGTCTGGCACCTCGGCGATTTCGCCAAGGGTCCAGCCGAGACCGTCTCTTCACTGCTGTCGTCTCTTAACGGGTCCAAGCACCTGATTATTGGCAACAATGACAGCGCCGCCACCATTGGCGACCCGGCCTGGGCGAGCGTGCACCACTACATGGAGCTTCTTGTCGAGGGCCGCTTGCTGGTTCTGTGTCACTATCCTTTTCGCACCTGGAACCAGATCGGCAAGAGATCGGTAAACCTGCACGGTCATTCGCACGGTCGTCTGAAGCCGATGACGCGCCAGCATGATGTCGGCGTCGACGCATGGGGGTTTCGTCCGGTAACCTTTGCTGCCATTCAGGCCAGTCGCCAGCGGGGTTAGCCCGGCAGAACGCCGGGCGAGCGAAGGTCTCAGCTTTGCGGGATTCGAGCCGACGAGAGGCCGTCTGTAATGCTGCCGGGCCTGCCACAACGCGACAATCCTGGTTGGGCGACTTCAAATAGGAGAACTGCTTCATATATGCGGTTTTCGCGGTACGCGGACCGCGCCACACCATCAGCTTGAGTTTGGCGAAGTCTTACGGAAGCCCCACCGGCCGTCGCAGCGCGAGATCGAACGCATCGCCTGAGCTCAGCACGTGAACCCTCAGATCATGAATCGAAAGGGCGGCGTCAGGCTCACCTTCCGCGATGTTGGAATGGGTCACGCCGGCTGCATCGACCAGATAGACAGCGCCGCTGCCAATGACCTTGAACATCTCGCCCTTCACCACGATCGCGGTGTCTTCATCAATGCCGATGCCGAGGACGCGCGGGTTCTGCGACACCGCCCCGATGAGCCGCCCAATGCGGCCACGTTCCGCAAAGTGCTGGTCGATAATGACGTTCGGCAGCAGGCCCAGTCCCGGCGCCATGCGAATGTGGCCGATCCGAAAGGACGCTGCGTTCGGCCCCTTCACCATCATTGTGTCGCTCATGACCGACGCGCCCGCGGAGGTGCCGGCAATGACGCCTCCGGCTTCATAGATTTCGTGCACCCGCTCGTCGATGGGCGTGTCGCCGATCTGGCTGGTGATGCGGAGCTGGTCGCCGCCGGAGAAGAACACCGCGCTCACGTCTGCAAGCGCACTTATTTTCTTTTCATGAGCTGCCTCGAGGCGGTCGTTGACGTAGAGCTCGATGACATCCTTGATGCCCAGCTCACCGAAGGACCTCTGATACTTCTCGAGATAGCCATCCGGCTCATGAGACGCGATGGTGGCAAGCACCAGGCGGCCATTCGGAACCAGGCTCGCTACCTCCTTCAAGATGACACGATCGCCATCATGGTCCTCGTGGCCGCCGATGATGACGAGCGTTCCGGCTTTACCGTTCGAGGATCGCTTTTTCTTCTTGTCGGTCATTTGCCCACGTCTTTCTTGCGCAGGAAAACGTGCGGGTGGTTGTCCTCGCTGGTCATGAAAGCGACTGCGAACTCCCTGCTGTTATGCGCCCATCCAGACACGCCGGTCGCGGTAAGCACGATGGCTCCGGCTTCGCCGCCGATCGCCTCGACTTCCTTGAGCGCGGGATTCAGCACCTGCTCCAGGCCGCCTTCAGCCTGTCCCGAGGACAATGCCTGCCGCGCCGAGAGTGCCTGCATGACACGGGCCGCGAGAGCCTTTCGCGCGATATGCTCACCGTCTCCCGAGAAGGCGACGGCTCCCAACCGGTTGTCGGCATAGTAGCCGCAGCCGGGTTGCGGAGAATCCCCCACACGACCCGGAGCACTGCCGTCCAGTCCGCCGGTCGAAGTGCCGACGGCGATGTCCCCGTATTGATCCAGGGCAACCACACCGATCGTATCCTTCGCCTCCGACTTGCTGGAGGCGTCGCGCTGCTGCGGCGTGATCAAATCCGCCGGATCGCAAAGCTCCAGCTGCTTGTCGGCGGCGAAACGCCGGGCCCCCTCCGACGCCAGCAGGATCGGCTCCTCATGCAGCATGGCCTTCGCGACACTGATTGGATGGCGCACGCCCTTGATCACTGCGACGGCACCCACATTGAAGTCCCTGCCCTCCATCAGGCCAGCGCACATCTCGACCTCGCCGTCCGAATTGAGGGCACTTCCATATCCCGCATTGAATGTCGGGTCGGCCTCGAGGACGCGACTGGCAGCTTCCACGGCATCGACCGCCGTTCCGCCGCCGGCCAGGACGGCCCGACCTGCCTCGAGCGCCTCGATGCATCCGTTGCGATGCGCCTCCTCCTCTTGCGGATCGATCTCCTTGGCGCCGCCGTGCAGGATCAGCGACCACATCAGCCAGCCCTCAGATGGCGAATATGGGTCTGATCGGGCCCTCCCCTCGAAGGCGTCGCGCCTCCGAAGCCGGTTACCTGCCGCCACACGGCTTCAACGTCGTCGACGGTCAGCACGACAAGGTCGTTTTCCCGTGCAAGCCTGAGACACACGTCGACGGCCTCCTTCTCGGGACAGACGGCGTGAATGCGGCCTGGGGCGCAGCCGGCGTTCAAGGCACCTTCCCGCAGCAAGCCGGCGATCGCTCCGGGGGCTCGGCCGCGCAGCTCCTGCTCATCCTCCTTGAAGACGATGACGTCGAATATCCGCGAAGCGATCGCGCCCATCTCGCGTATATCACAATCGCGGCGGTCACCGGGTATGGCGACCAAGCCGATCGTGCGCTGATAGCCGCGCCTCATGTGGGAAACGAGCTTTCCGAGCGCCTTCAGCCCTTCCGGATTGTGCGCATAGTCGACGATCGTGCGGAAACCATGCCCGTCGAAGACGTTGAGGCGACCGGGAGATTGCTCGAACGAGGTGCCAAACTCGGCCAGCGCCGCCCGGATCGTTGCCGCCGGAACATCGTGGCAATGCGCCATGGCGACGGCTGCCAGGCTGTTGGCAACGTTGAATTCGGCCGAACCCTCGAAGGTCGCGGGAATTTCGTCGACGCTCATCAGGAACATCGACTCCCCATCCTCGTGGATGAAAATGTCCCAGCCGTCGCTGCTGGGCTCCCGCGTCACGGCGCGGCCGCCTTCCGCCAGGTGGTTGCGCAAGAAACCGGGCCACTCGCTCCTGCTCGCCAGCGAGAAGTAGCAGATCCTGCCGCCGGCATCTCGCGACATTGCGGACGTGTGGACGTCGTCGGCATTAAGAATGCTCCATCCGCCGCGGCGGACGGACTCGACCACGACCGATTTCACCTCCGCCAGGTCCTCGATCGTGTCGATGCCCCTCAGCCCGAGATGGTCGCCGTGGACGTTCAGAACCGCGCCAACATCGCATGCATCGAAGGCAAGCCCTTCGCGCAGGATGCCGCCGCGCGCACATTCCAGCACCGCGACATCGACACCCGGCTCGCGCAGCACGATCCTGGCGCTCTGCGGGCCTGAGCAATCGCCTGTCATGATCCGCTCGCCGTTCAAGTAGACGCCGGTGGTCGAGGTGAGCCCGACGGTTGCCCCATTCGCCTGCAGGATGTGCGCCAGCATCCGGGCAGTGGTCGACTTGCCGTTGGTGCCCGTGATCGCGAAGATCGGAATCCGGCCGTCCTTGCCGCCTTTGAAGAGAAGATCGAGCACGGGCCGTGCGACGTTGCGGGCGCGCCCCGACGAGGGTTCGAGATGCATGCGGAAACCAGGACCGGCATTCACCTCTATGATGCCGCCGCCGGTTTCGCTCACCGGCCGTGAGATGTCGGGACAGACGAAGTCGATCCCGGCAATGTCGAGGCCGACGATCTGTGCCGCCCGCCTGGCGATCAGCGCGTTTTCGGGATGGATTTCTTCCGTTCGGTCAATCGCGGTCCCACCGGTGGAGAGATTGGCGGTGGGCCGCAAGAGCACCATTTGACCCGGCGCTGGAACGCTCGCCAGGGTGAGCTGCGATTTTGACAGGAAATGCTCGACACATTCGTCGATCTCGATGCGGGTCAATACCGAGGAATGGCCCTCTCCCCTTCGCGGGTCGCGGTTCGTCTCCTCGACGAGCTCGGCGACAGAACTCCGGCCATCGCCGACCACATGGGCCGGAACCCTCTCGGCAAGCGCCACGACCTTTCCACCGATCACCAGGATCCTGTGGTCCGAGCCGACGAAATGCTGCTCGACGATAACGCTGCGGCTGTGTTCTCGCGCCTGTTCGAAGCCCCAGCGGACCTCGTCTTCTGTTGCCAGACCGATGTTGACGCCGCTTCCATGATTGCCATCGAGTGGTTTGGTGACCACGGGGTAGCCCAGCCGTGCGGCTGCCGCGACCGCGTCCTGCGCCGATCGCACCAGTTCCCCGCGTGGCACCGGTAGCCCGGCCTGTTGCAGCAGGAATTTGGTCAGGTCCTTGTCCGAGGCGATCTCGGTCGCAATCTCGGAAGTGAGGTCGCTGCAACTGGCGCGGATGCGCTTCTGATGCTTTCCGTGACCAAACAGCACGAGGCTGCTGTCGTCAATCCGCGCCGCGGGTATGCCTCGCCTCTCGGCCTCGCGCACCAAGGAAGCAGTCGTAGGCCCCAAGGCACGCTCGGCGGCCAGACGCTTGAGCTGCTGCAGCCTGGCTGCGAACTCGAATGGCCCCTGCGTTTCCGCAATGTCGCCGAGCCCCTCGACACCATGCAGATTGGCCGGCAGCAGGCTGTCCACCAGTTCGAGCGCGACGCGTCCGGCGAGCAGCCCGACAAGCTCATCCTTGTAGGCGAACATGACGTTATAAGTGCCGGGACTGCCTTTGACCGACCGTGTCTTTCCTCGTGTCACCCGGTGACCGAGCATGCTCTGCAGTTCCAGGGCGACATGCTCGACGACGTGGCCGAGCCAGGTTCCTTCCTGCATGCGGCGGACGAAGCCGCCGGCGGCGCCATAGCTACAGCCATGGCCCGCAAGGCCGGGCAACAGTCGGACGATTTGTTCGGAAAACCCAGGCAGTTTGTCTGTCGGGAACGCCTCAAGTGCTCCGAGGTCGATCCGAATCTGGACCATTGGCGTCATGCTATAGAGGTGCGGCCCGCGAAACACGCGGGCGTCCACGACGCGGATAGGGCGAAAACGCGAGGCGCCCCGATGAATTTCTTTGTCCGACATAGTCCGTTTCTCCTGACTAACTCCGCAACATCCGGAGGATCGGTTAGTTCCCGGCCTTTCAGCCCAAATATTTTTGCAGGAGAGAGAAACAAAAGTGGCCGTTAACATATGTTGGCCCAAGAACACCCTCTGGTCATCTCGGCCACGTACGGTCGCTGTTCTGAGGGCTACTTATCTCTCGGGACGAGGCGGGCCAGGCATTCGCTCCTCTTCACAAGCATTCGCCGGACACGCCGCGGCCGTTGAGCTAGTGCCCGGCTTTAACTCATGGCGACCCATTGTGCGGGTCCAGCACCGAAGGCATTAATCTTCAGCACGCCTTCGGCACCCGGGAACATTTCCAGACGCGTCAGGTTTGGAACCATCCTCGCACCGGAACTACAGCCATGCAGAGTCGAAAATCGGTGAAGGCCGCGCTTGTCAAGGAGATCGACGCGGTTCGCCTTCGTATCTCGCTGCTTGAAAGCGAGTTATGCAGAGATGGCAGACCCAGGCAAATTGGATGGCGTTCAGGATACGAACTGAACGCCCACAAAGCCCGCCTTGCTCGACTGGAGACCGTGCTTGCCCACTATCCGTCGGCACCGACGGCCCGGGCATCGAAACAGCAACAGCTTGAGTTGCGCGCAAGGCAACCAAGTAATTTTGGGGAAACGCCATGGCTGACAGACCCTCAATCAGAACTCCGCTAGCTCGAGTGCGGGGCCTTGGATCGGCGAAACACGGAACCGAAACGTTCATGCTGGAGCGGCTGACATCTGCTGCCCTGTTGATCCTTGTCATTTACATCGTCGCGGTCGTTATAATGCTGGTCGGTGAGCCTCGAGACGCCGTCATCAGCGTCGTAGGATCGATCTATGTCGCGCCAGCCCTTATTGGCTTCATTCTCGTAAGCTGCGTTCACATGCGGCTTGGAATGCAATCGATCATCGAAGATTACTGCCATGCCACCGTGCTCAAATCGCTTCTTCTGATCGCCAATTGGTTATTCTGCTGGGCAGTCGCGCTCGCAAGCTTGTTCGCTGTGCTGTTAATCAGCTTCAGATAGCGATCCGGTTCTCAGCTGCAGCCAGCGTCTGCCACCGGCAGGCTGAAGTTCGCCTCAGCGGCGAACCGGGCTGGCTTGCGCAAAGGAGTTCGACAACCCGGCCTCATCTGATTTGCGGCAGCCTGTCCCATTGATGGAAAGGGGGTGGAGAGGTCAGCTCCCACTCCAATGTGGTAGCTCCTGGCCCCCATGGGTTCATGCCGGCGGCTCTTTGCCGGTAGAAAGCTTCCAAGATGCCGAAGAGGAAAATCACGACACTCGCGGCCGACAGGTACGATCCATACGAGGACACCATGTTCCAGCCGGCGAATGCGTCGGGATAGTCGACATAGCGACGCGGCATGCCAGCCAATCCAAGGAAGTGATGGGGGAAGAAGACGAGGTTCACGCCGACGAAGGTCGTCCAGAAATGGACCCCAGCCAGAAGCGGGTTGTAGAGATATCCCGTCATTTTCGGAAACCAGTAATACCAGCCCGCGAAGATGCCGAAGATCGCTCCCAGTGAAAGTATGTAGTGGAAATGCGCGACGACGAAGTATGTGTCGTGCAGTTCACGGTCGAGGCCGGCATTTGCGAGTTGAACGCCCGTCACCCCGCCCACGGTGAACAGGAATATGAAGCCGAGGGCCCAGAGCATCGGCGTCCGCAGGCTGACCGAACCGCCCCACATGGTTGCAATCCAGGAGAACACTTTTATCCCGGTCGGCACTGCGATCACCATCGTGGCGAAGGTGAAGTAGCGCTGCGTGTCGAGGCCTATCCCGCTGGTGTACATATGGTGGGCCCAGACGACGAAGCCGATCACCCCGATCGCCACGATTGCGTAGACCATCCCGAGATACCCGAAGATCGGCTTTCGCGAGAAGGTCGAGATCACCTGGCTGACGATGCCGAACGCCGGCAGGATCATGATGTAGACTTCCGGGTGGCCGAAGAACCAGAAGAGATGCTGGTACAGCAGCGGGTCGCCTCCGCCGTCCGGCGCGAAGAACGTGGTTCCGAAATTGCGATCGGTCAGGAGCATGGTGATGGCGCCGGCCAGCACCGGCAGAGCCAGCAGCAGCAGGAAGGCGGTGATGAGGATCGACCACACAAACAGGGGCATCTTGTGCAGGGTCATCCCCGGCGCGCGCATGTTGAAGATGGTGGTGATGAAGTTGATGGCTCCCAGGATCGAGGAGGCGCCCGCAATGTGCAGAGACAGTATGACCAGATCCACGGCGGGACCGGGATGGCCGGAGGTCGACAGCGGCGGGTACAGGAACCAGCCGGTCCCAGGGCCATAGCCGCCGGGGACGCTGGGCATGAAGATCGACAATAAAAGCAACATCAATGCCGGCGGCAGCAGCCAGAACGAGATGTTGTTCATGCGCGGGAAGGCCATGTCGGGGGCGCCGATCATGATCGGAACCATCCAGTTGGCGAAGCCGCCGATCAGGGCGGGCATCACAGTGTAGAAGATCATGATCAGCGCGTGGGCCGTGGTGAAGACGTTGTAAAGCTGCTTGCCGGCGTCGATCGCCGCGTCGCCCTGGTAACCGTAGATCATCGACGCCAGTCCGGGGAAAAACTGGATCCCGGGTTGCTGCAGCTCGATTCGCATGCTCACCGACAAGAGCATGCCGATCACCCCCGCGATGAAAGCGAAGACCAGATAGAGTGTGCCGATGTCCTTGTGGTTGGTCGAAAACAGCCATCGGGTGATGCCGCTCGGCTGGTGGCTGTCGAGACCGTCCGGATCTGCCGCCGTATATTCGTTCATGACCTTCTCCGCTTGAGCCGTCCGTCGCCAGCATCGAACCGTGCTGGAACTTGATTGTTCCCTCCACCGAACCGACAGCCAGGAACATTCCACGGAAGCCGCTGTTAGGTTCCGCGCGGCCGACCCTGCGCGGCTGAGGATCGACGTCCATGCTGGCGATAATTGCTGCGACCCTGGTTCTGACGACGGTGGTTGGTGGGCTGATAGCCGCCTTCTGGCTCGAGGCGCGTCATGGTCTCCATGACCCCACGCCGCCGGACATGTCGGTGCCCAGGCAACTGAACGCCCCGGCCTGGAGCCGGTGGTCCTGACATGGACGCGATCACCGCGACACTCGACCCGAGAACGCGAGCCGGCTGGCTGCTGCTCGGCTTCGCGCTCGGCGGTTTCTTCGACGGCATCGTCCTGCATCAGATCCTGCAATGGCATCATCTTCTCTCGGGCGTCGCCGATCCGGTGGGTTCCGACCTGCGCTTCCAGATCATGGCCGACGGCCTCTTCCATCTTTTCATGTATGTGCTCGCCGTCGCCGGCACGGTGCTGCTGGTGGCCGCGAGGGCGGCCGGCGCGCGGCCCGGGACCACCACGGAGATCCTGCGGCTCGCCTTCGCCGGGTTCGGCGTCTGGCATGTCGTCGATGCCGTCGTGTTTCACTGGCTGCTGGGTCTGCACCGGATCAAGATGAACAGCGACTTGCCGCTCGCCTGGGATATTGCGTGGCTGGTCATCTTCGGCATCGTGCCGCTTGTGTTGGTGCTGGTGCTGCCCAACCGCGGCGGACCGGCACGCGGTGCTTCGGCAGCGCTGACCAGCATCGTCCTGCTTGCGGGACTGGCAGCCGGCGCCGGCCCGTTCTTCAACGGCGCCGCCAATTCCATCATCGTCTTTCGGGCCGGGATGGAACCGGCGGCGATGATGCGGGCCGTTGAAGTCGCCGACGCCCATCTCAAATGGGTCGACGCCAGCGGCACCATCTGGGCGGTCGACCGCGTCTCATGGCGCGGGTTGGTAGCCCTTCACGCGCGCGGCGCCCTTGTGGTCAGCACGACGCCTGTCATTGCCGGATGCCTTGCCTGGACCGATGCCGCCGGAGTGAGCAGTAGCTCCAGCCAGCAGCGAGGCACTCCTGCCAGGCTATGACTTCCGGACAGGGATAGGGGAGTATCAAGCATGCAATTCGCCACCGAGAGCAGCCACGGCCGGAGCCTGACACCGCGCATCGTCGTGGTCGGCGGAGGCTTTGCCGGTCTGGAGGTTGCCAAGGCGCTCGGCAAGGCGGAAATCGGGGTGACGATCATCGACCGCCACAATCACCACCTGTTCCAGCCCTTGCTCTATCAGGTTGCAACCGCCGCCTTGTCGGCGCCTGATATCGCCGAGCCCATCCGCAAGATCCTGGGCCGCTATCCCTCGGTTCAGGTCCTCTTCGGCGATGTCACCGAGATCGGCACCGAGGCCAGGATACTGGTGCTGGCCGATGGGACCACGGTCCCCTACGACATCCTGGTCTTGGCCACCGGTTCGCAGCCATTCTATTTTGGCCAGGAGAGCTGGGCTCGGGTTTGTCCCGGCTTGAAGACCATCGAGGACGCGCGCACGATCCGGTCACGGCTGCTGCTATCGTTCGAGCACGCGGAACGGACTACCGATCCAGTCGAGCAATCCCGGCTGATGACGATCGCCATTATCGGCGGCGGCCCGACCGGTGTCGAACTGGCGGGCTCGATCGCCGAACTCAGCCGGCACACACTGGCGCGCGACTTCCGCAACATCCGGCCCGAGAAGACAAGGATCATACTTGTAGAAGCCGGCGAGCGTCTGCTCGCCGGATTCGCCCCGGAGCTTTCCAGATATGCGCGTCTGCGCCTTGAAAGCCTGGGCGTCGAGGTCGCGCTCGGCAACCGGGTCGAGGCGATCGAAGCGCATCAGATCACCGTCGGCGGCCAGGTCATCCCGGTCGCCTTGACGCTCTGGGCCGCCGGGGTGGCGGCTTCTCCGCTGGCCGCCCAGCTTGGTGTCGGGCTCGACCGCGGCGGTCGGGTGAAGGTCGAATCCGACCTGCAGGTCGTCGGCCATCCCGATGTCTTCGCGCTTGGCGACGTCGCACTGGTCGTCGATGGGAACGGCCAGCCATTGCCGGGTCTTGCCCAGGTCGCCAAGCAGCAGGGCGAGCACCTCGGCAAGGCACTGGCACGCCGGATAGATGCTGGCGACACGCTGCCCGCTTTTGTCTTCAGCAATCGAGGCAACACGGCCATCGTCGGCCGCCACGCTGCCGTGTTCGAATCGGGCAGGCTGAAACTGAAAGGCTGGTTCGCCTGGTCTGCCTGGGCGCTCATCCATGTCTACCTGCTCGTCGGTTTTCAGCACCGCGTTCAGGTCTCGATCCAGTGGCTCTGGCGCTACCTGACCTACGAGCGTGGCGCCCGGCTCATCGCCGAGGAACGAGTCGAACCGGGTTCAACATCGTCGCCGGGAGCGGTCCCGAGAGAGCCGCTGCCACCCAAGGCAGACCCTGCCCCGGCATTGCCCGCCCGCACTGACTAGATTGCCGGGTGCTCAGTTCGGAGACAGTGGCGATGCGGGGGTCAGCTCTGGATTCCGCCACGGCCCGGCGTCCCACGGCAGCCCGAACCTCGATAATCGAGGCGGGTGGTTCCCAGCTTGTATCCCGTGCCGGCCTGATGGATCCGGATGGCACCAACGACGTTGCGTCCCTATATGAACAAATGAACACAGGCTCCTCGAAACGGGATCTGTTGAACCCCTCCTCTTCAGAGACAGCTCGTCATGACGTCACCTGCGACTGCTGAACAAACCCCGGTCATTCAGATGGGGCTTCCTGCCCTGAGCAACAGCTATGCGCAACTGCCGGAGCGCTTCTTCGCGCAAACACATCCGAAGCCGGTATCCGAACCGCGGCTGATCCGGTTCAACCGGCCCCTCGCCGAGGAACTCGGGCTCGATGCCGACCTGCTTACCAGCCCGGATGGAGTGGCGATGCTGGCCGGCAACAAATTTCCGGAAGGCTTGCAGGCAATCGCCCTGGCTTATGCGGGCCACCAGTTCGGAAGCTTCGTGCCTCAGCTCGGCGACGGGCGCGCTCTGCTGCTTGGCGAAGTGGTGGACGTCAACGGCATTCGCCGTGACATCCAGCTGAAGGGATCCGGACCAACGCGGTTCTCGCGCAACGGCGACGGCCGCGCCGCACTCGGCCCTGTCCTGCGCGAATATGTCGTCAGCGAAGCGATGGCGGCGCTCGGCATTCCGACGACGCGAAGCCTTGCGGCGGTGCTCACCGGCGACCCGGTCTATCGCGAGGTCCGGCTGCCCGGCGCCGTCCTGACACGGGTGGCGGCAAGCCATATCAGGATCGGCACGTTCCAATATTTCGCCGCGCGCCACGACACCGAGGCGCTCAAGATACTGGCCGACTATGCCATTCAGCGTCACTTCCCACAGCTGGCGGGGGAAGCACGGCCGTACCGGGCTTTGCTGGAGGCCGTTGTCGCCGCACAGGCGGACCTGGTGGCGCGCTGGATGCTGGTCGGCTTCATCCATGGCGTCATGAACACCGACAACATGTCGATCTCGGGCGAGACGATCGACTATGGCCCATGCGCCTTCATGGACGCTTACGACCCCAGCGCGGTGTTCAGTTCGATAGACCGCGCCGGTCGCTATGCCTATGCCAACCAGCCTCGTGTCGCCACATGGAACCTTGCGCGCTTTGCCGAGACCCTGCTGCCGCTCATGAGCACGGACGAGAATGAAGCAGTGTCTGAAGCGGAAGAGGTGCTGAGGTCGTTCCAGGCCTCCTATGAGGCTGTGTTGCAGCGCGGCTTCCGCACAAAACTCGGACTGCTGACCGAAGCGGAAGGCGACTTGCAGCTCGCTGCCGACTTTCTGGACGTGCTGGCTCACGGCGAAGCGGACTTTACGCTCGGCTTTCGGCGCCTGGGCGATGACCTCGACGCTGCGGACGGCCAAGGCACGGCGCGGCAGTTGTTTAAGGATCCAGGCTCATTCGATGCCTGGTCGGCGCGGTGGCGCCAGCGCATTGCAAGCGAAGCAGCCGACACGGCCACGCGCCGTTCTGCCATGCAATCGGTCAATCCCAAATTCATCCCCCGCAATCATCGCATCGAGGCGATGATCCAGGCGGCGTTGGGCGGCGACTTCAGACCGTTCGAGGAGATCCTGGCGGTCGTCAGCCGTCCCTTCGATGAGCAGCCGGGAATGGAACGCTTTGCTGAGCCGCCACGCCCGGATGAGCGCGTCCTGCAGACATTCTGCGGTACATGAGACATTCGTGATGGTCGCTTAACATGTGCAAATGCGGAAGACCCATTTGCAAGCTATCATCACGGGCACTCTCGTAAGGGCTGAGCTATGACGATCATAGAATTGGCATTCGAATTGCTGGCACGGAAGCTCGTAGACCGTACCGGAATATCAGACGAAGATGCTCGAGACCTTGTCGCAGCCATGGGAGCTGACTGGTCATCGCTCGTGCGAGCAGCGAGGGCGATCAAAGAGACTTAGGTCTTTTGACGTCGTTTTAGCTGCCACCAGCTGCGGGCAGATCGGACCAGAGGCTGCTGCCGCGATCCAGGCGCGACACCGCGCTCGTCACCGATCATGTCAGCAACGTGGTCAAGCACTGTATTTCGGTCGCTCCAAATCGACCGGATACAACACGCTGCTCTCCTGAAAGCCACTGTGGCCCGCTACGCAAGTCGCCGGAAGCTCGCAATAAACTAGCTTAGGATTTATATTGCAGGCCCGCACCACTGGCGGGCGACGCGGCCCGCCCAGAGATTGCCTGTCCTCGACCAGCAACGCGGGCCGCTGTTGGGAGTCACCGTCGGCACCGAAAAGCACAGGTGCTGATGAAGCAGACGGAACTTCCCCCCACGATCACGGTTTGGAGTCACGAGACCAACCCAAGGAGATGCAGATGTCGAGCAAAATGCCGCCCGTGCCGCCTGAGAACCAGAGCCAGAAGGGTCGAGGAGAAGGGCGACAGATTAGCCACGATGATGCCCAGCACGGCACTCACGGAGCGCCGGATCCGGAGCGCCAAGGGCAGCAAGCCAACACCAAGGTCAACACCACTCATCAGGGCCGTCAGCAGGATCGGTGATCATGTCCACATCGAAGAAACACCCGAACACGATCCGGCAGGGCGGGCCAGGCGCATCGCACGAGAACGCCAGAAAACCCCTGCAGGTCAACAAACCCCCGGCGGATGAAGACCGTCGATCCAAAAGCCGAGTTTCAGGGGGTGGTGGTGAAAAGGACAGTCATCATTCGCACAATCCAGCCAAGAAGGGTAGCAACAGTTGAACCCACGGCTTTGTGAATGATTGTGCTAAAGCGCGCCGCGTGTGCATGTCGTTGTCTCACAACCGAGCCATTTTTTGAGTGACATGCATTAGCCGGACCAGGGTAAGGATCGGCGAGTCCAGACGCCCGGAAAAACCGGAGGCCGTGGGCCCGCACCACTGGCGGAGCGATGCGGGCCCGGCCAAGGGTTACGGCCCTCGACCAGCAGCGAGGGGCTCGCTGCCGCATCCAGAACAAGCCCCGTAATTTCAGGTTCCGCTAATATACAAAAAAGCCGGCCACCTTTCGGCAGCCGGCCAGTTCCAACAGAACAAGGGAACGTGCACTGATGGGGCAGTGCAACGCCCGAAGTGTTTCAAGGCGACGATGTTCCACCGGAAATCCACAGATTCGCCGTTTCGATCTACATTGGCCGGATTGAAAGATCTTTGACGATCTCTCCCAAGTTCTCGCGGAGCCCGGTCCGACGTGTGGCGCCCTGTCTGCGCCTTGGCTCTCTATGCGGCCAGCAAGCTCATCTTTGAAGAATGCCCGCCGCGGCTGCCGCGCGCGTCAAACACCGGCGTGCAATTGGTCGAGCGCGCGGCAGACCGGGGACGCGTCAAGTCGAGCGTCGGTCGACGTAGGTGTAGACGCCGGCCCCAATGGCGACCGCGCCGACCGTGATCACGATCGATGGCGCGCCCATCAAACTGGCAAAGACCGCCCAGATGAGGGCGATGACGATAGCGCCGAGTGTTCCCAGGATCAGTTTCGGCATTGTCTACCCCTCCACGTTCGGACCGCCCGTCGATGGTCGTCACCCACCGGTCATGCGAAACGCCGCATGAAAGCACAGTGTGGCCCATGAGGTGAAGGGCCGCGCCGGAATACTCCGGTGCGAAAAAGATGATGCCCGCGCCGCCAAAGCCCGGGTGTTCAATAGCCAAATGGCTGGACCGGCGCCTAGCGCCTCAGCGCGTGGACTTCCGCCATGCTTTCGCCGCCCATCGGCAGGGCCATGTCATCATCGAGCAGCCGGGTGATGCGGGCAAAGCCCGTAAACGCCTTCCTGGCTGCTTCGGCCGACATTCTGCCCGACAGGGCCGCGGAGCAGCAATTCACGGCGCACTGATACACAGGCCCACGCCGTCCCAATGGCCATTTCTGCAAAAAGACCATCGCTTCGGCAACGCTATCGACTTCCTCGACGGGGTGTCCCTGCCCGCGCGCAATGCGCACGGGCGTAAAGAAATGCAAGCGGTCCATTTTGTTCTCTCCCTGGTCGGCCGCAGCGCGAACCAACCCTACTAAATTCGCGGATGGCGCGTTTGTTCCGCTTATTGCAAAAAAATCTGCGCTGGTGGGCTTGGGTTGCCGACGCCCGCTTTTGTCCGGAACGTTAGGCCGGCTGATGCATTTCGCTCTCGTGATTGCCTTGAGGGACACGTTCAAACCATGCGCATAGCCCATGTCGCCCCTTTGCACGAATCGGTGCCACCCCTTCTCTATGGCGGCACCGAGCGCATCGTTTCCTATCTGACCGAAGGGCTGGTCGAACTCGGCCATGAGGTGACGCTGTTCGCCAGCGGCGACAGCCGGACGTCGGCCAGACTGATACCAGGTCGCGAACGCGCGCTACGCCTCGATCCGCGCCCGCTGAAATCGGACACGGCGGCGCATCTTGCGATGCTTGCCGATGTGAGGAACCGAGCCCACGACTTTGATATCATTCATTTTCATCTCAGCCATTTCCTGCATTTCTCGTTCTTCGAGACCATGCCGGACAAGACGGTGACGACGCCTCATGGCCGGCTCGATTATGTCGATCTGGCGCCAGCCTATGAGCGTTTTCCGCGCTTTCCGCTGATCTCGATCTCGCATAGCCAGAAGACCGGGCTTGCGAATGCCAATTGGCTGGCCACCATCCATCACGGGCTGCCGACGGGTCTCTATCAGCCGACCTTCGAGACGGCGGCGGGCGAACCATACCTTGCCTTTCTCGGCCGGCTTTCGCGCGACAAGCGGCCGGACCGGGCCATCGACATCGCCTTGCGCTCGGGCATGAAGCTCAAGCTGGCGGCCAAGATCGGCGACGATGATCGCGCCTATTTCCATGAGACGATCGAGCCGTTGATCGATGGCGACCGCATCGACTATGTCGGCGAGATCGCCGAGAGTGAGAAGACTGAATTCCTCGGCAATGCCGCTGGTCTGCTGTTTCCGATAGACTGGCCCGAGCCGTTCGGCCTTGCCGCGATCGAGGCGATGGCGTGCGGTACGCCAACCATCGGCTGGAACTGCGGTGCGTTGCCGGAAGTCATCGACCATGGCGTTACCGGATTTGTCGTCGATTCTCTCGACGCCGCGGTCGCCGCGGTGCCGGCCTTGCTGCAACTCGACCGGCGAAAGGTGCGCGCCGTCTTCGAAAGTCGGTTCTCCGCCAACAGGATGGCGCGCGACTATCTCACTGCCTATGCGCGTCTCATCGGCGCCCCGGCTGAATCGAAAGCGTCGTGAACGACGGCGGACGTTCCGAGCCCGAAACAGAGATTTGTGACTGATGACCGAACTTGACGAGCGCAAGCTCGACCCTGCCGTGGCCCTTGCCTCCCTGGACGAAACCGCGCCGCGCGAGCCGCACCGGCTGTTTGCCCTGAAGCAAGGCGACTGTTTTGCCGTGGCCGATGCCTACGGCGATATCAGGGGTGCGGGCGACGGTTTCTTCCGTGACGACACCCGGGTGCTGTCGGAGTTCAGGCTCACCGTCGGCGGCCGACAGACATCTCTGCTCGGCGCCTCGCTCAGCCAGGACAATGTGCTGTTCACCAGCAATATGACCAAT
This sequence comes from Mesorhizobium sp. M0052, assembly GCF_040323255.1. Classification (NCBI taxonomy): domain Bacteria; kingdom Pseudomonadati; phylum Pseudomonadota; class Alphaproteobacteria; order Hyphomicrobiales; family Phyllobacteriaceae; genus Mesorhizobium; species Mesorhizobium sp. M0052. Next base: position 41,850 of record NZ_JAMYUS010000027.1, on the reverse strand, counting down.
TTGCCGATGCAAAGCGTCGGTGGCCGCGACATCCCCCAGGGCGCCATCCATATCGAGCGCGTCAGGCTGTTGTGGCAGGACCGGCTGTTCGAGCGCATCACCCTTTCCAACTACAGCCAGGAGCATTCGGCAATCCGCGTCTCGCTGCATTTTGCCGTCGATTTCCGCGACATGTTCGAGGTGCGCGGTTCGACCCGGCCGAAGCGCGGAATGGCGCATGCAGCGGAGATCGAGCCTGCCTCGGTGCTGCTGCGCTATGACGGACTGGACGGGCTGGCGCGGGTGTCTGCGATCACGTTCTCGCAGCCGCCGGACCAGCTGAGCGCCGAGCGCGCGGATTTCCTCATCGCAGTGACCAAGCGCAGCAGCAAGATGCTTTACGTCGAGGTCGGCGCGGAACTGACCGAAACGCCCGACCGCGACCGCTTCCGGGCGGCCGCGGCGCGCGCCCGTTTCGGCATGCGGGCCAAGCGCCGCCATGGAGCGACGGTGCACAGTTCGGGCCGCGTCTTCAACGATTGGGTCGAACGCGCTCGCGCCGATGTCGCCTTGCTGACCACCGAGCTGTCGACCGGCCCTTACCCCTATGCCGGCATCCCCTGGTTTTCGACGGCCTTCGGCCGTGACGGCGTCATCTCGGCGCTGCAGATGCTATGGCTCAACCCCGGCCTGGCGCGCGGCGTGCTTGCCTTCCTCGCCCAGCACCAGGCGACCGAGACATCGCCTTTCAGCGACTCGCAGCCCGGCAAGATCATGCACGAGACGCGCAAGGGCGAGATGGTGGCGCTGCAGGAGCTACCCTTCGGCCGCTACTATGGCGGCGTCGATACCACGCCGCTCTACATCCACCTCGCTTGCGCCTATGCCGAGCGCACCGGCGACATGGACTTCATCGCCAGCCTGTGGCCATCTCTCTGCGCCGCCGCCAAGTGGACGGAAGAGGCGAGCCGCGCAACCGGCTTCGTCACCTATCAGCGCGCCGCCGAATCCGGCCTTGCGAACCAAGGCTGGAAGGACAGCTTCGACTCCGTCTTCCACGCCGACGGGCGCATTCCCAAGGGGCCGATCGCGCTGGTCGAAGTGCAGGGTTATGTCTTCGCAGCCTTCAGGGGCCTTGCCGCTCTCGCCCGCCGCCGGGGCGAGTTCGCGCAGGCCGAGCACTGGGAAAATCGCGCCGAAGAGATGCGGATCGCCGTCGAGCGTGATTTCTGGCTGGACGATCTCGGCTTCTATGCGCTGGCGATCGACGGCGCCGGAGAGCCGTGCAAGGTGCGCACGTCGAATGCCGGACACCTGCTCTATGTCGGCCTGCCCGAACCGGCGCGGGCTAAGATGGTCGCCGACCAGTTGCTTTCGGCTTCCTTCCACTCCGGCTGGGGGGTGCGAACGCTTTCCGACGATGCTGTGCTGTTCAACCCGATGTCGTACCACAATGGTTCCATCTGGCCGCATGACACGGCGATGTGCGGCGCCGGCCTGGCGCGGTTCGGCGAGCGTGACAGCGTGGTGCGGCTGATGAGCGGCACGTTCGAATCCGCCGTGCATTTCAACATGCGGCTGCCGGAACTGTTCTGCGGCTTTACCCGCTCGCCGGGTGAAGCACCGATCGCCTACCCCGTCGCCTGCCTGCCGCAAGCCTGGTCGGCAGGCTCGGCCTTCATGCTGATGCAGGCGTGCCTCGGTCTGGAAATCGACGGCTGGAACGGCGAAATCCACGTCACTCGACCCCGTTTGCCGATCGGCATCGATACGCTGACGCTCAGGCATCTGGGTGTCGGCGAAAAGAGGGTCGATCTTACCTTCCAGCGTGTCGGCGACCGCGTCGTCGCCTTTCTCGCCGACCGCCATGAAGGGCTGGTTCCGCTGATCGTGCGGACATGATCGGAACGGCTTTCAACGGGAACCGATCCCAGGGTTTGTGCGTTGCAAAAAACACAGGTTCTCACGGGCGATCGTCGGCTGCGAACACTCAAATGGAACCATGAAGAAAAAGGCCCTGACGGCCAAAATTGAGTTGGAATTGGAATGACCGATTATGGCATGGCCCTGCTCTGGGTCTTGATCCTTGCAAGCCTTGGCCTTTCGATTCTAGCCGTTCTGTTATCGATCTCCAGGCAACGTCGTAGCCATAGCTTGACGGTTGCACCGACTGCCGGCGAGGACGTCGCATCGGAAGCGACGCGCAAGGTTTTGCGGGAGTTCGAGAAGAATGGACAATCTCCCGACGCGGCGCTGGTGAACTGGTCGCCCGACACCTTGCGCAAGATACTTGCCGACGACCTGCCGGACGCGCAGGTCATCGTCGTCTCGAACCGAGAACCCTATATCCACAACATCAAGGACGACGGCGTCGAGCTTCTGGTGCCGGCCAGCGGCCTGGTGTCGGCGCTTGAGCCTATCACCCGCGCCTGCAGCGGCACCTGGATCGCCTATGGCGGCGGAACGGCGGATCGTCTGACGGTCGATAGCAACGATCGGGTTCAGGTGCCGCCGGACAATCCGTCCTATACGCTGCGCCGCGTGTGGCTGAGCGACGACGAATATCAGGGCTACTATCTCGGCTTTGCCAATGAAGGGCTTTGGCCGCTCTGCCATATCGCCTTCACCCGGCCGGTCTTCCGTGCCTCGGACTGGGAGGCCTATGAGGCCGTCAACCGCAAATTCGCCGATATGGTGGTTGCCGAGGCTCGCAATGAGCGGCCGATCGTGCTGGTTCAGGATTACCATTTCGCGCTCCTGCCGCGCATGATCCGCGAGCGCCTGCCGGAGGCGATCATCATCACCTTCTGGCACATCCCGTGGCCGAACTCCGAAGTGTTCAGCATCTGCCCATGGCGCGAACGCGTTCTTGATGGACTGCTCGGGAGCTCGATCATCGGCTTTCACACCCAGTTTCATGCCAATAATTTCACTGAAAGCGTAGACCGGTTCCTGGAAAGCCGCATCGAGCGCGCCGACGCCGCGATCTCGTATGGCGGGCGGACGACCCTGGTGCACGCCTATCCCATCTCCATCGAATGGCCGGCCGAACTCCTGGCCAAACTGCCACCGGTCGAGGAAAGCCGCGCCCGCCTGCGTGAGCGGTTCGGCCTGTCGGCGGACGTCAAGCTGTGCGTCGGCGTCGAGCGCCTGGACTACACCAAAGGCATCCTCGACCGCTTCCATGCGCTGGACGAATTGTTTACGCGCCACCCCGAGTGGATCGGCAAGGTAGTGTTCCTGCAGATTGCTGCCCCAAGCCGCGGCACGCTGCCGGCCTACCAGCAATTGCACGATGAATGCCTGCGTTATGCCAACGAACTCAACCAGCGCTACGGTCATGACGGCTACAAGCCCGTGGTCATGGTGGCTGAGCACCATTCGCAGCAACAGGTCTATGAGATCTATCGCGCCGCCGACATCTGCATGGTCACCAGCCTGCATGACGGCATGAACCTCGTAGCCAAGGAATTCGTCGCCGCGCGTGACGACGAACAGGGCGTGCTGTTGCTCAGCACATTTGCCGGCGCGTCGCGCGAACTGCTGGAAGCACTGATCGTCAATCCTTACGACGCGGCGATGATGAGCCAGGTGCTGCTGCAGGCGCTGACCATGTCACCGGACGAACAGCGCGAGCGCATGCGCCCGATGCGGGAAATAGTGCGCGACAACAATGTCTTTCGCTGGGCCGGCAGCATGCTGCTCGATGCGGCGCGCCTACGCAAACGCGGCGACCTCGAAAGAGCGACAAGTGTCGCCGAGCGGCCCGCAAACACCGACACCAACATCGTCTCGCTGTTCGACCGCATGCGGAAGGTGGCGTCATGAATAGCCTGTCGAAAGCACCGGGCCTGCCAGCCGCACCCGACCTGCCGGAAGGACAATGGGCGCTTTTCCTCGACATCGACGGCACGTTGCTGGAGCACGCCGCGCACCCCGACGCCGTGTCCGTGAGCGACGAACTGCGCAACCTCCTAGGCGCCGTCGACAAACGGCTGGACGGCGCCGTCGCCTTTATCACCGGCCGCTCGGTCGAGGGCGCCGACCGCCTGTTTCATCCGTTGAAGCTGCGTGTTGCCGGTCTCTATGGGCTGGAACACCGGCTGACGCCGGACGGCCCGGTCGTTACCGCGGATGCTCCCGCCGATATCGCTGCCCTTGCCGACGCCATCGAGGCCGAACTCGATGACGGCCTTGTTCATATCGAGCGCAAGGGTCCGATCCTCGCCATCCATACGCGTGCGGCGCCGCATCTGCTGGCCAGGGCAACGCATCTTGTCGAACAGGCTTTGACCGAGCTTCCCAAGGGCTATCGGGTTATCCCGGGCAATGCCGGCGTCGAACTCATGCCGCTCGAAGCGGCCAAGGGCGCTGCCGTGCGGCGTTTCATGGCAATCCCGCCCTTTGCCGGACGGCGGCCGGTCTTTCTCGGCGACGACACCGCCGACGAAAACGGTTTCGAGGCGATCAACGAGGCCGACGGCATCTCGATCCGGGTCAAGCCGCGTGGGCCGACCGTGGCCCAATACAGGCTCGATGATGTCACCTGCGCGATAGCCTGGCTTGCCGCCAATTTCGACGCATCACCGGCCCTCAACCGCAAAGCGTCCTGATCCCTGCCGCCTGCAGATCGAATCAAGATCGCCGCGATTGCGCCGACCTTCGCCAAAAGCCGATCGATAAGGGCTGTTCTCATTGAATATCTTTAAGGCCAAAGCCGGCAAATGGATTGCTTGCCGGTTCCCCTGCGTCAGGCATAACCTGCGCAGTCGACGCGTGAGGGCGCGTGCGGCATCAAGGGGAGGACATCGCAGTGACCATACAAGGCGCATCACCTGATCTATACAATGAGGATCTGGCTCCGGCCAAAGTCCGAAACTGGGGGCCGTTCTCGATCTTCAACGTCTGGACGTCGGACGTCCACAGCCTCTGGGGCTATTATCTCGCCGCAAGCCTGTTCCTGTTTTGCGGCGGCTTCGTCAATTTCATCATCGCCATCGGCATCGGTTCGCTGATCATCTACGCGCTGATGAACATGGTCGGCTATGCCGGCGTGAAGACCGGCGTGCCCTATCCCGTGCTGGCGCGCGCGTCCTTCGGCATCTGGGGCGCCAACATTCCGGCCCTGGTGCGCGCCATCGTCGCCTGCTTCTGGTACGGCGCGCAGACGGCGGCGGCATCGGGCGCGATCGTGGCGTTGCTGATCCGCTCGCAATGGTTCGCCGATTTCAACGCCAACACGCATTTCCTCGGCCATACGGGTCTGGAAGTGATCTGTTTTGTGGTCATCTGGGCACTGCAATTGCTGATCATCCAGAACGGCATGGAAACGGTGCGCCGCTTCCAGGATTGGGCCGGACCGGCGGTGTGGGTGATGATGTTGATCCTGGCGATCTATCTCTGTGTAAAATCCGGGAGATTTGCCTTCACCAGCGACATCCCGATGGATGTGCTGCTCGACAAGACAAAGGATGCCGGCGTACCCGGAACCCCTGGCTCCTGGACGTCGCTGTTTGCGGTGGCGGCGATCTGGGTCACCTATTTCTCGGCGCTCTATCTCAATTTCTGCGATTTCGCCCGCTATGCCCCAGACAAGGCATCGCTGCGCAAGGGCAACATCTGGGGCCTGCCGATCAATCTCATCCTGTTCTCGCTGGTCGCCGGCGTGACCACCATCGCTGCCTTCGACGTGTATGGCGAAGTGCTTCTGCATCCCGACCAGATCTCGGCGAAATTCGACAGCTGGTTCCTGGCAGCGCTTGCAGCCCTGACTTTTGCCGTGGCGACGCTCGGCATCAATGTGGTGGCAAACTTCGTCTCGCCGGCCTTCGACTTCTCCAATGTTTTTCCCCGGCAGATCGACTTCAAGAAGGGCGGCTATATCGCAGCCGTGATCGCGCTGGTGCTCTATCCCTTCGCGCCGTGGGAAGGCAGTGCCGCATCTTTCGTCAACGTCATCGGCGCGACGATGGGGCCGATCTTCGGGGTGATGATGGTCGACTACTATCTGATCCGGAAGGGCGAGGTCGACGTCGAGGCACTGTACCGCGAAGATGGCGAGTTCCGCTTCCAGGGCGGCTGGCACATCAACGCCTTCATAGCCGCCGGCATCGGCGCCATCTTCTCCTCGGTCCTGCCGAACTTCACGAACCTGCTACCGGCATGGTGGGGCGTTTATGGCTGGTTCTTCGGCGTCGGCATTGCAGGGGTCATCTACTACGTCCTTCGCACCGCCGCCCTTGGCGCAGGGGCCAGGACGGCGAAGGCGTGAAATTGAGGGATAGGGAGTAGTCAGTAGTCAGTAGTCAGTAGTCAGTAGGGAATAATACCCCTACTCCCTACTCCCTACTCCCTACTCCCTACTCCCTACTCCACCATCTCAGCCAACCTCCGCACCGTGTTCCAGTTGCGTGCGGTGCCGATGCCCATGCGCTTGTGGTTCATGGCAGCGAGCAGCCGCGAGCTTGGCCGCTGGCGCGAAAAGACGACCCAGATGTCACCGTCGACCGAAGCCACCTTCTCGTCCTCAGCGGCATAGGCCTGGAGCGCGGCCACACCATCCGCTGGCGCTGGCTCGCGCATCACCCGCACGGCCACCTGATCGCCTGCCTCGGCAGAGTCGGCCGGGAATGGGTTGCCGGCGGCAAGTTTCAGCCAATCCTCGGCAGTGCGCACGATGATGACGACATTGCGGCCGAAGGTTTTTTCGAAGGCCGTTTCCAGCCGCTGTTCCAGCTTGGCGATGCCAGTCGCCCGTGTCTCGAAGACCAGATTACCGGTCGCCACCAGGGTGCGCGGGTTCTTCAGCCCAAGGTGTTCAGCCATCGCCTTGAGGTCGGTCATGACGACCCGGCGGCCTTCGCCGAGGATGATGCTGTAGAGCAGCGCAACATAGGTCTGCATCAGCTGCGAAACCTCACCGTGGCCCTAGACCAGCCGCGACTGGTCCACCGCGGCCGAGATGAAGCTGGCGAACAGCGGATGCGGCTCAAGCGGCCGGCTCTTCAGCTCCGGGTGATACTGGACGCCGATAAACCAGGGATGGTCGGGATATTCGACGGTTTCCGGCAGCACGCCGTCGGGCGACATGCCGGCAAACACCAAGCCGCAATCCTCAAGCCGCTCCTTGTAGTCGATGTTGACCTCGTAGCGATGGCGATGGCGCTCGGAAATCTGGGTGTCGCCATAGATGTCGGCGATCTTCGAACCCTTGGCGAGTTCGGCCTGATAGGCGCCAAGCCGCATGGTGCCGCCGAGATCGCCCGTTTCGCGGCGCTTCTCCAGCATGTTGCCTTTCAGCCATTCGGTCATCAGGCCGACGACCGGCTCGTCCGTCGGACCGAATTCGGTCGACGAGGCGTGTTCGACGCCGGCCAGCGAGCGCGCCGCCTCGATGCAGGCCATCTGCATGCCGAAGCAGATGCCGAAATACGGCACCTTGCGCTCGCGGGCGAATTTCGCCGCCAGGATCTTGCCTTCCGAGCCACGCTCGCCGAAGCCGCCGGGCACCAGGATGCCATGCACCTTTTCCAGCCACGGCGTCGGGTCTTCCTTCTCGAAAATCTCGCTCTCGATCCAGTCGAGCTTGACCTTGACGCGGTTGGCCATGCCGCCATGCGACAAAGCCTCGATCAGCGATTTGTAGGCATCCTTGAGGCCGGTGTATTTGCCGACAATGGCGATCGTCACCTCGCCTTCCGGATTGTGGATGCGGTTGGACACGGCCTGCCAACGCTCCATGCGCGGCTTCGGCGCCGGATCGATACCGAAGGCGGCCAGCACTTCCGAATCGAGCCCTTCCTTGTGGTAAGCCATCGGCACGTCATAGATGTGGGGCACGTCGAGCGCCTGGATGACGGCACTCTCGCGCACATTGCAGAACAGCGACAGTTTTCTGCGCTCTTCCTTGGGGATGGCGCGGTCGGCGCGGACCAGCAGGATATCGGGCGCAATGCCGATGCCGCGCAGTTCCTTGACCGAATGCTGGGTCGGCTTGGTCTTCAACTCGCCGGCCGTCGGGATGTAAGGCATCAAGGTCAGGTGGACATAGACGGCGTTGTTGCGCGGCAGATCGTTGCCGAGCTGGCGGATCGCCTCGAGGAACGGCATCGCCTCGATATCGCCGACCGTGCCGCCGATCTCGCACAGCACGAAATCATAGTCGTCATTGCCGTCGAGCACGAAATTCTTGATCTCGTCGGTGACGTGCGGAATGACCTGCACGGTGGCGCCGAGATAGTCGCCGCGCCGTTCGCGTTCGATGATGTTCTTGTAGATGCGGCCGGTGGTGATGTTGTCCTGCTGATTGGCCGAGCGGCCGGTGAAGCGCTCGTAATGGCCAAGATCGAGATCGGTCTCGGCGCCGTCATCGGTGACGAAAACCTCGCCATGCTGGTAAGGCGACATCGTTCCGGGATCGACATTGAGATAGGGATCGAGCTTTTTGATGCGTGCGCGATAGCCTCGCGCCTGCAAGAGAGCCCCAAGGGCCGCTGCAGCGATGCCTTTTCCAAGTGAGGAAACCACGCCGCCTGTGATGAATACATATCGCGCCATGGGAGTCATCGCTTAACGCGGCCGAATTGATTCCGCCAGAGAAAAAACCGCCGCTGAGGCTTTTTCCAGAGAAGGCGCGATAGTCCCGCGGTTCGAGACTGGTGTTTTGGTCAAAACAAAAGGGCCGGCAAAAGCCGGCCCTTCGGCAGGTTTGTGAAAACGTCAGATGATGACGACCTTGGTGCCGACCCTGACGCGGCTATAGAGGTCCATGACGTGCTCGTTGATCATGCGGAAGCAGCCATTGGAAGCACTGGTTCCGATCGACTGCGGCGCGATGGTGCCGTGGATGCGCAGATGCGTGTCCTTCTTGCCGTCGTAGAGATAGATGGCGCGGGCGCCGAGCGGGTTCTGGCCGCCGCCGGGCATGCCGTCCTTGTACTGGCCATAATGCTTGGGTTCGCGCTTCTGCATGTCGAGCGTCGGGATCCAGCGCGGCCATTCCTGCTTGTCGCCAACGGCAACCTTGCCCTTGAACTGCAGGCCTTCGCGGCCGACCGCGATCGCATAGCGGCGGGCGGTGAAAGCCGATTCGACGAGGTAGAGGCGGCGCGCGCTGGTATCGATGACGATCGTACCCGGCTCGTAGCCGCTGAATTCGACGTCCTGCGGCACGAATTCCGGCTTCACCTTGAACTGTTTCTTGGCTTGCCGCTTGGCGAGAGCCTGGTCGAGCGCGCGCGTCTCGGGGAGATAGGCAATCGACGAGGCAGAGGACGTGCCGCCGAACAGGCCGGCGAACAGTCCGCCACTCGTCGGCTTCTGGCCCGGGGCCTCGCTGCGCAATTCGCCATTGTTGCCGGTCAGCGCGATATTCATCGCTTCGGCCGGAAGCGGTTCGGCCGATTCGATCGGCTCGACCGGCGCGATCGGGTCAACCGGAGCGATGATCTTGGTGGTCTTCTTGCCTGGCTTGGCGTCGGCAACCACCACCGGCTTGCCCTTGCTTGCCAGGAACGCCTGGCGCTGGGCATCGGCCCTGGCTTTCGCCGCATCGCGCATCGCCAGCTTGCGGGCCTCGAGCGCCTTGACGCGGGCGAGATCCCTCTCGGCGGCGATCTTGTCTTCGAGCTTGCTGATCTGAGCCAGATCATCCGGGCTCGGGTTTTTCTTCTTCTTGAGAAGCTTCAGCTGCGTCGCATCGCTCTTGGCGGCGACGTTGATGACAGCGGTTTTGCCAACCGCCTGCGGTGAGGTCATTGCCGGAGTGCCGGCGAAGACCGCGGAGCTCATGCCGAATACGGCACAAAACCCCATGAAAATGAAGCTGCGAAGCTGCATGGCGAAGATCCGATCGTTCAATGCTTGTTGCCCACGGCGTCGCCCGGCGCCCCCCAAGGGCGCAGAAAGTGCCGCCGGCAATCTATAATCGAAGTGGCGTACGGGCCTCAAGCACGGGGTGCGGTCGAATCTTCGTGATCGTGTGCCATTTGCCGCGACTGTGTTGAAACAACAACAGATCGCGGCATCTGACCGTACCGACTACTGGTTCGGAACCTGCGGCGTGACCGGCAAGGTAACGCCATTGGTAGCCGGCGGCGCAGCCGAATCGGTTGCAGGTGGCGTCGCCGGAGATGGAGCCGTCGCCGGGGCTGTGGTGGCGGGCGGCGTCGTGGCGGCGCCGTTGGCCGCGGGCGCGGCCGGTGCGGTGTTGCCCGAAGGCGGCGTCGGCGCCGTCGTGCCGGGCAACTGATTGAGCACGCCGTTGCCGCTGTCGGCCGGCACGCGGTCGAGAATGTCGATCGGTTTTTCGCCATAGCGGGCAACGATCGAGAGTGTCAGCGACGTGACGAAGAAGGCCGCGGCCAGGATCGCCGTCGCCCGCGTCAGCGCATTGGCGGCGCCACGCGCGGTCATGAAACCGGAACCGCCGCCAATGCCGAGACCACCGCCTTCGGAGCGTTGCAGCAGCACCACGCCGACAAGGGCGAGCACGACCATGAGGTGGATGACGATCAGTACGGTTTCCATATTTTATCCTGGCAAGCCCTGCCGCTCCCTGGCGATCAGGGCCGGTGATTTGGAGGCGGCTCCATACAATGCTTTAACGGCATTTCCAAGCCCGTGGCCGGAATATGGGAAGCAATGCGCCCTTTGCAACGATTTCCGCCGAACTGCCGCGTTCATAAGTCGATGACGGAACTGGTCGGCAACGAGATTCCGGGGCCTACGCGATATTCTGGTATGCCTCGGCGATGGCGAGAAAGTCGGACGCCTTCAAGCTGGCGCCGCCAACCAGCGCGCCGTCGACGTTTTTGACGCCCAGCAGTTCGACCGCGTTGGACGCCTTGACCGAGCCGCCATAGAGGATGCGCATCTTGCCGGCCACGGCAGCGCCGAGCGCTTCCGCCAGTTTTTGGCGGATATGCGCGTGCGCCTCCGCCACGTCTTCGGCGGTCGGCGTCAGGCCGGTGCCGATAGCCCATACCGGCTCGTAGGCGATAACGGTGTTGGCGGGCGTTGCGCTCGGTGGCACCGAGCCGGCGACCTGCCGCGACAACACGTCGAGTGCTGTGCCCGCTTCGCGCTCGGCCTTGGTCTCGCCGATGCAGATGATGGCGACGAGCCCTGCCCGCCACGCCGCCGAGGCCTTGGCGAGCACGATGGCATCGTCCTCGCTGCGCTGTTCGCGGCACTCGGAATGGCCGACAATGACGTGGCTGGCGCCCGCATCCTTCAGCATCTCGGCTGAGACACAGCCGGTGAAGGCGCCGCTTTCCTTGATGTGGCAGTCCTCGCCACCGGCCCGCACCGGCGTGCGCGACAGGATTTCGACGGCGCGCGACAGCAAGGTCGCCGGCACGCAGACCAATGCTTCGGTCTCTGCGTCGAGCCCGCTCATGAAGCCGTTGCCGATCATCCTGAGCTCGTTCAGCGAAGCGCTGGTGCCGTTCATTTTCCAGTTGCCGGCAACGAGCGGTCGAATTCCTGGCGTCATGGGGATCTGGTTCTCCGGGCGACATTGGGGTCTCGCCCTCCCTATCAAAATCAGGCCACAAAGCAATCGACAGTGAGCCGGAAGGGCGCTATTGCGCTTGTTTCAGACTCGGGCGCACGCAAAACTGCGCAAAAATCGGAAGTAACAATGCTTGGTATATTAAGAAGCGCGGCAGGGACCTGGGTCGCGAAAGCCCTGCTGTCGCTGCTGGTGTTGAGTTTCCTTGCCTGGGGCGTCACCACGCGGATGACGGGCGGCTTCCTGGCCGGCCATCATGCGGTGATCACCGCCGGCAGCACCACCGTGTCGATCACCGAGTACCGCCTAGCCTACGATCGCCAGATCGCCATGCTGCAACAGCAGATCGGCCAGCGCATCAGCCGCGACCAGGCCAAGGCCTATGGCATCGACAACCAGGTGCTGGCTCAGTTGGTGTCCGGCGCCGTCCTCGACGAACAGGCGCGCAAGCTCGGGCTTGGCTTCTCCAAGGACAGGCTGGCCGAACTGACGCGGCAGGAACCCGCCTTCCAGGGCCCGAATGGCCAGTTCGACCGCCGGCTGTTCGAATCCCGCCTGCGCGAACTGGGAATGCGGCCGGAGGACTATCTGAAGAACCGGGCTCAGGTGGCGGTGCGCCAGCAGATCGTCGAAGCGGTTTCGGACGGGCTCAAGGCTCCGGATACCTTCTTCAAGGCAGTTGCGCTCTATCGCGGCGAAGACCGCACCATCGACTATCTGATCTTGCCAAAGGCGTTGGTGGAGCCCATCGAGGTGCCATCCGACAGCGTGCTTCAGGCTTATTTCGAGGCCAACAAGAAAACCTACGCGGCGCCAGAATACCGCAAATTCTCCTATGTCCGGCTCGAGCCCGAAGACATCATGGATGTCAGCGCCGTAACGGACCAGCAGGTCAGCGACGACTACAACAAGAACAAGGGCCGCTACACCACGCCGGAAATGCGCACCATCGAACAGCTGGTGTTTCCTTCCGCGGACGCCGCCAAGGCGGCATCCGATTCGCTGAAGACGGGCGCCACTTTCGACAAGATCGTCACCGCGCAGGGCAAGACCCCGGCCGACACGCTGCTCGGCACGCTCTCCAAGGATAAGATCACCGACAAGGCGGTCGCCGATGCCGCATTCGCGCTTGCCGTCAACGAAGTCAGCCCGGTCGTCCAGGGCGCGTTCGGTCCGGTGCTTTTGCGCGTTACCGAGATCAAACCGGAAACGGTGAAGCCGCTGGCGGAAGTGTCAGACCAGATCCGCAAGGATCTGGCGCTTGGCGAAGCAAGCCGCATCCTGCTCGACGTGCACGACAATTACGAAGACACCCGCGCCGCCGGCAGCACGCTGGCCGAAGCCGCCGCCAAACTCAAGCTCAAGGACGTTACCGTCGAGGCCATAGACCGCACCGGCCTCAAGCCGGACGGCACCATCATCAAGGACCTGCCGGCATCGCCGGACCTCATCAAGGCGGTGTTCGAGGCCGAGCCCAACACCGAGAATCAAGCCCTGACCACGCCTAACAACGGCTTCGTGTTCTATGAACTGACATCGATCACGCCGGCTCGCGACCGCACGCTGGACGAAGTCCGCCAGCGCGTGGTGGCGGACTGGAAGACAGAGGAAACGACCAAGCGGCTGACCGCGAAAGCAGACGAACTCGACAAGCGCCTCAAGGCTGGCACCACACTCGACGTCATCGCCGGCGAACTGAAGCTTGAAAAGCAGACCAAGCGCGGCGTGAAGCGCGAGGCCGACGATGTCGATTTCGGCAAGGAGGGTGCTGCTGCGATGTTCGGCGTCGGCGAAGGCGGCACCGGGCTGATCCCCTCGCCCACCGGCGACGGCCAGATCCTGTTCAAGGTCGCCGAAGTGTTCGAGCCGGCCGGAGCCGACGCCAGCTCGGTACCCGACGATGCGCAAAAATCCTTCACGCAAGGTATGTCCGACGATCTGCTCGACCAGTTGGTGGCGCAGTTGCAGACGCAGTACGCCGTCAGCGTCGACCAGGCCGCCGTTGCCCAAGCCCTCGCCCAATGAATGGCCCTAGCCCAATGAACGTCTTGGCCCAATGAGCGCCCTAAAGACCCATATCGCCAAGGTCGCCACGGGAACCGGGCTTACCTTCGAGGAAGCGCGCGAAGCTTTCGACATCATCATGTCTGGCGACGCGACGCCGGGCCAGATCGGCGGCTTCCTGATGGCCTTGCGTGTGCGCGGCGAGACGGTGAGCGAGATTTCCGGCGCCGTCGCCACCATGCGTGCCAAGATGCTGCGCGTCGAAGCTCCTGAGGGCGCAATCGACATCGTCGGCACCGGCGGCGACAATTCGCATTCAGTCAACATCTCGACCGCTTCGGCCTTCGTCATTGCTGGCTGCGGCGTGCCGGTCGCCAAGCACGGCAATCGCGGCCTGTCGTCGCTGACGGGCGCTGCCGATGTGCTGGTCGCGCTCGGCGTCAAGATCGATATCCCGCCAGAGGTAATCGGCCGCTGCATCCAGGAGGCCGGCGTCGGCTTCATGTTCGCACCTGCGCACCACCCGGCGATGAAGCATGTCGGCCCGACCCGCGTCGAGCTCGGCACGCGTACCATCTTCAACCTGCTCGGACCGCTGTCCAATCCGGCTGGCGTCAGCAGGCAGATGGTCGGCGTGTTCCTGCCGGAATGGATCGTGCCGGTGGCCGAGACATTGAAGGCGTTGGGCACCGAGCATGCCTGGGTGGTCCATGGCGATGGCTATGACGAAATCACCACCACCGGCGAAACGCAGGTGGCGGAACTGGCCGGCGGCGAGATCCGCCATTTCACGCTCACCCCGGAAGCCGTCGGCCTGCAGCGCCACACCAAGGACGAGTTGCGCGGCGGCGACGCCGCCTACAATGCCACGGCGTTGCGCGACATGCTGAGAGGTGCTGCCGGGGCCTATCGCGATACGGTGCTGATGAACGCCGGCGCCGGCATGGTGGTGGCCGGCAAGGCGACGACGCTTGCCGACGGCATGGCCGCGGCCACACAGGCCATCGACAGCGGCCGGGCGCTGGGCGTGCTCGACAGGCTGGTCGAGATTTCGAACGGATGAGCCGTGGCTGACATTCTGCGCAAGATCGAGGCCTACAAGCGCGACGAGATCGCGGCGGCGAAGGCGCGGATACCGTTGGCCGAGATCAAGGCGCGAGCCAAGGATGCCGACGCACCGCGTGGCTTTCGGAGGGCGCTTGAGGCGAAGCGCAGATCGGGCAGCTTCGGCCTGATCGCCGAGATCAAAAAGGCAAGCCCATCCAAAGGCTTGATCCGTGCCGATTTCGACCCGCCCGCACTGGCGCAGGCCTATGAGAAAGGCGGTGCCGCCTGTCTTTCGGTGCTGACCGATGCGCCATCCTTCCAGGGCGCGCCGGAATTTCTCACCAATGCACGGAAGGCAGTGTCCCTGCCCGCGCTGCGCAAGGATTTCCTGTTCGACCCTTACCAGGTCTACGAGGCTCGCGCATGGGGCGCCGATGCCATCCTGATCATCATGGCCAGCGTCGATGATGCCTTGGCGAGCGAATTGGAAGCGACCGCGTTCGAACTCGGCATGGACGCGCTGATCGAGGTGCATGACGAGGCCGAGACGCAGCGCGCGGTAAAACTCTCGTCGCAGCTGATCGGCATCAACAACCGCAATCTCAGAACATTCGAGACCAGCCTCGAGACCTCGGAACGGCTGGCATCGATGGTGCCGGGCGGCCGATTGCTGGTTAGCGAGAGCGGAATTTTCACCCACGACGATTGCTTCAGGATGCAAAAGACCGGCATCAGCACCTTCCTCGTCGGCGAGAGCCTGATGCGGCAAGAGGATGTCGCTGCGGCAACGCGGCTGCTTTTGACAGGCAAGGCGAAAGCAGAGGCCATCTGAGGATGGCAGCCGCCCTCACCCATCTCGGCGCCAAGGGCGAGGCCAACATGGTCGATGTCGGCGAGAAGGCGGAGACGACGCGCACGGCGGTCGCCGAGGGCTTTGTCTCGATGCGGGCCGAAACCCTGAAGATGATCCTCGACGGCGACGCCAAGAAGGGCGATGTGCTGGGTACCGCGCGCATTGCCGGCATCATGGCTGCCAAGAAAACGCATGAGCTGATCCCACTCTGCCATCCGCTGCTTTTGACCAAGGTGTCGGTCGACATCGAACCGGACACCACGCTGCCCGGCCTCAGGGTCACCGCGCTCGCCCGCGTCACCGGCAAGACCGGGGTCGAGATGGAGGCGCTGACCGCGGCATCTGTCGCGTGCCTGACCATTTACGACATGGCCAAGGCGGTCGACCGCGCCATGGTGATTTCCGGTATAAAGCTGGTGGAAAAGACCGGCGGCAAGTCCGGCGACTACAAGGCGGGTTCGTAAATGGCGCTGGTTCCAGTCGCCGAGGCGCTTCAACGCCTACTCGACGGCGCTGTGGCGTTGCCCGGTGAAAGCGTCGCGCTGGCGGATGCGGCCGGCCGGGTGCTGGCGGAGCCGGTCGTGGCGCTGCGTACCCAGCCGCCTTTCAATGCATCTGCCATGGACGGCTATGCCGCACGGGCGCAGGATGTGGCGACCCTCCCGGCGAGGCTTTCGGTGATCGGCACGGCGCCTGCAGGGCGCGGCTTTGACGGCGCTGTCGGCAAGGCGGAAGCCGTGCGCATCTTCACCGGCGCGCCGCTGCCTGAAGGCGCAGACACCATCGTCATCCAGGAAAATGTTCGCGATCTCGGCGGTGGCCGGATCGAGGTCACCGAACCGACGGCGAAGAACCGCAACATCCGCCGCCTTGGACTGGATTTTGCCCAAGGCGACGTGCTGCTGGAGAAAGGCCGCGTGCTCGATCCGGCTGCATTGTCGCTGGCGGCGTCGGCCAATCATCCCCGGTTGAACGTGGTGCAACGGCCGCTGGTCGCCATCATCGCCACCGGCGACGAATTGCTGCCACCGGGCAGCGAACCTGGCCCCGACCAGATCATCTCGTCCAACGCCTATGGCGTCGCTGCTGTGGCGCAGTCGGTCGGCGCCCGCGCCCTCGATCTCGGTATAGCGGCCGATCGCAAGGAAGCGATCGCGGCGCTGGTGAAAAAGGCGGTCGATGCGAAAGCCGACGTCATCGTCACGCTCGGCGGCGCCTCGGTCGGCGACCATGATCTCGTTCATGACGTGCTGACCGGCGAAGGCATGAACCTCGACTTCTGGAAGCTCGCCATGCGCCCGGGCAAGCCGCTGATGTTCGGGCGGCTGGGCGATATCAGGTGCATCGGCCTGCCCGGCAATCCGGTGGCGAGCCTGGTCTGCTCGCAATTGTTCCTGAAGCCGCTGTTGGCGCAGCTCGGCGGCCGTCCCCACCGGCAGGACATCCGCCAGGCTCAGCTTGGCGCCGCGATGCCGGCCAATGATCTAAGGCAAGACTATGTGCGCGCCGTGGTCCGGGAAGAAGCCGGCGCATTGGTGGCGACACCATTCGGCATCCAGGATTCCTCGATGCTGAGAATGCTGGCCGACGCCAACGGCCTGATCGTGCGCGAGCCCTTCGCTCCGGCGGCAGAAGCAGGCGCCGCTTGCAGCGTTCTGATGTTGCGCTGAAGGTCGCGGATCCAAACCGTTAATTCCAAGAGACAAGACTGGTTGTTACTCCGCCAGCAATGTCCGCGTCAGCGGATGTGTCGGATCGGCAAGCCCGTCGACGATGCTGAAATGATGCCGGTCCGGCTCGACCACTGTGCTGGTCGTGGCGCCGAGGCCGATCCAGATGTTGGCAAGCAGCGCATTCTGGCGCAGGAACTCCGCCCGCTCGCCGCCGCCGGCCCAGCAGGTGATGCGCGCGCCCTGCATGGGGCGCAGCAGAACCGGGCTTTCGGCCAGTGCTTCCGCTTCATCGATGGCCAGTGTCGCGTTCATCCCCGTCCGCATGATTGGCCGCAGGTCATGGACGCCGGAGATCGAGACGACATTGCGCACGCGGCCCGCCACATCGGCGGCCAGGGGTGTCGTTGTCGTCACCATCCTGGAGGCGAGATGGCCGCCGGCGGAATGCCCGGTCAGGATCACCGGCCCGCCGACCATCGTCGCCGCCTTGCCGATCGCCGCCGCGATTTCCCTAACGATGCCGGAAATGCGTATGTCGGGACAAAGCGTGTAAGTCGGCATTGCCACGGCAAAGCCATTGGCAACCGCGCCGTTGGCCAGATGCGACCATGGCTTGTTGTCGAACGCCTTCCAGTAACCGCCATGGATGAAGACGACGAGCCCTTTGGGCATGACATCGGGAAGGAACAGATCGAGCCTGTTGCGCGGGCTGTCGCCATAGGCGATGTCGAGCTTGGCCCGACCGGACGCCGACATTGTGTCGCGAAAAGCCTGTGCCGGTGTGTCCCACGCGGCCGGCCAGCGATTGCTGCCGGCAATGTTGTCGCCGTTGGCGTAGGCATTGTCCCAATCGGCAACACGATGTTGGAGCATCTGCATCCCTCCCGGATGGCTTCAGTTCAGTCGACAGGAATGGCCGCCGAACAGGGCGGCGTCAATGCTGCGGCCTAAAAACATTTTAGGCTTGAAACAAATTTCGACTGGTGCGATCCTGCGCCTTGTTCAGCCATGGGCGCGAGGCAGACAGGGGCAGCCGAAAATGCTTGGGCCATCAGCGCATATCGACACATTCACGCGCGACAACCTGCCGCCGCCGGAGCAATGGCCGGAGTTTTTGCTCGACGGCTTCGACTATCCCGACCACATAAATGCCGGCGTCGAATTGACCGACAGGCTGGTCGAAAAAGGGTTCGGCGACCACACCGCGCTGATCGGCAATGGCCGCCGCCGCACCTACAAGGAACTGTCCGACTGGACCAACAGGCTCGCCCATGCCCTGGTCGAGAATTATGGCGTCAAGCCGGGCAACCGGGTGCTGATCCGCTCGGCCAACAACCCGGCCATGGTCGCCTGTTGGCTGGCCGCCACCAAGGTTGGCGCGGTGGTCGTCAACACCATGCCGATGCTGCGCGCCGGCGAACTCGCCAAGATCGTCGACAAGGCGGAAATCACGGTTGCGCTTTGCGATACAAGGCTGATGGACGAGATGACCGCCTGCGCCAAGGGCAGTGCGTATCTCAAGCAGGTCATTGGCTTCGACGGCACGGCCAACCATGACGCGGAACTCGACCGCGCCGCCCTCGACAAGCCGGTCACCTTCACTGCCGTCAACACCGGCCGCGACGATGTCGCCCTGCTCGGCTTCACCTCCGGCACCACCGGCGTGCCGAAGGCGACGATGCATTTCCACCGCGACCTGCTGATCGTCGCCGACGCCTATGCCCGCGAAATCCTGGAGGTGACGCCCGACGACATCTTCGTCGGCTCCCCGCCCCTTGCCTTTACCTTCGGTCTTGGCGGGCTCGCCATCTTCCCGCTGCGTTTCGGCGCCGCGGCGACGCTGCTGGAACAGGCGACGCCACCCAACATGATCCACATCATCGAGACCTACAAAGCGACCATTTCCTTCACCGCTCCAACCGCCTATCGGGCCATGCTCAAGGCCATGGATCAAGGCGCTGACCTGTCCTCGCTGCGCGTCGCGGTTTCGGCGGGCGAGACGCTGCCGGCGCCTGTCTTCGAGGAATGGACTGAGAAGACCGGCAAGCCGATCCTCGATGGGATCGGCGCCACCGAGATGCTGCATATCTTCATCTCCAACCGCTTCGACGACATGAAGCCGGCCTCCACCGGCAAACCCGTCGGCGGCTATCAGGCACGCATCGTCGATGACGAGATGCGGGAGCTGCCGCGCGGCTCTACTGGCCGGCTGGCGGTGCGCGGCCCGACCGGCTGCCGCTACATGGCCGATGCCAGGCAAAAGGACTATGTCCGCGATGGCTGGAATCTCACCGGCGATACGTTCACGCAGGACGAGGATGGCTTCTTCCACTTCGCCGCGCGTTCTGACGACATGATCGTCAGCGCCGGCTACAACATCGCCGGCCCCGAGGTCGAAGCGGCGCTGCTCTCGCATCCCGACGTCGCCGAATGCGCGGTGACCGGCGCCGAGGACGGTGAACGCGGCCAGATCGTCGAGGCGCATATCGTGCTTGTGCAAGGTGTTTCGCCGGACGCATTGACCGTCAAACGCCTGCAGGACCACGTCAAGGCAACGATCGCGCCCTACAAATATCCGCGTTCGGTGAAGTTCATCGACGCCTTGCCCAAAACCCAGACCGGCAAGATCCAGCGCTTCCGGTTGCGCGCGGAGAAGAGCAATTGATTAAGCCGCACGATCCGG
This sequence comes from Mesorhizobium sp. M0052, assembly GCF_040323255.1. Lineage (NCBI taxonomy): Bacteria > Pseudomonadati > Pseudomonadota > Alphaproteobacteria > Hyphomicrobiales > Phyllobacteriaceae > Mesorhizobium > Mesorhizobium sp. M0052. The sequence continues at coordinate 22,099 of NZ_JAMYUS010000027.1, read as the reverse complement.
CGTCCGATGGCGCGCAGATGTCGTTCAAGGAGCGGATGTCCTACAGCGACTATCTGCAGCTGGACAAGGTGCTCGATGCGCAGGCGCCGCTGTCTTCGGCCCATGACGAGATGCTGTTCATCATCCAGCATCAGACATCGGAATTGTGGATGAAGCTCGCTTTGCACGAGATCGGCGCCGCGATCCGCTCTATCCGCGCCGACCGCCTCGAACCGAGCTTCAAGATGCTGTCTCGCGTCGCGCGCATCTTCGAGCAGCTCAACAATGCCTGGGACGTGCTGCGCACGATGACGCCAAGCGAATACACCGAGTTTCGCGACGCGCTCGGCCAATCCTCGGGCTTCCAGTCGTGGCAGTACCGCGCTATCGAGTTCATGGCCGGCAACCGCAACCTAGCCATGCTCGGGCCGCACAAGCACCGGCCCGATCTTACGGACAGGCTGGAAGCGATCCTGGCCACGCCGTCGCTGTACGACGAGGCGCTTCTGCTTTTGGCGCGCAATGGCTTCGACATCGGCGCCGATGCCGGGCGCACGGACTGGCGCGAGACGCGCGTCGAGAACGAAGACGTGCTGGCTGCCTGGCAAACCGTCTACCGCGACCCGCAGCGCTACTGGATGCTCTACGAACTGGCCGAGAAGCTGGTCGACTTCGAGGATTACTTCCGCCGCTGGCGCTTCAACCACGTCACCACGGTCGAGCGCGTCATCGGCTTGAAGCGCGGCACGGGCGGCACCTCAGGCGCCTCCTATCTGAAGAAGATGCTGGAGGTTGTGCTGTTTCCGGAGCTCTGGACGGTCCGCACCCGGCTCTAGAGCATTTCACCGTTTAACGTAAACGGCGAAATGCTCTAGCTCTTTGATTTGACGCAATTGCGGACGGAAAACCGCTTCACACTTTTCCTGAAATTGCTCTAGTTCCTCAGGTGACCGCGGTCTTCACCGCGAAGCGGGCGTCCTGCCAGGCGCCGGTGCGCAGAATATCCTCCAGGACTTCGACCGCCTGCCAGACATCGCCATATCCGACATAGAGCGGCGTGAAGCCGAAACGGATGGTCGACGGCGCCCGGAAATCGCCGATCACGCCGCGCTCGATCAGCGCGCGCATCACCTGATAGCCATGCGGATGGAGGAACGACACCTGGCTGCCGCGCTGGCTGCCGTCGCGAGGACTTTCCAGTTCAAGCCCGTAGGCGCCGCATCTGGCTTCGACGAGCTGGATAAACAGGTCGGTCAGCGCGATGCTTTTTCTGCGCACCGCCGCCATATCGACGTCGTTCCAGATATCGAGCGCGCCCTTGAGCGCCCGCATCGACAGCACCGGCTGCGTTCCGCACAGGAAGCGGCGAATGCCGCTGCCGACGGCAAAGCCCTGCTCGAAGGCAAAGGGCCGCGCATGGCCCCACCAGCCGCTGAGCGGCTGGTGGGCATCGTCATGGTGGCGCTCGGCCGCGTAGATGAAGGCTGGCGAGCCCGGGCCGCCATTGAGGTATTTGTAGGTGCAGCCGACGGCGAAATCGGCATTGGCACGGTCAAGTTCGACCGGCAAGGCGCCGGCCGTGTGGCAGAGATCCCAGATGATCAGCGCGCCGGCGTCATGTGCCTTGCGCGTCAGCGCCGCCATGTCGCGCAACTGGCCGGATTTGTAGTTGACGTGGTTGACCAGGATGACGGCAACGCTGTCGTCGATCAGCTCCTCGATTGCGGCCGCGTCGACGCCCTCCAGCCGCAGCCGCGTTCCCGGCCGGGTCGAGGCGACGCCTTCGGCCATGTAGAGGTCGGTCGGGAAACTGTCGCCCTCGGCAACGATGACCGACCGATCCGGCCGCATGCCGAGCGCTGCGTGCAGCAGCTTGTAGATGTTGATCGAGGTTGTGTCGCAGACCACCGTCTGCCCATCAGCCGCGCCGATCAGTCGCCCGAGCTGATCTCCGAGTTCCACCGGCATGTTGAACCAGCCGGCGGTGTTCCAGGCGCGAATGAGGTCGTGCGCCCATTCCTGCGTGGCGGCCTGCTGCAGTTCGCTGAAGACGACCGCTGACGCGGCGCCCAGGGAATTGCCGTCGAGATAAATCACACCTTGCGGCAAGACAAAGCGTTCGCGCATGGAGCGCAGCGGATCGGCGGCATCCATTGCTTCGATTGTAGCGAGATCGGGTGTCGTGCTCATGATCCGGCGCCCCTCCATGGACAAACGCGCGCGGCGGAGCCTGCCGCCCAAACATGCCGGCGATCTTGAGTGGTCGCCCTTGAACTGTCAAACATTATATATAATTCACCCATTGAAAGGCTTTGATATATAATGATCCGCCGAGCGTTTATGTCTGATGGATCACGATGCTGGATGACGAGCAGACCTCGAAGACGGAAGCGGCCTATCGCCTGCTCAGGCGCGATATTCTTGCGACCCGGCTGGCGCCTGCCGCGCCGTTGAAGCTGAGCACGCTGCGCAACACCTACGGCATCGGCTGGACGCCGTTGCGCGAGGCGCTGTCGCGGCTGGAGGCGGAACGGCTTGTGACCGCCATCAGCAACCGCGGGTTTGCGGTCGCTCCCGTCTCTCGGGCGGAGCTCGAGGATTTGGCGCGTGCGCGGCTGGTGGTCGAACTGCCCCTGCTGGTGGAATCGATCGAGGAGGGCGACCGTGAGTGGGAAGACGCGGTCGTTGCCGCCCACTATCGTCTCTCACGGTGCGGGTCTGTTCTCGACGATCCATCGGATGATGCGGTCGACGCGTGGTACGAAAAACACGATGCCTTCCATGCGGCGCTGCTCAGTGCCGCGACATCCAGCTGGCTGCTGCGCTTCAATACGACGATTTCCGACCAATTGCATCGCCATCACCGCTTTCTGGGTCTGGCCCCGACGCTGCGCGCCGCCGCCGGCCGCACGGATGGCCACCGGAAGGCCGTGGCGGCCCTGCGCGACGCCGTGGCGATCGAACACCATACCGCCCTGATGGAAGCGGCCCTCGATCGCGACGTCGAACGTGCGAAAACTCTGATGACCGCTCACATCGGCTACACGCTGCAGGTCTATGCCCAGAGTGAACCCGGCGCGGATGCTGCGCAGCCCCGTCCGAAAAGGAAGCGGCGATCGTAGCCGACGACGCAGGGCACTTTGTCTTCGTTTCACCCCGTTGCCGGCCAACGACTACGAGCGGCGCTCGCAGCGCCGAACGTTACGCTGAACAAAACGTCAACACATTCGTTAAACTTTAAAAGGTTGCGGAACACAACTGGAACAGATAGTGTTTGTTCTGGGTTTGTTTTTTCTGATTCTGGTTTCAGAACCCTTGGGGGCCGCGATGCTGACGCGCAAACAACATGAGCTTCTGATGTTCATCCATGAACGCCTGAAGGAGAGCGGAATCCCGCCGTCCTTCGACGAGATGAAGGAAGCGCTCGACCTCGCCTCCAAGTCCGGCATCCACCGCCTGATCACGGCGCTTGAGGAGCGCGGTTTCATTCGCCGGCTGCCGAACCGGGCGCGCGCGCTGGAAGTGCTGCGGCTGCCCGACTCGATCGCACCAGGCCTCAATGCGGCGAGGAAGTTTTCGCCGAGCGTCATTCAGGGCAGTCTTGGTCAAACCGGCCAAGGGCAAGGCGGCCAAGGACAAGGCGCGTTGGGCCAAGGCGGTCTCGGCCGCCAGATCAAGCCGGGCTCGCCGTCGCGTTCGATGTCGGCCGGCAATGACGATGCCGTTTCCGCGATTTCAATCCCGGTTATGGGACGCATCGCCGCCGGCGTGCCGATCGACGCCATCCAGCATCAGACCCATTCGATCTCGGTGCCGCCGGATATGATCATGGGCGGCGAACACTACGCGCTCGAGGTCAAGGGCGATTCGATGATCGAGGCCGGCATTTTCGATGGCGACACGGTCATCATCCGCAATGCCGACACAGCCAGCCCCGGCGAGATCGTGGTGGCGTTGGTCGACGATGAGGAAGCGACCCTGAAACGCTTCCGCCGCAAGGGCGCCTCGATCGCCCTGGAAGCCGCCAACCCGGCCTACGAGACCCGCATTTTTGGACCGGACAGGGTGAAGGTGCAGGGCAAGCTTGTCGGATTGATCCGGCGCTACTGAGCCGGCTTGGGTTTGTACTTTTCACGCTGGTTGTAAGGCGGCAGGCCGCGCGCTTCGCGGGAGAAGCGGCGTTGCTCGTGCCAGGGGCGATACGGCTTGTCGACGGCGAAGCGGATGGTTGGCGCTGCAGCTGCCGATTGCGGATCGAAGAAGACGGCGGCGCTGCCGTCGCGGGCCAGCTGTTTCTTCGTCACGACCAGCACCAGCGGGTCGCGGCACGGATTGTAGGCGGTGGCGTCATCGATGACGATCAGGCTCGCGAAGGCACAGGCCGGCCGCGCCGTCTTGCGGTCTTTCGCAAGCGCTACAATGGCTCCGGAAGGGTGCCGGGCGATACAGAGATCGCCCATGCAATAGAAGGGCGAGCCGGGCGGCAGATCGAGCGGATCGAGATCGAACCGCGTATCTGTTGACTCGAAAATCTCAGGTGGGATAATGGTTTCGGCCCGCAGCGCCCGTTTCCAATTGTCCGTGGTGAATTCGTTGGAGCGTTCGCGGTTGAGGGCGAGTTCGCCGCCACCGATCGGCATGGCCACCAGATGCGCATCCTCGGATATGAGCACGTCGGGCGTAAGCACCTGCGGCACCGTCAATAGGCCGGCCAGCGCGAAAGGCACGGCCGCCAACCTGAGCCAGGTGGTGGCCATGGTGGCGATGACGAGGGCGACCGCCACCAACAGCACCGAGCGGATGGAGATCAGCCCGACGGCGTCGACCGGCGAGCGCTCGGAAATCCAGGCCGATATAGCGATCATCGCCATCAGACCTTTGCCCATCACATAGAGGAACGGCCCGTCGGCGCCGAACGGCATCGCCAGTGCGCTGAGCACGGCAAAGGGCATGACGATCAACGAAACAATCGGCATCACGGCCAGATTGGCGATCAGGCTGAGCGGCGACACACGCTGAAAATGCCAGATGGCGAACAGCAAGGTTGCACTGCCGGCGATGATCGAGGTCATGGCGAGGCCGCCCATGGCCAGCGCGAACTTTCGCGACAGGAAGCCGACGAAGGAGCGCTTTGCCGGCGGCGTTCTCACCTTGTCGGCGCGGTAATCGGCCCAGCCGGCATAGGCGCCGACAAGGGCGGCGGTGGCGGCAAACGACATCTGGAAGCTGGGACCGACCACCTCGTGCGGTGACACCAGGATGACGGCGATGGCGGAGATCGCCAGATTGCGCATGGTGAGTGCGGCGCGATCAAACAGCACGGCGACAAGCATGACCGCCAGCATGATGAAGCTGCGCTCGGCGGCAACCACGACGCCTGAAATAACGAGATAGGCGGCGATCGAGACAAGCGCTGCCGCGGCCGCATATTTCTTCACCGGCCGGCGCGAAGAGAAATCGGGAAACAGCGCAAAGGCGCCACGCAGCAACGCCATGATGGTGCCGGCAACCAGCGCCATGTGCAGGCCGGAGATGGAGATGATGTGGTAGATGCCGGTGCGCCGCATCGCCTCGTTGACCTCGTCCGGGATGCCAGCGCGCACCCCGACAATCAACGCCGCGGCAATCTCGCCTTCGGCGCCGCCGATCTTGCCCCTGATATGGTCGGCAATGTTTTCGCGCGCGTTCTCGATTGCCGAGGAGAGCCGCGCGGTCAGCGGCGGCGGTCCCTGCGTAGCAATGGTTTTCGGATTGCCGAGAAAGAAGCCGCTGCCGCCGATACCGGTGAAATAGCTGTCGAAGGAGAAATCGTAGCTCTCCGGCCGCACCGGACCGGTCGGCGGCAACAGCCTGGCATAGCCGGTGATCAGGGAGCCGGCGGTCATATCGGCGGGAACGGTCCGCGCCGAGAGCCTGACCCGCTCCGGGGCGTAGCGCAGCTCGGGGTAAGCGGTCGAAACCACATCGAGCGTCAGCCTGATGCGGCCGCTTTCCATCTGTTCGAGACTGACGACGCGGCCGGTCAGCCGTGTCTGGATGTCGGAGCCGAGCATCTGCGTTCCGGCGCGCCAAGTCTCGACTTTGGCGGCGACGACGCCGAGCGCGCACAGCATCGCGGCCATGCAGAACAGATGCGTCCTCGGCCGCGATCGCGTGGCGAGGGCGCAACATGTCGCCAGCACCACAATGGCGATTGGCTGCGCAAAGCCGGGCTCGCCGGCCAGCGAGAAATAAATGATGACGCCGGCCGCCAGGAAAACCGGCACCAGCAGGAAGGCGACGCCCCGGTCGAGCTCCGTGTTGGCGGCCACGGCAAGGCTGCGGCGGAGCGCGGGCCATGACGGACGGCGAAGCCGTCTGCGCAGACGGGCGATAGATCCGGGCGCTGTGACTTGCGCCGGCAACGCGTGACCGGGCAGCGCAGGCGCTATGCCGGGATGCGGCTCAGGCAGCGCGAGGGGCAGCGGCTCGGCATAGGGACTATCGGCAAACAGCGAGCGTTCGCTGACGCTTGCCTCGGCGCCTTCGCCTTCCTTCGTGCCCCGGCCACGTCCAGCCATCGGGTCTGCCCCTTGCGCCCCAGACCCCTATGCTACATGAACGCGCAAAGCGCGAAAGTCCGCGTGATCACGTCCACCGCGCCGGAATCGACCATCACCTGGCAAGGACGCTCAATCCTCAATCATATCCTGGCCCTCCGCCCTCAGGCGAGCAAGCCCATCGTGCATTGCCTTCAATTGTTCCGGTGTATGACCCTGCCATTCACCGAGTTCACCCAGGATGAGCAACGGATCACGGGAGCGGTAGGATTTCGTCGGATTACCGGGAAATTTTTTGTCGGTCAGGTTAGGGTCATCCATAAAAAACCCCGTCGGCTTTACGATGTAAATCCTTTGACGACCGTCACCCGTTGCAAGCTCTGCTCCCCAGATGGCGGCTTCCAGTGTCTGGGTGAAATAGATCCATGACAGTGGTTTACCTCTGAAATTGGAAGGGTGGCCGACGCTCAGCAGATCCCCGGGTTTCAAATCCGCCCGGGTACCATGGTAGAACGGATCACCCTCCGTATGGTCGGCGTTTTCGGTCATCGGTAGTCCTTCTTTCAATCATGCCTCCTTCGTGGCGAGACCGGCCTGCACACAGTTGCGGTGTTCACGATAATGGTTGCAGAAAGGTCAATATGCGTGACCAAGCCAACGCTGTCACGGCGGCGTTGTAGTCGGGCAGTGCCGCATCCGTGAAGAAATGTCCGCTCGTCAGAGGGGGCTACCACCGTCGCAGCGATGTTCCAGGCACTGTGACGGACGCTGCAGCCGAATGAAACCCAGACATTGACGCTGCTGCCAAACGAGGTTGCGCGGAGGGTGCGAACAGATTTTGTGCTACAAGGCTCCAGCGCCAGTTGACGCAACCGATAATTGCCGACGTGCCCCGGCCACGTCCAGCCATCGGGTCTGCCCCTTGCGCCCCAGACCCCCTATGCTACATGAACGCGCAAAGCGCGAAAGTCCGCGCGATCACGCTCCGCTTTCCAAGGTTCCGAGAGTTCCATGTCCGACACGGTCGTCACCCGTTTTGCCCCCTCGCCCACCGGCTATCTGCATATCGGCGGCGCGCGCACGGCGCTGTTCAACTGGCTGTACGCCAAGCACACCGGCGGCACGATGGTGCTGCGCATCGAGGACACCGACCGCGAACGCTTCAACGAGGCGGCGACACAGGCCATTCTGGATGGGCTGACCTGGCTCGGCCTTTCCTGGGACGGTGAGGCCATATCGCAGTTCGAGCGCGCGCCGCGCCACCGTGAGGTGGCCGAGGAGCTGGTGCGCCTGGGCAAGGCCTATTACAGCTACGAGACGCCTGCCGAGCTCGAGGCGATGCGCGAGGCCGCACGCGCCAAGGATCTGCCGCCGCGCTACAACGGCCAGTGGCGCGATCGTGCCCCCTCGGAGGCGCCTCCCGGCGTCAAGGGCGCCATCCGCATCAAGGCGCCGACCGAGGGCGAAACCGTGGTGCACGACCGTGTGCAGGGCGAGGTGCGCTTCCCCAACAAGGACCTCGACGATTTCATCATTCTGCGCTCGGACGGCAATCCGACCTACATGCATGCCGTCGTCGTCGACGACCATGACATGGGCGTCACCCACATCATCCGTGGCGACGACCATCTGACCAACGCCGCGCGCCAGACGGTGATCTACAACGCGATGGGCTGGGACGTCCCGTCGATGTCGCATATCCCGCTGATCCACGGCGCCGACGGCGCCAAGCTGTCGAAGCGGCACGGCGCACTCGGTGTCGAGGCTTATCGCGCCATGGGCTATCTGCCCGAGGCACTGCTCAACTATCTGGCGCGGCTCGGCTGGAGCCATGGCGACGACGAGATCATGTCGATCAAGGACATGATTTCGTGGTTCGACATCGGCGATGTCAACAAGGGTGCGGCGCGCTTCGACTTCGCCAAGCTCGAGTCGATCAACGGCGCGCATATGCGCAAGATGGCCGATACCGAGCTGTTCGACATTTTCGTCGCCACTCTGCCATACCTCGAAGGCGGATCTGCTATCGCCGCCCGTCTCGACGACGCCAGGAAGGCGCAGCTGCTGGCCGCCTTGCCGGGCCTGAAAGAGCGCGCCAAGACGCTGGTGGAACTGGCCGATGGCGCGGCCTTCCTGTTCGTCGAGCGGCCGCTGCCGATCGACGAGAAGGCGGCAGCATTGCTCAGTGCCGACGCGCGCGCGATCCTGCGCGGCGCACATGCCGCTTTGCAGACTGTTCCGGGCGATTGGTCGGCTGCCGCGGCTGAAGCCGCGGTGCGCGAGTTCGCAGCGGCCGGCGGCCACAAGCTCGGCGCCGTGGCCCAACCGCTCCGGGCGGCCCTTACCGGCCGTAGCACCTCGCCCGGCGTGTTCGACGTTCTTGCCGTGCTTGGCCGCGAGGAAAGCCTGGCGCGGATTGCGGATCAAATCGATTAGGAGCGAGCTGGCCCAAAAAGATTGGCATTGAAAGGCGGGTTTCGCAGTGCAACATTAGGCCTTGGCCCAATCTGGCACGCACTTCCTAAATGCGGTGGCGAGTTCGCGCATTCCGGTGATTTCGACGTGTCGTTTGCAGGAATTGCCTTGCCGGCATGAGGAAGATGAAGGAGTTTGAGAATGAGCGAAGCTGCGACGAGACTGGAAACCGGCAGCAAGACGACGCACCCGTCGACTGCCACGCTCGAACTGGCCGGCAAGACGCATGAATTCAAGGTGCGGAGCGGCTCGGTCGGGCCCGACGTCATCGACATCGGTGCGCTCTACAACACCACCGGCGCCTTCACCTACGATCCCGGCTTCACCTCGACGGCGAGCTGCGAGTCGGCGATAACCTTCATCGACGGCGATGCCGGCATCCTGCTTCACCGCGGCTACCCCATCGACCAGCTGGCCGAGCATGGCGACTTCCTCGAAGTCTGCTACCTCCTGCTCTACGGCGAACTGCCGACCAAGGCGCAGAAGGACGATTTCGACTACCGGGTGACGCGCCACACCATGGTGCACGAGCAGATGTCGCGCTTCTTCACCGGCTTCCGCCGCGACGCGCATCCGATGGCTGTGATGTGCGGCGTGGTCGGCGCGCTGTCGGCCTTCTATCACGACTCCACCGATATTTCGGATCCGTATCAGCGCATGGTCGCCTCGATGCGGCTGATTGCCAAGATGCCGACGATTGCGGCCATGGCCTACAAATACCATATCGGCCAGCCCTTCATTTACCCGAAGAACGAGCTGAACTTCGCCGCCAACTTCCTGCATATGTGCTTTGCGGTGCCGTGCGAGGAATACAAGATCAATCCGGTGCTGGCGCGCGCCATGGAGCGCATCTTCATCCTGCATGCCGACCACGAACAAAACGCCTCGACCTCGACGGTGCGCCTTGCCGGCTCGTCGGGCGCCAATCCGTTCGCCTGCATTGCCGCCGGCATCGCCTGCCTGTGGGGCCCGGCGCATGGCGGCGCCAACGAAGCGGCGCTCAACATGCTGGGCGAGATCGGCCATGTCGACCACATCCCGGAATTCATCGCCCGCGCCAAGGACAAGAACGATCCGTTCCGGCTGATGGGCTTCGGCCATCGCGTCTACAAGAACTACGATCCTCGCGCGAAAATCATGCAGAAGACGGCGCATGAGGTGCTGGGCGAACTCGGCATCAAGGACGATCCGCTGCTCGATATCGCCATGGAGCTGGAAAAGATCGCGCTGACCGATTCCTACTTCATCGAGAAGAAGCTCTATCCGAACGTCGATTTCTATTCCGGCATCACGCTGAAGGCGCTGGGCTTCCCCACCACCATGTTCACCGTACTGTTCGCGGTCGCGCGCACCGTCGGCTGGATCGCGCAGTGGAAGGAAATGATCGAGGATCCCCACCAGAAGATCGGCCGTCCGCGCCAGCTCTATACCGGTGCCCCGGAACGCGACTACGTGCCGATTGCGAAAAGGTGAAAGAGAGTGAATGGTGAATGGTAAGTAGTGAATAGCAGGTAGTAAGTAGCAGGTAGTAAGTAGCAGCTTGATTATAGCGAGAGCGCGTTAATCACTATTCACTATTCACTATTCGCTATTCACTATTCATCGTTCACTCCTTACTAAGCCTTATTCGCTCTCCCGATGTGGCGAAGAACGACATCCGCGGCGATATCGCCGGACGGCTTGTCGGTTGCCATACGCCTGGCAACTTCGGCAAAGCCGTCCTTTTGCCAGGCGCGGTAGGCGGTGTCTGAAAACAGTGCCTCGAGCTGCCGCGCCAGATAGTGCGGCCGCACATACTGGTTGTAGCTTTCCGGCACGACCGTCCGGTCGGCGATAAGGTTGGGCAAAGCGGCGCTCCACACCGTGATCAGGCTCTGCGCCATCAGCATGATCGGATCGAACTTGTAGCAAGAGATCATCGGTACACCCGACAATGCCAGTTCCAGCGAAACCGTTCCAGACGCGATCAGCGCCGCATCGGCCTTGCCGAAGGCCTGCCATTTGCGCTCGGGATCAAGGATGACCTCCGGCTCCTGATCCCAGCGCGCCACCGACGTTTTGACCAGTTCGGCGACATGCGGCACCGTCGGCAGCAACAGCCGCAGCCGGTGGCCACGCGCGCGCAGCGCCGACACCGTCTCGCCGAACGGACCGATAAGCCGGCTGACCTCGCCGCGCCGCGACCCTGGCAGGACGAGCAGCGTCTTGACGTGATCGGCCGAGAGATCGCGTGGCTGGGCTTGCGCCCTGGCCGCGCCCAGCACGCCTGGATCATGCGTGAGGCGATGTCCGACGTAAGTGCCGGGCGGGCCGCCGAGACGGCTGAGCTCCTTTACCTCGAAAGGCAGGATGCACAGTATGTGGTCGACATAGGGCTTCATCGCGGCCGCCCTACCCGGCCGCCACGCCCAGACGCTCGGGCAGACATAATGGACGGTCGGGATTGACGGATCGGCGGCGCGGACCTTTTTGGCGACGCGCAGCGAGAAATCAGGGCTGTCGATGGTGATCAGACAGTCGGGTTTTTCGGCGGCGACAGCACTTGCCGTCTGGCTGATCCGCCGCATCAGGCGCGGCAAGTCACGCAGGATGGCGCTGAGCCCCATCAGCGCGATCTCGGCGCCATCGAACAGCGGCGCCAGTCCGAGCGCCTGCAGATGCCGCCCGCCAATGCCGACGAGTTGCACCTCGCGCCCGGTCATGCGCTTCAGCGCCTGCACGATGTCGGCGCCCAGCAGGTCGCCGGATTCTTCGCCGGCGACGATGGCAATCTTCAGCGGCTTCTCAGCTGCCATGGACAGCCCCCGCAGCCGGCAGGCCGAACACGAACAGGCCGAGCGCATTGGCGTGCGCGACAACGGCGGGGCCTTCGAGGATGAGCGAACGGCCGGCTTCGACGGCAATGCCGGCGAGCCCCGCGGCATGCGCCGCCTCGACGGTCTGGGGGCCAATAGATGGCAGATCGGCACGCAATTCCTGGCCAGGCTTGGCGCATTTGACCAGGACACCGCGCGTCTTGCCGGCCAGCCTGCCATGGCCGCGCAACTGCTGCGTCCGCTCGAGCAGTCCGTGGGTGCCCTCGACGCCTTCCAGGGCAACAGTGCGGCCACCGATGGCAATTGCCGCCTGACCAATGTCGAGCGCGCCGATGGCCTTTGCCGCCGCGTGTGCCGCCTCGATATCGCGCCAGTCGGACTTTCGCGGCACTGCTTTGGTCAGCGGCCCTTCGGCCGCGACGAGCCGGGGCACGACTTCATGCGCACCGACAACCTTGACGCCCCGTGCCTCCAGGCCGCGGGTCAATATCTTCAACAGCCCGTCATCGCCGCGGGCAAGCGCCATGGCGAGCGAGGGTATAAGCACCAATAGCCCAAGGCTCGGGCGCATGTCGACCAACCGCGGCCTGCGCCTGATCTCGCCGGCAAGCACAAGATGGGTGATCCGCCGGCGCCTCAGCAACGCAACCAGCGAGCCGATGTCTTCCAGCGCAAGGCTTTCATGCTCATAGATTGTGAGGTCGGACCGACGGTCGGCCTGACCTTCGACCAGGATGATGACGGGCGGATGTCCGGCCTCCGCCAGGCCGGCGGCAACTTCGACCGGCAAGCTACCGCCGCCGGCAATGATGCCGACCCTGGCGTCCGGCGCAAGATCGAGGCCCGTTGAAGTGGCCTCAGCCTTCGTCATCGGCATCGTCGCCGTCGCCACCCTTGAGCGACGGGACGGCAAAATGCCGCTTGCCGCGACTGGTGATGAAATCGATGATTTTCATGGCCGTCGGCGACGACGCAAACTCGGCCTTGGCGAATTCGATGTTCTCGCCGACAGTGCGGGAGCGGTCGAAGATGGTCTTGTAAGCCTTGCGCAGCAGGTAGATTTCGGCGCGCGGCAACCCGGCGCGCTTCAGGCCGATGATGTTGAGTCCACGCAGGCTGGCGCGATTGCCCACCGCAATGGCGTAGGGAATGACATCGCCGACAAAAGCCGAGCAGCCGCCGAGAAAGGCGTTGTCACCAACACGCACGAACTGATGAACGGCGCTGAGGCCGCCGATATAAACGCTGTCACCGACCTCGCAATGGCCGCCCAGGGTCGCGCCATTGGCGAAGGTGGCGTTTTTACCGACGACGCAATCATGGGCAATGTGGGCATAGGCAAGGAAATTGCCGTTGTCGCCGACGGTCGTCTCACCGCGGCTGGAATCGGTGCCGAGATGCATGGTCACGCCTTCGCGGATCGTGCAGTTCTGGCCGATGACCAAAGTGGTGCGGCCGCCCTTGTGCTTGGTGTTCTGCGGCGGTCCGCCCAGTGTCGCCATTGGATAGACCTTCGTCGCGGCGCCAATGGTTGTCGCGCCCAGCACCGAGACATGGCTGACCAGTTCGACGCGGTCACCGATCACGGCGTCAGCGCCGACATAGCAGAAGGGCCCTATGGAGGCGCCTTCGCCGATCTGGGCACCGGCCTCGATAACCGCCGAGGGATGGATTGAAGTCTGTATTTTCATGAGCATTTCGAACCGTCAGCCGGTAACCATCATTGCCGAGATCTCGGCTTCGGCGGCCTTTGTGCCCTCCACCATGGCCTCGCAGGCGAATTTGAGCAGGTTGCCGCGCATCTTGATTTTCTTGACGTGGATTTTCAACTGGTCGCCCGGGACGACCGGTTTGCGGAATTTCGCATTATCGATGGTCAGGAAATAGACCAGCGACGGCTTTTCCGTGTTGAGGTTACGGATGCAGATCGCCCCGGCGGTCTGCGCCATGGCCTCGACGATGAGCACGCCCGGCATCACCGGCTGATCCGGGAAATGGCCCTGGAAATGCGGCTCATTGATGGTCACGTTCTTGATGCCGATGGCAGAATCATTGCCGTCGATTTCGATGATGCGATCGATCATCAGGAAGGGATAGCGATGCGGTAAAAGCTTCATCAACCCCAATATATCGACCGCTTCGAGCGTCGCCGGCACCATCTCAGCTACTTCCCCCTTCGCCCTGCTTGCGCGTCCTGGCGAGCTTCCTCAGCATGGCGATCTCGCGCATGGCTTCCGCCATCGGCTGCGCCGGATAGCCTCCCCAGATCTCGCCCGCCGGCACGTTGCTCATGAACCCGCTTCTTGCAGCAAGCTTGGCCCCTGATCCGATGGTCAAATGATCGGCAAGGCCAACGCCGCCGCCCATGGTGACACCGTCGCCGACGGTGACGGAGCCGGAAATACCAGAGAGCCCGGCAATAATGCAATTGCGGCCGATGCGAACGTTATGGGCGATCTGCACCAGATTGTCGATCTTGGTCCCCTGACCGATGACCGTATCCGACATGGCGCCGCGATCGACGGTCGTGTTCGAGCCGATTTCGACATCGTCCTGAATGATGACGCGGCCGACCTGCGGCACACGCTCAGGGCCTTTGGCGCCGCCGACAAAGCCGAAGCCGTCCTGGCCGATCCTGGCGCCGCCATGAATGATGACGCGGTTGCCGATCAGCGCATATTGAACACTGACACCCGGCCCGATGTAGCCGTCACGGCCGATTTGGCAGGAGGGGCCGATAACGGCGTGGGGGGCAATGACCGTTCCGCTGCCGATGGAAGCGCGGGGGCCGATGACCGCACCGGCCTCGATGATCGCCCCGGCCTCGATATGCGCCGAGGCATCGACATGAGCTTGCGGCGAGACCCCGGTTTCGCTGGTCATCGGCCCCGGCGTAGCCGCCGTCGGGAACAGCAGCCGGCCGATCATGGCGAAGGCCTGCTGCGGGCGCGGATGAACCAGAACCGCGATGCCGGCCGGCGCCTTGCCGGCGAACTCGGCGGGACAAAACACGGCCGCCGCCTTGAGCGACTGCATCAGCGCGAAATTGCGCTTGCCGTCGACGAAGACGAGCGCACCCTCGCCGCCTTCGTTCGCTGGCGCCAACGCATCGATCGATATGTGGGCAAGGTCGGAATCGACGAGCGACGCGCCGGTCAGATTCGCGACTTCGCCGGCCGTATACCGGCGTGATGGCGCGAAGAACACCGGATCGGTCATTCCAGAAGCAATATCCAGCTAGGTCGGATCAATTCTCATCCGGGCCCCAACGGCCCGGAAGCATCGTTACCGCAAGATCAGAAGCGGCTCGACATGCCGAAGTTGAATTCCTGCACGTCGTCGGTCTTTTCCTTCTTGATGGGCATCGCGTAGTCAATGCGGATCGGGCCGAAAGGCGATGACCACAGCAAGCCGACACCAACCGAAGCGCGCAACTCTAGATCAGTTGAAGCTTGAGTAACCCCGGCGACGTTTATCTTGCTGCCGTACAGTGTGGCGGCATCAGCAAACACAGCGCCGCGCACACCAAAGCTTTCCGGAATGACCGGTATCGGGAATTGAGCTTCGGCCGACGCATTGAAATAGGTGGTGCCGCCGAGGTGGTCACCCGTTGCAATATCCGCGGGGCCGATACCGCCATACTCGAAGCCGCGGATCATGCGGTCGCTGCTCTGGAACTGATCGAAGATACGCAGGCCGTTATCGCCATAGCCCGCGATATGGCCAGCACCACCTGAGATCAGGCCGACCAGATCCAGCTGTTCGGACAACGTCTGGTAGACAGTGCCACGACCGGTAACCTTTACGAATTTGGCATCGCCACCAAGGCCGGCCACTTCCATGGTCGTGGTGGCGTAGATGCCTTCATGCGGGCTCTTCATGTCGTCGATGGTGTTGTAGACCAGCCCAAGGCTGACCGACGACTTGATCCAAGGGCTTTCATCAATTCCCTGGACGATCGCCGCAGATACGTTGCAGTCCGCGTCGGGAATCCCGTCGCCAGGGGCGTTGCCCGGGATGGCAGGATTGTTATCGCAACCGTCGTCGAGCTTGTACTTCTCCTGGGCGATATTGTACGCCAACTGTGTCGAGATGTTGTCGGTGATCGGCAGGCCGAAGCGCACCGTCGCACCCAGCGTCTCGCTGTCATAGTGGTCGTAGTTGCGCGTCTGCTGGAAGATGTCGAAGCCGGCAGCGATACGGCGCCCGAGGAAATAGGGCTCGGTGAAGGACAGGCTGTAGTCGCGCGAATTCTTGCCACCACCCGCCGAAACCTTGATGTACTGGCCGCGACCGAGGAAGTTGCGCTCCGCGACCGAACCTTCGACGGACGGACCCGCAGTGTCGCCACCGGTCGAATATCCTGCGCCAACCGAGAACTCGCCGGTCGATTTCTCGACTACGTCAACCACGAGCACGACCTGGTCTGGCTCAGAACCCGGGACAGTCGAAACGTCGACTTTCTCAAAGTAATCTAGCTTTTCCAGCCGCTTCTTCGCGCGCTGGATGAGTACCTGGTTGAAGGCGTCGCCTTCGCTGACATCGAACTCACGACGAATGACATAGTCGCGCGTGCGGTCGTTGCCGCGGATTTCGATGCGCTCGATATAGGCCTTGGTGCCCTGGTCGATCGTATAGACGACCGAAATGGTGTGGTTCTCGAAGTTGCGATCACCGCGCGGCGTCACCTGGGCGAAGGCATAGCCCGAACCCGCGACCTTTTCGGTCAGCGCGATGATGGTGTCCTCGACATCCTTGGCGTTGTAGACGTCGCCCTTGTGGGTCTGAACCACCGATTCCAACGCCTTCGAGTCGACTTCGGGAATGGTGCTCTCGACGCTGACGTCGCCGAACGTATAGCGGTCGCCTTCCTGGACGGTGATGGTAACGGTGTACTGGTTGGTCGTGTCGTCGAGCTCGCCGACGGCTGAGACCACCTGGAAGTCGGCATAGCCGTGATTGTAATAGAAGCGGCGCAGCGATTCCTGGTCGGCGCGGAGCTTGTCCTCGTCATAGACGTCGTCACGCAGCACGAAGGACAGGAAGCTCGAGCGCTTAGTGGCGATGACGTCAGACAGGCGGCGGCTCGAATAGGCGCTGTTGCCGACGAAATTGACAGCGGCGATCTTGGTGCGGCCGCCTTCGTTGATGTTGAAGACCACGTTCACGCGGTTGTCGCCGAGATCCATGATCTGCGTCGTGACAGCGGCGTCATCGCGGCCAATTCGCCTGTAGGCAGCCTTCACCGCCTCGACATCGGAGTCCAGCGTTGCCTGCGAAAACGTCCCGCGCGGCTTCAACTGCACGGCGACTGCCAGCGCATTGTCCTTGAGCTTCTTGTTGCCCTGGAACAGAACCTGGTTGACGACCTGATATTCGGCAACCTTGACCACCAGCGTCGAACCGACCTGATTGATCTGCACGTCCGAGAACAGCCCGGTACCGAACAGCGCCTTGACCGCATCGTCGATATCGGCGCTGGAAAACGCCTTGCCCGGCTTGATCGTGATGTAGTTGCGGATGGTGTCGGCGTCGACACGCTGGTTGCCGCTGACCTCGACTCTCGAGACAACGGCTGCCTGCGCCGCAGATGTGGCAACGAACTGCACGGCGAGCACACCTGGTACAACCAGAGCGGCGGACATGGCCACTGCGGACGCGGCGCTCAAAAATTTGGATGCTGCCTTCATCGGGCTTTTGTACCTTTTCTCGAAGTCCCCACGGCGAGAAAACCGGACGTGCGGTAATTTCTCCTACCGTATTAACCGGATTTTCCCTACACGCAAGGCTTCTGGTTAATTTGTAATTACTTAACCCTGATGCGTGGCTTTCGCGTCACGCATACCCCCGTGCATGGTAAACGGCGTCTCAACATTGCCGGTGCTGAAGCCAAATTTCTTCATGATTTCAGCACCCAAACAGATCGTTCCAGAAGACGAAGCCCATAAATCCCAGCACCAGAAAGAGGCCGGCCCGGTATCCCATTTCCATCATCCGCTCCGATACCGGACGCCGGAAAACGGCTTCGAGTGCGTAGAACAGGAGGTGGCCGCCGTCGAGGGGGGGAATCGGCAAAAGGTTCAGAATTCCGATCCCGACCGACAGTCCGGCGACGAGCTGCACCAGCCACAGGAAGCCCAGCTTTGCCGCCTGCCCCGACATCTTGGCGATCTTGATGGGGCCGCCCAGCTGGCATTTGTCTTCGCGGCCGACAACGAATCGCTGCAGGAACTGGCCGGTGCGCTGAATGACGTGCCCCGTCTCCTCGACCGCGGCGCCGACTGCTCCGACAGGGCTGTAGGTGATCAACCTGGGCTGGCCGACATCCTTGTTGTTTACGACGCCGATGACGGCCACCTTGACCTTGTTGCCCAGTGCGTCCAGCTGCTCAATCGGCTCCGGCGTCGCGATGACGGTGACCTCCTTGCCCTCGCGCAACATGGTGAAGGTGATGGCGTCGCCGCCGCGGCCTGAGACCAGGCGTTGGACGTCGGCGAAGGTCTCAACCTTGCTGCCGTCGACGGCGACGAATCGGTCGCCTGGCAAAATGCCGGCCCTTTCGGCTGGACTGCCGGCGGTGACCGCCGCCACCATCGGCTCAAACACAGGGCGGCCGTAGAGGGAAAACAGCACGGCAAAGACGGCAATGGTCAAAAGGAAGTTGAACAGCGGTCCGGCCACCACCGTGGCGGCGCGTTTCCAGATGGGTTGCGTGTGGAAGGCGACCTTGCGTTCAGCGTCAGTCAGCGTTTCCAGATCTTCCGAACTCGGCTGGCTCGACGTGGCGCTCATGTCGCCGACGAATTTGACATAACCGCCGAGCGGTATGGCGCAGAGCTTCCAGCGCGTGCCGTGGCTGTCGTTGAAGCCGAGAAGTTCGGGGCCGAAGCCGATCGAAAAGGCCTTCACCCCAATGCCGCACCAGCGGCCGACCAGGTAATGGCCCATTTCGTGAATGAAGACGACCACGGTCAGCACGAACAGAAACGGCACCAGCGTGCCGAGGACAAAGCCTTCCGTGCTGAAAAACGCGTGAAGAATTTCGTTCAAGTCATGCCCTCAAATTCACCCGCGGCAAAAGGTGTCGCCGCGACTGTGACATCAATCCAGGCGAATCCGTGGCGTGCGCCATTTCTTCGCCGTGAAATATCACTCAAGCCGGAAACAGCCCCTGCGCCGGATGATCGGCGCCCGCCGAAATCCAGCCGATCACGTATAGGGCAAAAGCCGCCGCGACAAGCCCGTCCACCCTGTCCATGACACCGCCATGCCCGGGTATCAACGCGCTTGAATCCTTGCGGCCGTGGCGGCGCTTGACCCAGGATTCGAAGAGATCGCCAGCCTGGGCAACAATCGACAGCACCAGCGCAACCAAGGCGAGGACGCCAAGATTGCCGGCCCCGGCGGAGGCAGCCAGAAGCACGCCGGCGGCCACGCCGCCGACAGCGCCGCCAAGCGCGCCGCTCTGCGTCTTGCCGGGGGATATAGATGGCGCGAGCTTGGGCCCACCGACGGAGCGGCCGACGAAATAGGCGAAGATGTCGGTCGCCCAGACCACGGCGAACAGAAACAGGATTGCGACCAGGCCGGGATGGTCGCCGCCGCGCAGCAGCGCCAGCGATAAGCCGGACAAAGCCGCGTAGGCAAGACCGGCTGCATCCCATTGCGCCGCTCCACGCATACGGGCGCCGATAGCAGCGACCACAACCATGGCCAGGACAAGAGACAGAAGCCACGATGCCGGCACGCCTGCAACCAGGGCGACGACGAAAAACAGAAGCAGCGCTTCGGGAATGAAGCCGAGGGTCGCACCGGCCAAGGGGCGCGACATGCGCGCCCATTCATAGAAGATGACCGCCGATATCCCGGCGCAAAGCAGGCGGAACCACAGCCCTCCCAACCAGGTCAGGCCAAGCGCTATTGCGGCCAGCACCAGCGCCGAGACGATGCGAAGCTGAAGATTGTTCATCCCGCCGCCGATCACGAGGCAGCGACATCTTGAGCGGCAAGCCCGCCAAAACGGCGCTCGCGGCCAGCAAAATCGCGCAATGCGTCGGCCAGGTGTTCGCGGCTGAAGTCAGGCCAGTAGCAAGGCAGAAAAACCAGTTCGCTGTAGGCTGCCTGCCACAGAAGGAAGTTCGACAGCCGAAGCTCGCCACTGGTGCGGATGACCAGCTCCGGATCGGGAATGCCTGCGGTGTCGAGGGCGCCGGCAAAAGTGTCTGCCGTGATCGCCTCTGCGTCGATCTCGCCGCGCGCCACTGCGGCTGCGAGCTTGCGTGCCGTGCGCACGATCTCGTCGCGCCCGCCATAGTTGAAGGCGATGACCAAGGTCAGCGATTCATTGCGCGCAGTCAGCGATTCGGCCTCTTCCAGCAGGCCCCTGATGTCCGGCTGCAGCCCCGCCCTGTCACCGATGATCCTGACGCGCACGCCGTTCTGGTGCAGTTCGGCCAGATCGCGGCGGATGAACAGTTTCAAAAGCCCCATCAGGTCGCTGACTTCGGCCTTGGGCCGCGACCAGTTTTCCGACGAAAAGGCGTAGACGGTCAGGAAGGAAATGCCGAGACCGGGCGCGGCGCGCACCGTCTTGCGCAGCGCTTCGACGCCGGCGCGATGGCCGGCAAGCCGCGGCATGCCGCGCGCCTTGGCCCAGCGTCCGTTTCCATCCATGATGATCGCGACATGCGCGGGCGTTGCCATTGTCTCGCTTTCGGGCCGGTGTGGGCCGACCCTAAACCTGCATGATTTCAGCTTCCTTATCGGAAAGCAGGTGATCGATGGTGCTGATCGTCTCGTCGGTCAGCTTCTGGACCTGATCGGAGCGCTTGCGCTGATCGTCCTCGCTGATGTCGCCGTCCTTTTCGGCCTTCTTCAAGAAGTCCATGCCGTCGCGACGGACATGGCGCACCGCGACGCGGGCGTTCTCGGCGTAGCCATGCGAGATCTTGACCAGTTCCTTGCGGCGCTGCTCGTTGAGCTCGGGCAGCGGAATTCTGAGATTGGTGCCGTCGACGATCGGATTGAAGCCGAGATTGGATTCTCTGATGGCACGGTCGACCGCGCCGACCATCGACTTATCCCAGACCGAAACCGAAATCATGCGCGGCTCGGGCACCGACACGTTCGCCACCTGGTTGATGGGCATGGTGGTGCCGTAGGCCTGGACCTGGATGGCGTCGAGCAGATTGCTGGAGGCACGGCCGGTGCGCAGCGAAGCCAAATCGTGCTTGAAGGCGGCGATCGCGCCATCCATGCGCCGCTTGAGGTCGTCGAACTCACCACTCATCTTAGTCTCCTCGACCCGTTTGATCCGGGTTCACTGCTTAGGGCCCATATTCCGACCCTCTTTCGAAAACTGATCCCTTTTTGGAGAGTATACTCCGGATTATTCGTCGGCGACGATCGTGCAACGGCCGCCGCCCCGCAGAATATCGCCGAAACCACCTTTTTCGTGGATCGAATAGACGATTATCGGGATGTTGTTTTCGCGCGCAAGTGCAATTGCGGCGGTATCCATGATCGATAAGCCCTTGTTGATGACTTCGGCATGGCTGATGCGCTCGAAGCGGGTCGCATTCGGATCCTTCTTGGGATCGGCCGAATAGACGCCGTCGACCTGGGTGCCCTTGAACAACGCGTCGGCGCCGATCTCGGCGGCGCGCAAGGCCGCGGCCGAATCGGTGGTGAAGAACGGATTGCCGGTGCCGCCGGCGAAAATGACGACCTTGCCCTGGTTCATATAGGCGGTGGCCTGGCGCTGGGAAAAACTCTCGCACAGTTCGGGCATGGCGATGGCCGACAGCACGACGGCATCGACGCCGATCTTGTTCAGCGAGGTGCGCAGCGCCAGCGAGTTGATGACGGTGGCCAGCATGCCCATGTGGTCGCCGGTGACGCGGTCGCCGCCCTTGGATGCCACCGCCACGCCGCGAAAGATATTGCCGCCGCCAATGACGACGCCGACCTCGATGCCAAGCGCGCGGGCTTCGGCGATGTCGGCGGCGATTCGGTCGACCACCGAGACGTCGATGCCGAAATGCTGCTCGCCCATCAACGCTTCGCCCGAGGCTTTCAGCAGGACACGTCGATAGAGGGGCTTTGCCGTCATCTGGACCTCGTCATTGATTGCGTGTGGCAGCCTGGGCAGGCCGCCCTCGCGCGGGCGCCGCCGCTGGCGCGATGCCGAGTTCCGATACACGAAGGGGCGCCCGCAGTGACGCGCCGCCCCCGGGCGCAATACCCCGTACCCTCGGGGGCCGGGAGGTTCGTGGGGGGGTGTCGGCGGCG
>NZ_JAMYUS010000026.1:0-84072 GCF_040323255.1 Mesorhizobium sp. M0052 | reverse complement strand
ACAAGCATCTCAAATCCACCAACATGCTGGAGCGGCTCAACGAGGAAATCCGCCGGCGCACCTATGTCGTGCGCATCTTCCCCAATACCGAAAGCTGCCTGCGCCTGGTCAGGGCGTTGGCCGTCGAGACCAATGAAAACTGGATGGAGGCCAACCGATACATCAATATGGACGACCTGCGCGAGCACAAGAAGCTCGCTCTGCGCCAAGCCGCATAACCAGCATCATGGCCGCCCCATTTTGCAGAACTTGACGCACACAACCGTTGGCTCGGCGCTCGCGGATCACCAGCGTCCTTTGAGCGGTAGCGCTTTTCAGGTTGAGGTTAAAGTCCTGTTGTGCTCCGCACGGCCTCCATTAGTTGGACAATGGGGCAGCGGTGCAGCGCCGGCAAATGGACGACTCCATGTTTCACAATGTTAGATAAGCGTAAAAGCGCCAGGACATAACCACATAAACATTTCGTTATGCGCCATTGACAAGAGAAGGGATTGCTGTGATTGTCTGGCGTGTCGTGGTTCTCGCGTGCGGCGCTGCCGCAGCGGAGCTAAGAGGGAAGCCGGTGCGATGCCGGCGCTGCCCCCGCAACTGTTAGCGGCGAGCCAACCCCACTCATGTCACTGAGGCGAATACCCTCGGGAAGACGGGTAGAGGCTATGACCCCGCGAGCCAGGAGACCTGCCACGACGAATCACGTCCACGGGCGGGGTGTCTCGGTGGCCGCTGCAATCCGGCGTGCCGGGCCTGCTAGCGCCTTCCTTGTCACCGACGCCCCCAACCATCGGGGTATGACATGACTGTCTCTCAGCAAATTCCTGTAGCAACGCTCGGCGTGCCGCGCTTCGGTCGTCGGCGAGAACTGAAATTCGCGCTTGAAAGCTACTGGTC
Source organism: Mesorhizobium sp. M0052 (assembly GCF_040323255.1). Taxonomy (NCBI): domain Bacteria; kingdom Pseudomonadati; phylum Pseudomonadota; class Alphaproteobacteria; order Hyphomicrobiales; family Phyllobacteriaceae; genus Mesorhizobium; species Mesorhizobium sp. M0052. The sequence continues at coordinate 83,184 of NZ_JAMYUS010000026.1, read as the reverse complement.
CGGAACATCGTCCGCTCGCGACCTTCTCACGACGTCGAAGGCGCTCCGTGCCGCTAGCTGGGAAGAGCAGCGCGATCGCGGCGTGTCGAAAATACCGTCAAACGACTTCTCGCTTTACGACCATGTGCTCGACACCGCAGCCATGGTCGGCGCCATTCCCTCCCGTTACGGCTGGAATAGCGGCGAGGTCCCACTTGACATCTACCTCGCGATGGCGCGCGGCAACCAGGGTCAGACGGAGGATTGTGCACACGCTGGTCACCAGGAGGCGGCTCATGGGCCCGGTGTAACCGCGATGGAAATGACCAAGTGGTTTGACACAAACTACCACTACATTGTGCCGGAACTGGATGATGATCAGACGTTCGCCCTCTCGTCGACGAGACCCGTGGATTACTTCCTCGAGGCCAAAGCTCTCGGCATTCACACACGCCCAGTCATCCTTGGACCCATCACCTTCCTCAAGCTGGCGAAATCGCCTGCCGAAGGGTTCGATCCTATCGCACTCCTACCGCGGCTGCTGCCTGTTTACGAGCAACTCCTGCAGAGGCTGAAGCTGTCGGGAGCCGACTGGGTGCAGATCGATGAGCCAGCGCTTGTCCTCGATCTGAACTCCAACGAACGAGCTGCGTTCGAGTTCGCCTATGGCCAGCTGTCGAAAGCCGCGCCCGAGCTGAAGATCATGCTGGCTACGTATTTCGGGCATCTGGGAGACAATCTCGAAACCGCGGTTTCTCTGCCCCTGGCCGGGCTGCATATTGATCTCGTGCGCGCTCCCGAGCAGCTGGAAACGGTGGGTCGGCTCGCTCCGAAGGATCTGGTGCTCTCGCTTGGCTTGATCGACGGCCGCAACGTCTGGCGTGCGAACCTGCCCGCCATTCTCAACCGCATCAAACCGATCGTCGCCGGCTGGCCCTTGGACCGTGTCGAGATCGCGCCTTCTTGCTCGATGCTGCATGTGCCGATCGACCTGCGCATGGAGACGGAACTCGACGCAGACATCAGCTCGTGGCTCGCCTTCGCGGCCCAGAAGACCGACGAATTGGTGTTGCTGGCCCGGGCCCTGTCCCAAGGCAGAGATGCGGTGGCTGGCGCGTTGAAAGCGTCTGCCGAGGCTACCGCCACGCGCGTAACATCCACGAGGATCCATGACCCGCTTGTTCAGGGGCGGATCGCTAGCATTGACGACAGCGCGAAGCGACGAGAGAGCGCTTTTGCCGAGCGCTCCAGAGTCCAAGCCGGCTCACTCGGGCTGCCGCCGTTCCCGACGACGACCATCGGGTCCTTCCCGCAGACGCCGCAGGTACGCAAGGCGCGGGCCGCTCATGCGAAGGGCCAGCTGAGCTATGTCGACTACGAGACGTTCCTGAGGAAGGAGATCGAGGCTGCAATTCGCTGGCAGGAAGAGATCGGGCTGGACGTGCTGGTGCACGGTGAGTTCGAGCGAAACGACATGGTACAGCATTTCGGCGAGCAGCTGTCTGGCTTCGCCTTCACCCAGCATGCCTGGGTACAAAGCTATGGGTCGCGCTGCGTGCGTCCCCCCATCATTTTCGGCGACGTATCGAGGCGCAATCCGATGACAGTGCGCTGGTGGCAATTCGCCCAGTCGCTTACGGAAAAGCCCGTGAAGGGAATGCTCACAGGCCCAGTCACCATTCTCAACTGGTCTTTTGTTCGCGACGACGTACCCCGCTCCGAAGCCTGCCGCCAGATCGCGCTCGCCATCCGCGACGAAGTGAGGGATCTCGAAAGGTCCGGCGCAAGGATGGTGCAGATCGATGAGGCCGCGTTTCGCGAAGGATTGCCACTGCGCCAATCTGACTGGAAAGTCTATCTCGACTGGGCTGTCGAATGCTTCCGGATCGCTTCAACGGGTGTAAAGGACGCGACTCAAATTCATACCCACATGTGCTATTCGGAGTTCAACGAGATCATTCACGCGATCGCTGGAATGGATGCGGATGTCATTTCGATTGAGACGTCGCGCTCGAAGATGGAACTGTTGGACGCCTTCACGAGCTCCAAATATCCGAACGAAATCGGTCCCGGCGTCTATGATATTCACTCACCACGCGTCCCGGAAGTCGGCGAGATTTCGGACTTAGTCATGCTTGCCCGCGAGCGACTGTCCGACGGCCAACTGTGGATAAACCCGGACTGTGGCCTCAAAACACGCAAATGGGAGGAGGTCCGCCCTGCCCTCATTAACATGGTCGCTGCAGCACGCGCGCTCCGGCAGAAAGTGCAGGCGTGAGGCTTCTCTTCCTCACCGTGTGGGGAGTTGCCGGCTGGCGGATGTCGGCCGGGAATATGCCAAACCGATCACACTCTTGGAAATAAGCCACACGGCGAAAATGTGCAATTTTCCTTCGGCACGTGTCCTCATCCCGCAGAAATATAAATGTGACACCACGCTATAGTATTGGTCCTTGGGAACATACAGGCCCCGCGCTCGAACAAATCGTACACACGTCGTTTCTCAAAGTAGACTGCTTGGCATGTTCGCTCAGGCGGCGACAATATATGATGCTGCGCGTCTGTCCGCTTCCCCAGTTGATTTGCGCAGACTACGGGCGAGGTGGCACGTTTCGGGTATTGCTAGCCTCCCGCCAATTCGGAGATGGATGTGGCAATTCGTGTGGCCCAAGTAAAAGCCGCAATCATTTTCGATTGCGACGTCCGCAGCCAGTTGGCCCTTTATTTTCCTGAGATCTGCGTTACAGGCCGGGGCGTTGTCGCCGTTTCGGAGGGTAAGATGGGATAGGCGACCTCGGGTGCCTCTCCGGTCAGCGAGTTGAGGAAGGCAACAAGCAGGTCAACTTCTTCGTCCGCCAGTACTACGCCAAGCTGGGTGGTCCCCATGATGGCGACGGCCTGTTTCAGATCCCAAACCTTGCCCGAATGAAAGTATGGCGCGGTGAGTGCAACGTTGCGCAGCGGCGCCACGCGGAAAACATAGTAGTCATCGGCTGCATTGGTGACCGCAAATCGGCCCTTGTCTTTGTCCGGCAGGACCTCGGCGCTGGGCTGTTCCACGAGGCCGAATGGGAAATAGGCTTGCCCACCAACGTTGATGCCGGCATGGCAGGACGAGCAGCCTTTGTCCATGAAAAGCGCCAGGCCCTGTTTCTGTTCGGAAGTCATGGCAAGCTCATCACCATTCAGGAAGCTGTCGAACGGGGCCGGTGTGACCAGTGTCGCCTCGAAGGCTTCGATCGCCTTGGCGAAGTTGTCGAAGGTGACCCGATCGGCTTCAGCCGGAAAAGCTGCATCGAACCACTCGACATATTGCGGCATGGACTTGAGCGTGGCGATGACTTGGTCCGGTGTATTGGCCATTTCGATGCCGGCTTGGACCGGTCCCTTCGCCTGAGCCTTCAGGTCTGCGGCACGACCATCCCAGAACTGAGCGATGTTGAAGACAGCGTTCAGTACAGTCGGCGCGTTGCGCTGTCCCTTCTGCCAACCATGGCCGATCGAGGTTTCGTGATTGTCGTCGCCGCCGGTGGCCAGGTTGTGGCACGAGTTGCACGACAAGACGCCTGACGCCGAGACGCGTGGATCGAAGAACAGTGCCTTGCCGAGAGCGATCTTTTCCGGGGTGATCGGGTTGTTGGCGACTGTCGGCGTGGTGGATGGCAAAGCCCTGAAGGTGGCCAATGCCGTATCTCTGAGGTCGGTGGGGATCGAATCCGCAGCAAAGGCGGTGGGTGCCAGCAAGGTGACAGCCATCGTTCTGAATAGGATTTTCATAAATGGTCTTCCTGCGTCGTGCACGCAGCCACTATGCGATCTGCGGCTCATGAACGCCCTGAGCTAGATCAGTTGAGGGAGAGGATCGGGGTCTGGCACCTGTTTTCGCGGCTGAGCTGGGACCCTCTTGGAAGTGATCGCTCTTCTCGATTGGACTTCAGGGAGGAGGAGTATCCCTGCTCGGCAACCGTTTGTATGCATCAAAGCACGCCCTGAGGGCGGCTTCGTAGATTCGGTCACTGCGATCTTCCCGCCATCGTTGAGAAAGTCGGTAGCATCCGCAAGAATGGCAATCTCTTGCACGATGTGCGCTGCACGCCTTGCGAAAAGTGCGCTTCTGAAACCTCAGGGTTCATTCGTTCCTCCTGACCGGCTGATTGCGTGAATCGACGTTGTCGACACCCGCCGGCTGCACATTGTGATGTCACCAGCGATGGCGGTTTCAATACCTAAGCAGCGACGGTCTATGCGACAGTATGGATGTCCTATCGGAATAGCCGGTCCGCCTTGTCGATCGTCACACCGGCATATAGCTCCGCTTCTACGAACATCCCATCACGCGAGGAAAGACATGGCCAATACGCGCAGTATCGCCAATCTAGCCCTTGTGCCGGCGCGGCGCTTGAGCAGGTCCACCGGCTGTAACTGCCTCACACCTCGATCCACAGATCCTAGGCGATGACCACCTTGTCGCCATCATTTGACGGATGCGGGGCATTGGCCCATAAGCGAGCCACCGCAAACTGTGCGGTTGCCAATGCGTAATGATGTGAATTGGAATGATCTTCGGTTTGCGAAACACGCACGTCCGACGCAGCTTGCGTTGACAGAGGCGGTTTTACGCGCAATAGCACTTCCGCCGGCCTATTTTTGTGGAGTTCAATTGTGGTTCGGCCAAGGGAGCTGGGCGCCGGACCGGCCCCGTGTAAACCTCATCAAAGAGAGAGAGACCCTGCATGGAAGAATTCTTACCGCGCATCGCCACTGGTGCCGGCATCGGCCCGGCTCTCGCAGAGAAGGGCGTTGGGTTAATGCTGGGTTTCCTGCAAAGCCACGCGGCCGACGGTCCCGTTGCGCGCATGATCGAGGCCATTCCGGGAGCTTCGGAATTAGTAGCGAAGTATCATGGCGACGACCCTGAGGGTGGCGGCCTTATGGGGCTCGGCCAGCAATTGATGAGTGAGGGTCTCAGCATGGCAAAGATCGCCGGCCTCGCCAACGAGACGATCGCCTGCGCCAAGGAACATGCCGGCGACGAACTCGTGGACGAGGTCCTCAATTCCGTTCCTGGCCTTCCCCAGTTCGTCTGATCAGCGGCAGCCGGGGGCGCATGACCTCGTGCGCCCGTGCCGGCCCGTCTGCGCAGCAGGCATTCTCCGCCGAGCGTTCCGTACCGATCTCGCCAGACCACCGACCGCCGGGCACGCGAAGCGAGCGTTGGAGTACTTCATTCGTCGATTCCAAAATCGACCTCAGGCGAATCGATGTGTATAATTTCCGGCGGTAAGGGTTTATCCTGAACGCTTTCGATGAAGCTCGCGAGATAAGCAAACGTATTGTATTTCTCGAGGACCAACCGCTTCGCCTCTCTTATTGCGCCGCGACGTTCCTTCCAGAGGTCCGAGTTGATGATTTCTTGAATTTTTGGGATTACGTTCTTGTCCTCTGGGTCAATCAGAACCATAGAGTCCGAAGGGAAGAACCTCGTGATTGCAGGGCTGCCGTAATAGATCGGCATTGTTTCAGCAACGAAGCAGTCCATAAGCTTCTCTGTAAAATAGTAATCAGCACGAGTATTCTCGAACGCTATACTGTAACGGTAAGGTGCGAGTGCGTTCCATTTATCTCCAATCAGCCGAAAACCTCGGCCGAACAGGTCAAAATCGAGCTCCTTTCTCAGCCGTTCCAGAAACGCCAGCCGATATCGATGTCCTTTAAGCAGGGCGATGTCACTGGTAATCCATGAGAGCCGAAGCGGCTTATCCACGACTTCGCTGACCAGAAGTTGGTCATATGTCTTGTTTACAGACCAAGACCGAGTGATAGGTGGAGACAAAACGAATCGGCGCGCTGCATTCTGCCGAGCAGCCAGCTCTGCGTCACACGTCAGGACGATAGTATTTTTCCCCTGCCCTTCATGAAACGCGCGATGAGCTTTCGTCGGCGGTTCGCCGATTGCAAAAATTGTCCTGTTTGGGCTCGCCTCGATATCAACAGGGAGCCCAAAAAGAGAAGCAGAGTTAAAGACGATATGCCAATCGGGCACGAAGGATGTCGTGCGAACAAAAGCGACATTGTTCCAGATTCCACTGCCCTTTGGAGTGAGATGGTGGATTGCATCATCCAAAACGCCCCAAGAATCTAAACATGTAGCAACAATGGGCGCCGGGCGTTCCGTCAACAATTTGGCCGACAAAGAAGTTTCACTCCCTTCACTCGTGAAGGTACTCAATCGCCATTCCGGATTGCGGTAACATTGGCCAGCATAAACCTTCCGGGACCCGCTGTCGAGGCAATTGTCGCTTTGCACTTGACTAGGTTCTTCCTCGCTTTGTGCGGTTATCAGGCCGGCTGAGTGGCAGCATGCGTGCCCTAAGGAGTCCGCAGCCCGCTCTGCCTACATGGTACGTTTGATCGTCTTCAGGCGGTTGATCAGCCCTTCCGCCTGGCCGTTGCTCCACGGTAGTTCAATGGCGCGAACGGCGTCAACGTCACGGCGTAGGACTAGACCGAAACGCGTGATGGCGACGAGCCCGGAGTTGACGCCACGTCGATCGAAGTGTCGAGCTTGCCGAATTCACAGGCACCGCAAAATGCCGCGGAAGCGCATGGCAAGCCTGCGCATCGTGGCAAACTCATGTGATCCCTGCTTCAGGACGTCGACCTTCTTGGCCTGTTGATCGTCAGCACATCCCGAGGCTTCGTGCAGAGGGCCGGGGCGACTACCGGCGAGATCACACGGCCGGTCGTGGGATTCCGTATGGGACAGCGTCGCTGGCTGGTTGATGCGTATGATTGAAGCAGGCGACGCACTGTCCTTGCCCGGCCTCTTGGCGCGGCGCCAGCTTGCGAGAAGCCGCTCCAGATTCGAGAAGCTGCCCGTGTCGCCGCGCTGTTTGATATCGTGGAACAGGTGTCGTCCGCAGCGATTGCCGTCTCTCCAGGACCGGCTAAGAAACGCCTCGAAATACATTGATTTCCTTGGTTTATCAGCGGCGGTTCCCAGCCCCCTTGCAAGAGCGGCTCACCGGGCGATGAACTTACATCGCTTTGGCCATTGCCAATGAACGTTTGTTCCATCGTCCCTGACGCCCACCAGCAAGCGATGACTATCGCTCGATTTCACAGTCCAAAGAAGTCACACCGAGACAAAATACCCCGCTTAGGCTCGAGACTACTAGCAACTTCGACGCAAAGTTACAGCCGGGACGCGCCACGCACCTCGGCAGGGTCGCCAACAACGAGTGGCTCAGCGGTCACGACGGGAAATATGGCGCACCGATGTCGCTTCTGGACGAGCATTGGCAATAACGCTGTCGAGACATTGTTGCTTTCCGCGGCAACGGGCCCTATGAAGCGACGCTTCGCTGACTATGTTTCACCGCCTGGAGAGTTTCATGACAGAAGAAGCCGGAAAAAACGTCGACACCCTCATTGAGCTTGCCGCCGATGTCGTGTCGGCCTATGTCTCCAACAATCCGATCCCGGTGGGGGATCTCCCTGCCCTCATCGGCCAAGTGCATGCGGCTCTGAGAGCGACGGCCGGAGGTGTCTCTGCACAAGAGCCGGTTGCCCTTACGCCTGCAGTCCCGATCAGGAAGTCGGTGACACCGGACTACATCATCTCCCTTGAGGACGGGAAGAGATTCAAATCTTTAAAGCGCCATCTGTCGACCCGCTACGGGCTGACGCCGGATGGATATCGGGCCAAATGGGGCCTGCCGGCGGATTATCCCATGGTCGCGCCGAACTACGCCGCGGCGCGCTCGTCATTGGCCAAGACGATGGGGCTCGGCCGCAAACCGAAGGCGCCGGAAGCGCCGGAGCCTGCGCCGACGAAGCGAACCCGCAAGAAGGTCGCGGCTTGATTTCGGCAATCGAGATTCGTTCTGGAGCGTTGCAGCCATCGGCTTAATCTCGCGTCACATAAAAAAGGCGGGGCCAACCCCGCCTTCCTTTCCAACAACTTTGTTTCATGAGGAATTCGCGACGCATGCAGCAATCTGCTGCCCTCAGTTTTTGCTCGCTCCTATCGAGCGGCCGTGAGAATCTCCGGACCTACGTGCCTACTCTTGCCAGGACGCAGGAGAAAATTTCAACCAGCTTTGCTGAGGCTGCCAGCGGAGGACTTGCCAGTGCGGCGATCCTGCTCGATCTCATAGTTGATCTTCTGGCCGTCAGCGAGGGTCGAGAGGCCCGCGCGTTCGACAGCGGAAATGTGGACGAAAACATCCGGACCGCCATTGTCGGGCTGGATAAATCCAAACCCCTTGGTGCTGTTGAACCACTTTACCGTTCCAGTCGGCATATACTTGTTCCTTCTTTTACAATGCAACGTGGGCAGGCCATTAGGCCTGTCCCAGTCATAGCCGAGAGTTGGGCGCAGCAAAAAGCGAAAAATTGTTAAGCCCCGATCAGCTGGCGCACTCCATTGTGGGCGTAGCCGCCAGCAAGCACTGTCCTACACTACCGCTCGAGCGTGGCCGGAAGCGCCCAATTTCTTCCAACGCTCCTCAGCGCCACGTCGATGGCTCGTGTTTGGAGGCGCGGGACGTAAGGCCGACCGCTGCTCGTGCCGCCAGGTCAAAGGCCGGGTAGTTCACGGAGCTGCCTTCGTGCATAACACCTTGGGAGCGCCTTAAGGAGTTTCGAGTTGGATTGTTTCAAGAGGGTCGAGGGGTTGATCGATGCGACCAGCGTGGAAGCGATCGATAGCGCGCGCGTTTTGCTGGACCAGTTCAAGGGCAAGTCAGAAACAATCGCCCAAGCGATTGACGACTTCCTGCTTGATTTCATGACCTTGCTGTTTGTGGTAGAAGCCACCCGCGAGCAGTTCCACAATCCGGCGAGGCGGTTAGCGCGCATCAGATTGAGCAAGGTCAGGCTGTTACTCACGCGATGCTCTTGACCTAAGCGACCACTCCGCCAGGCATGCACTTGCAGCCGAGCGCACCAGGCGGTATTTTACGCACATGAAATCAATCGCGACCGCTAAATTCTGCTGTTTGGTTCCCAGGGACGACGGCAAGCGCGGACAGCTTCCGTGCTGCTGTCCTGCAGCGGCAAATGTGCTGCATGTCCCCATCCAAGGCGAGCTCGACGTTTGTTTCTTACGTTGACCAAGGTCCCGCGAAAACACTCCCCTTCCCGCAGCAACTCACCAAGTTCAACGGCCTCGCGGCAGGCCATCACGCCAGAAGACAGCAACGGCATCGTTTTTCCCGCCCAGTCCTACGACCTCGTTTTCCAGCGCCTCGCGAATGTCGCCACCCGCCGTTTTTTTTCAGGTCCGTCTTCGCGCGCGAGCTGGGTCCGCGCCCACTTAGCTACGCTGCTCACGCCTCTACCCTTCAGCACCGCCCGGTCTGACTGTCGAGGACATCGGTCCGCTGGAGCGACAACATTTCAATTCTGACCGTCGGTGCAGCGGCCTTCGAAGCGCATCCCGTCCCCCTTCCCCAGCAGCGCGCCCAATCGTCTTCCAATGAAGAAGAGTATTCTCAGCCGTGCTCGCGTCGCCTTCAGCCCTGTTCGATGGCCCACAATGTCGGATGCACAACATGTCAGACTGACTTGTCCACATGCCTCGAATGTTTTCTGATCTGGCACGGTGCATGCGTGGTCGTCCGCAAGGCGTCGCGGATCAAGGAAAATCCCTCCAATGACCATCCCCCCAAGAACACCGCCGCCGGTCTCCTGGGCTCATCCCAAGATGAGGCTCGAGTGAGCCCTGGCCGCATGATTCATCTGGCTCGGCCTGCCCGCGATCCTCCCACGGGATCGAAGACGCAGCCCGTTCATGAAAATGAGGAACAAATCACTGCCTCGAAACTTGCCTTTCCAACCGGAGCCATCGATCACCCCCTGGCTGCGCAAGCCGTTCACTGCCACCGCCCTGGCCTGGCGACGACCGCTCCGGCTCTGGCCGCCACCGACGGCGGCAAGATTTCCTGCTCGATGATGGCATGGAACAGTCGACATGACTCCGCGCAAATCGTCACTCATATGATCTGGCACAAGGTCCGCAGCGCCGACGAGCCACCGGGCAAACCCGACCTTGCCCCTTCCCTCGAGCGTCTGATCTTTAGGGCGACGCCCAACCGCGCCGACAGCGAGTTCGACGGAGCCGTCTCAGACAGCGGCTACAATACCGCCCTCACCGCCTATGACTCGTTTTGGGCGAGATGATGGGCTTCGAGGCCGATCGCATGTTCAACCTCATCCTCAACGAGGATGATATCAAGACCGAGCGAAATGTGATACTGGAGGAGCGCCGTTGGCGCAGAGAGACGAACCCGCAGGTCTGCTGGCGAAGAGGTCAACACGACATTGCGGCCGAATCAGCCCTACCGCATTCCGGTGAACGGCTGGACGCAGGAGATGAAGAAGCTTAACGGCACCGATCGGTTCACGATGTGCAACGAATACCGCCGACCGAACAACGCCGTGCTGGTGGTGGCCGGCGACGCAGAGCCTGAGACGGTGAAGGCGCTGGCCGCGAAGACCTATGGCAAGGTTGCGCGGGCCGGATCTGCCACCGCGCAACCGACCGGTCGAGCCCGACTAGTAGAACCGCTAGGCGTCTTGTAGCGTCTCCCTCCCACTTGGGTACCGTGGTCTGCTAGCTGTATGGCCGAGGCCCTATAAGGAACCTTTACGTCCGGAATAAACACCCCACCTGCTATATACACCTGCTGCGTTGAGGAGGAATCCGGTATTGCCCCTGTGCCCGCCGATGATCCGTCACCTGCGATCCCCTGACCTGTTTGGACCCATCGATCGCCTGCCGGCACTTGGCACGCGGATGGGCGAGCGGACATTTGAGGTTCTCAACCCGTCGACCGGCGAAGTGCTGGCAGAACTACCCGATATGGGTGTCGAGGAGACATGCGCTGCGATCGACAAGGCCTATGTCGCGCAGCCTCGATGGGCAGGGTTTACCGCCCGTGAGCGCAGCGACGTTCTATGGCGATGGCATCAGTTGATCATCGACCACGCCGACGATCTCGCTGCAATTCTCACCGCGGAGATGGGCAAGCCGCTTGCAGAGGCCAAATCGGAGATATCGCATGCTGCGGCGTATCTGCAATGGTACGCCGAGGAGGCAAATCGCGTCTATGGCGAGACAATCTCCGCACCATCGACGGACCGCCGAATGTTGGTGGTCAAGCAGCCCATCGGGGTCGTCGGCACGATAACGCCATGGAATTTCCCGGCCTCGATGGTGGCGCGCAAAATCTCGCCAGCCTTGGCGGCGGGCTGCACGATCGTCCTCAAGCCCGCTGAACAGACGCCGCTCGTGGCTGGAGCAATGTTCGCCCTCGCCCATCAGGCAGGCTTTCCCGAAGGCGTCGTCAACCTGATCTATGCATCCGAAGGTGACGCGGTCGGCCGCGAACTTTGCACAAACCCAAGGTCCGCAAGATCAGCTTCACCGGCTCTACTGAGATCGGGCGCCTACTCATGCGCCAGTGCTCGGACCAGATCAAAAAAGTCAGCCTAGAGCTCGGCGGCAATGCACCTTTCATCGTGTTCGATGATGCGGATATCGATGCCGCGGTGGACGGTGCCATCCAGGCGAAGTACCGCAATGCCGGCCAGACCTGCGTTTCAGCGAACCGCCTTTACGTCCAGTCGGGCGTTCACGACGAGTTCGTCGAGAAATTCGTTGAACGGGCTCGCCAACTTCAAGTTGGTGACGGATTCGCGCTCGGAGTGGACATCGGGCCTCTCATCGACAAGAAGGCTTTGGCCAAGATTGAATCCCATATTGCCGATGCCGTAGCTAAAGGCGGCGCAATTCGATGCGGGGGCAAACGCATCGGCACGAATGGCACGTTTTTCCAACCAACGGTCCTGACCGGTGTCACCAGCGAGATGACCGTCGCGCGAAGAGACATTCGGGCCGCTCGCACCGATTATTTGCTTCAACGATGCGGATCAGGTCGTGCGTGATGCCAATGAAACGATCTACGGCCTCGCGGCGTATTTTTATGCCTCTAACCTGAAGCGTGTCTGGCGAGTCGCCGAGGCTTTGGAATATGGAATGGTCGGGGTAAATACCGGCCGGATGTCTTCGGAAGCGGCGCCGTTCGGTGGGATAAAACAGTCCGGCATCGGGCGGGAGGGATCCCGCCATGGCCTCGAGGACTACCTCGAAATGAAATATGTCTGCATGGGCGGCATCTGAAGCATCGGCTTGCAGGGTTCACAGACGGGGCACCTAGCGAGCGATCTCCAAACATGTGAATTGTAGGATCGCTCCTCGATTGGGACTGAGGGGCGGTCCGCACCGGAGCAAACACGCAATCCTGAGGAGCAGCCTAAAACAGCTGGACGTATCCCTGGACGAGACAAGCGTCTGCAATGTCGGCGAAGACGGCGCGCATTGTGACGGAGGTTACGCTTGCGATTTGGCGGCCCTCGCCGACTATCTTCAGGCGACGGGCTGTCGGTGCGCGGGTCTGATTGGAAGCTTGTGCACCAAGCCATCGTGAACGCTGGTTGAGCAATATCCGGTTTCAGGGGCAGAATCGAACCTGCTACATTCCGATGTCAGTAGCTCAGCTGTTCTTCGGCTGACGGCCGCGCCGGTACAGGCTCGGACAGAATCGAAGATACCATCACGCAGGCATTCGCATTCACATTGGTGATCGGCGCACGATCCGGGGCGCGCCAGGTTGACAAGCGGGTCGAGCCGCATGACAGCCTTGACCGGCTGGAGGACGTAATCCCGATGCCGAAGAGGTTGGTCTGCGCAGTCGAGCCCACACGGCATTTGCGGCACGAACAGCAAGGGCTGGGAAGCGATCGGCCGAGCGGTCCTCGAAGGCGCGGGCCAGGGTTGTCGACGACGCGTTGGTTCAGGTCCGCCAATCTGGTCTCTACCGTTCGATAGCGGCTTGGGTCGCCAGTGACAGCGAGTCAAGATATTTGGCATCATCGGCTTTGATTGCCTTATCTGGTCGAGATTGGGATAGCTCACTGATGCATCTTTGGGCTCATAGTGCCTCCACCTCATCAAGATGAGGATTGCCGGATTTGGCGTAGAACACCAACACGGGTCCGAGATCAAAGCGCATCCCGGGCGCAAGGCGCTGGACGGACCGGGGCCATGTTTCGGTCGAGACGCCATGGATGCCTCGCGCCAGCGTTCTGGCGAAGCGGGGCATCAGCGGAGCGAGTGTCGGTGCCAGGATCGCAGCGGCCGTCGTCTGAAGGGCCAGCGAAGTCCGATTGCGGGCGGGATAGAAACGTCGGGCCGCCGTATAGTCTCGCGCCCCACGGTAGATCACGCAATCGCGCACGAAATCACAGACCTGAGCGGCCGCGCGCCGAACCGAGAAGCCTTCGTCTGAATAGGCGCGCTCCATCGCAGCGCGATAGGTCTCTATCCGAGCAAAGAAGGCGCGGTCAACCGGGCTCCAGTCGCCTGCATCGGGTACATGGCCGGCAAAATCCTGTTTGATTTCCTGGTTCAACGCCTCAAGCCACTTCAGCCAGATACTTTGGAACACCTCGTTCTCGGTGCGGCGCAGCGCGTCCAGCGTGAAATCCGTCCGCTCACCTTCTGGGCGTGTCAGGCCCAAATGGAGGCGCACGACGTCGACTGTCTTTGGGCTCAGAACCTCCTTGCCCCAGACCGCATGGCGGCAGCTGGTTGAGAACTTCTTGCCATCGAGCAGGTAGAACTCGTTGACGTGATAGCGGATGCGTGGCGTCCAGTGGGAGAAGACCTCGGCGTAAAGAGCGGGGTAGAGTAGCGCGTGGTAGAACGAATTGTCGAAGCCGAAGAAATGTACAATCTGCCAGTCGTTGCCGGGCATCTCCGCCTTCCAGTCGCGACCCACGGAGCGGCCGAGCGCCTGGATGTTGTACAGAAAACCGAATGCCATCTCCGGCCACACCCAGATCACTTGCCCCGGGAACCCCTCGGCCGGCAGGCCCCAGTCCGAGGGGTGGGTAATGGGCACTGAAAAGTCGCCGCGTCGGCGTAGGCGCGCGAAGAGATCCAAGATCCGTAGCGGGACGCCCGACGCCCTTAGATGCCGGTCGATATTGTCGTAGCATCGGTCCAAGGCAAGTTCCGGGCGGCGGACGGAGCCGACCAGCGGCGCCTCGGCAGACTGCCGTGACCGGGCTGCACCCAAGTCGTGGCAAAGGTTTGGGGCGCCGCATTCCTCGCAGATGTTGCCACCGGCGGAGCCGCCGCAATCGGGGCAGAGGCCGCTAACATCCGGTTCGTAAAGATAGTGGCCTGTCACAGCATCGAAAAGCGCAGGGCTCTGGCGCAGATCTACCGCCGTGCTGCTCAGAAGACTGCGGAAACACGCGGCTTGAAACTCGCCGTAACCGTCATCGTCCATTGTGGGTTGGAAGCTGTGGACGTCACAATCGAGAAGTGCAAGCGTGGCGCAAATCTCGTCGGCGTAGTAGCGCGCCACGTTTGCAGGCGTCGATTGATCGGCATCGGCGCGTGTCGCGACGTAGCTCTGGTAATCGTCGCTTCCGGTCAGGTGATAGGCCTCGACTCCTTTCATGCGCAGGAAACGAGTATAGACGTCAGCGCCGAAATAGGGGCCAGAAAGATGCCCCAGATGCAGATCGCCATTTGGCGTCGGCGGCGTGGAGAAGACGAAGATTGGCCCGCGTGGAGCCGTGGTCTTCGCAGCGGCATCAAGGGCGGCCTCGCCGTCTCGCCAGTAGACATCGACGAAATCTAGGTCTTTGATTCCGTCATTGCGCAGCACATGCGCTTCAAAAGGCTGGAACAGAACGACATCGCCCGCCTCGACCGAGATTTCCCCCCGGTCGGTGGTGACCTTGCCCGCACCAGACAGGACCACGAAGGCCTCGATTTCGTCGTGCCGATGGGGCTCGGATGTGACGCCGGGTCCAACCTTTCCGAATGAAAACCCCGTGCGAGCGCTTCCCGTTCCAAGCGTGGCCATGTCGATACCGAACGCCCGCGACAGTTCCGTTCGAGAAAACGTGTATTTGCGCATGACAACGAACCTAAGCTGTTGAAGAGTGGGACGGACCTTCGGCTGCCAACGCAACAGCCTCAGGTGCACTTCGTGGAGAGAAACGGCAGCCCGACCCGTTGGCGGCCCGGCCAGGATAGTGCAGCTCTGGACCGGCAAGCGGGCGACCAGGGGGGCACTAGTCGGGCTGTAGGCGCACAGAAGACCGCCTGCGACCACCTCCGCAATCCACGTGCCAAAGCGTCGTAACGGGCTGCGGTCGATGCTCCGCGAGCCCGCAAATCAGACGTCCATACCGTCCGCGCATTTTTGAGCGGTCGATCAGTTTCGTGTGCATGCCTCCGCCTGGCTGCGTGAGCTCAATCGCGATAGAAGATGCCATTTGGGGGCTTGAGATTGTCGAGATCGGCCACTTTTCCCTCGGGCGGGTTAAGGGCGCGCTTAAGCACGTTATATTCAGCGCGGGTCGGCCCGCCGGTTGAAGCACGCTGGCACACCAAGTAGAGTGTCCGCCGAGAACGATTGCTTTTGTTCGGTCGTGAGTAGTGCGGTGCGTAATCGTCGAAGATGAAGATGTCGCCAGACTTCCATACTACGGGTTCCCAGGAGAACTTTTCGGCAAATTGAGGATAGATCACCCCACCGGCATCCATAGGAAACACCCCCTTTTCGTGGTTGCCGGGGCTGAAAAAAAGATCGGATGATTGGGGCTCCGGCGGCCTCCCTGCATGGGAGTAGCGGGAGGTCGGTCTTCCGGGCAGGCTCCAACGGTTCAACCGGTCAGGAGGTCTGCCATGGAACTGTTCGTCGGTCTTGATGTTTCCGTTCGCACCACCAGCGTCTGCGTAATGGACACGGGTGGTAAACTCATTCGAGAGAGCAAGGTGGAGACCGAGCTGGAGGCGATCGGCGCCCTGCTTCACGCGATTGGCGGCCCCTACAAGCGCGTCGGCCTTGAGGCCGGTCCGCTTTCGCAATGGCTCTACAGTGGCCTGTCGGCCGCAGGCTATCCGGTGATCTGCGTCGAGACGCGGCACATGAAGGCCGCGCTCTCGGCTCAGATCAACAAGACCGATCGCAACGATGCCCGCGGCATCGCGCAGATGATGCGCGTCGGGCTCTACAAGCCGGTTCATGTCAAGACTGTCCGGAGCCAGGAGATCCGGATGCTGCTCACTGCGCGCAAGTTCGTGCAGACGAAGATTCTCGATGCGGAGAACAACCTGCGAGGCCTGCTGCGCAACTTTGGCCTCAAGGTCGGAGCCGTAACCCGGCTGCAGTTCGAGCGGCGCATTATCGAGTTGCTCGAACAATCCCCGCATCTGCACTTGGTGATCGACCCCCTGCTGGAAGTCCGCCGCGTTTTGAGAGAGCAGTTCCAGCGCCTACACAAGGCAATGGAACGGCTGGCCGAGAGCGACGACACCTGCAAACTGCTCATGACTGCCCCCGGTGTCGGACCGATGGTCGCCCTGAGTTTCCGAGCCGGCGTCGACGAACCGGCGCGGTTCAGCCGATCGCGCTCCGTTCCAGCCCACTTCGGACTGACGCCCTCGCGCTATCAATCCGGCGAGATCGACCAGGATAGGGGCATTTCGAAGTGCGGCGATGCCGGGATTCGATGGGTATTGGTTGAAGCCGCCGGGATTCTTCTGCGTATCTCGAAGCGGAGTTCGCCACTGAAGGCGTGGGGTCTCTCCGTCGCTCGCCGGCGAGGTATGGCGAAGGCTACCGTGGCGGTGGCGCGGCGTCTGGCGATCATCCTGCATCGGATGTGGGTCGACAACACACCCTATCGCTGGGAGGCCAATGCCGCCTGAGAGATCGAATTAAGGGTTCCGCGTCGCCGCGCGGATAGAGGTCCCGTTCAGGGACGAGTGGGTAGGCAATCTCGAGGCGGGCTTGGACGTCAGGTCAGACTGACAGTTTCGGTAAAAAGATTGAGATGCCTCTCCATCCGACCCGATCATGGAGCGGTCGCGCGCCGACTTCGAAGAGAAGCCAGACCCCTGGCGGGCACTCATCATCTCGGCGCATCGAAACCGTTTACGCATCAGCCGTCAACACCACGACCAACGCCGCGCATGGTATGCCACGGTGAGGATCCCTTTGCTTGACAAACCCAGCCCCAAAAGAGAAGCCCGCCGTTTTCCTCGTCGGAGTCGTCGATGCCTATGGCGACCACCGCATGGACCATCCGGTCCGGGAGTTTGTGTGGAATGTGATAAATGTCCTGATGCGGGAGATAGCCGCCGCTGTCGGGGTAGTGGAAAATCAGCAGCTCCTTGAGCCTGCGCGAATCTTCGCCAAGCAACTCCTCGACCGCTGACTTTATGCGCTGATCTTCTAAAAGCAAACGACGCAATGGATCATGGAAGTCGAGAAAATTCTCCATCTTGGAGGTGATCTTTCGATTGTCCGTCGTCTTCTCGAACCACATGAGCCATTTATCATCGCTGACATCCCAGCGTGACATCTCTTCGACAAAGGTAGAGATATCTTCCTGAGCCGCTGGAGCGAAGAACCTTTCGAGCCTGACGTATCCCTCCTTCTGCCACTTTTCTCTTTGTGCATCAGTCAACATGCGAAAAGCCTCCTGTTGGAAAGACTGGTTTGGTTGGACATGCCAATTAGGGCGGTCGGGCGCTGATCAAGTTGCGGGTCCACGGAGACGGACTCACGTGATGAGGGAGGCGATGCTAAGTGCGTTCCGCTCCGGCGGATATGTCCGCAGAAGCTCGGCGCGAGACTGCCTATGTCAGGCTCAGCCGGTCCAGGGGTTCCGTAAACTGGGCCGGATCAATCGCTTCACCCGGTCCAGCCACGACACGCATCGCTAAACGTCGGCACCATCTGCTGACCGCCGACCCAGCCATGGCCGCCAAGACCACGGCGCTCTTTCGAGTGAGCGACCTGGTACGGTCTTGACAACCGTAGGGGAATGCACGCCCCCAGAATAATGCGATGCGCCGCTTGGTCCAAGAACTTGTTCGGTCACGATGATTTCGGAGAAGCCTCCGGCCTTCGCCGCAGCGGAGGCGGACATCATTCCTAGGATGCCACCGCCGATAATCAAAAGCATACGAGTCATATCCCGCTGCCCATTTCTTCGGCTGCGGGGGCGGGCCAGCTCTCGATCGAGGTATGGCTGATGAAGCCAGGATGCTCGGGGTTCGCGCATGGCGCGCGCCCAAGAAGGCTGTCGAGGATGCGGCGCGCGCGCCAGGCCAGCAGGCTTAGGTTCGGATCGGCCAGGCCGCGCTGCCCGAGGCTCGCATTTTGTACGAAGATGCGTCTGTCACGCGGTCCGTCCCAGCTCACCGAAAAATCCTCGCCAATAGCTAATTCATTGTCGGTATGCTCCAGCCGGTGCTCGATGGGTTTCAAGAAGTCTGGCACCGCGTTCTCGTAACCGGTGGCCAGGATGACGATGTCAGCCGTGACTTCTTCGACCTCGTCCATGCCATGCTGCAGGGTCAGCCTGTGACCCGGTCCGGCGTTGATGCAGTGCGAGACGGTGCAGCCCGGCCGCAGTGTGATGTCGCATCGGTTTGGCTCGAAAAATGCGTGGCGGTACAGCGCCTGATAGATCGCGCGCAACGTGCTTTCTGAAATGCCGTCCGAAGCAAGCACGAAACGTCGCAGGAGCAGCTTACGCTGCGACTCGCTCATCGCCGCGAAACGATCCGAAAAGCAGGGCATGAACAACTCGTTTGTGAACGGGCTGTCGTCGAGAGGCAGGTAGTTCTCACGCTGCGAGACCCAAGTGATCGAGGCAGGCCGCCGTTCTTTCGGCAGGCCGACAAGGTGCAACATCACCTCGGCTCCCGACTGGCCTCCGCCAACCACGCAGACATGCTTTCTTCGCACCTCAGGATGGATGTGCAATAAAACAGATGAGTGGAATAGGTTGCGTCCAGTCCAGCCCTGAAACTGAGGCGGAATTTGCGCCTGCTTGCCAATGCCGACCACGACGTCTCTGGCGCCGAGAACCGCCTTATCCGTCCGCACCCGAAACTCGCCGTCAAAGCGGATTTCGTGCACGGTCTCGCCGCCACGGACAAGTGGGTTACTGTGGAAGGCCCAGTTCAGGTACTGCTCAAACTCAGCTCTGAACACAGCCTCGAACTGTGCGTTCAGGAAGTGATACAGACGCCCGTTCTCGTGCAGGAAGTTTACGAAAGTGTAGGCTGATCGCGGATTCACCAGCGTGACAAGATCCTTGAAGTGGCTGACCTGGAGCTCCGAGGAATCGAATGCGATGCCTGGATGCCAGCGGAAGTCGACCTGCCGATCCAGGAACAGTGCCCCTCGCCCAGCTTGCTCGTGTATCTGACACGCAAGGCTCAAATTAGACGGCCCAGCACCGACCCCAACGCAAGATAACTCCACTTGCTTTCCTCCTATAGAGTTTCCCACTAGGCGCTTGTTCGCGGCGAATATCGGCCATAGCCATTGGGCCCCTCGCGGACGTTTCGATCCCCGGTGCCGACCGGATTTGCGAGAATTGTCCTGCGGGTTGTCGAATGACCCGAGCATTCCAGCGCGGTGACAATCGACGGGTCATGCCGGGGACGTGGGTTGGGGGCATCAACGTATATCCTTTCCGCCCGCCTCGATGCCCGCGTCGCCGTCACGCGAGACGCTTTCCAGGCCCTTAAGGTGTTTGAAGCCGGCGCAATCGCCCACTTCAACCATGAAGCGGCGGCCGTTCGGCGGCTTGATGGTAGGCGAGCGAGCGGTTTTCACTGCGGCGACGGCATTTTCGGTGCGCATGATCATGGAGACGTCTCGCTGATGCGTTCGCAGAGTCCGATGCATGGGCCGTGCCACAAAAGGAAAGCTTATTAAACAATGGGTTGTCGGATTTGCGGTCCTGTCGGAAATCCGACATTGAGGGGGACGCCTCACGGCGGCGCCCGATTTGGCGTCGATGTCGCCTTTTTCCGAATAGCTAATCGGGCACCTTCTGCACCAGAATACTTCTCTTATGGAGACCAGCACGAAATCTTCATGAATGGACAGTGCAGAACCTTGTGTCTCTGCCGGATTGCGATATGCCTTTTCCCATCGAGGTCGGCAGTTGCAAAAGCTGCCAGATCCTTCGCCCTATCAAATGCCGTTGCACTTGCTCGATCCCGACATCCTCGGAGGCCGTGATCATGAAGAGTGACGCAATCTCATGTCCGCCGCGAGGCCGCTCTCATGGGGAAGCAATTCTCTATGTTGGTGAAGGATCGATGCTCTTAATCAGGTGGTTGCGGATGGGCGCATACCCAGACCTAAGCGCATCAATGATTGCGCGATATGGGACCTTCACCAATTGAATTGTCGAATCTCTGTAAAGATAGCCGGAAGAATTGCGTTATGACCACTCTGCCGGTTCCAAAAGCACGTGCGCCATTCGGTCGCTGCGACTCAATCCAGGCGGAGGGATGAGGCCGCAAAGCGGAATTTTTGCGCGCCCACCGGTGGGCAGGATGGAGCCATCGTAAACGCAGTTATTCAATGATCGCCGCCGCGGACCTCGTCAGGCTGTGCCGCGCCCGACATCGGCGACGTAGCGGTCGTCGATCGCCCCGTCGCCAATGTCGATCCAGCTCGGCCAGTTTCGCAGTGAGCTTCACTGCTTATTCCGCAGTGCCCACCGAGCTCGCACAGGAGGTTCTATCAGGCCATCACGGCTGCATTCGTTGTCGGATCTTCGACGATGTCGGACATGAGACACAGCGCCATCAGGGTGATCGCGTTGTTCTGAAATGATTTTCTCATTTGGCACGACACATGCGGGGCTATCCGCAAACGCGCTGCGGCACGGAAAAAGGAGTCCCATGATCATGCGCGCCGAACCTGCGGTCGCAGCCGCGAAGCAAACTGGGCATGAGCGCTCCGCCAATATCAAGCAATTCGAACAAGATTTTTCGTAATTCAGTCCACATTTCTGAAGAGCAAGGAGAGAATATCATGACGAGAAACCAAATGCGCGCGGCGCGGGGAGTAACAGCGGCCGTTGTCCTCGTTGTGATGGGACAGCAGGCCGTCGCGGCGGACCTTGCGCAAGCGGCGAGCGTCCCGCAGGCGGGAGCCTCGGTCACGGAAGCGCCAAGCCCTTGGCAGATCCGCCTGCGTGCGTTGGGGGTCGTCACTGAGGATTCGGGCTACGTCAATGCAGTGCCCGGCTCCGATCTTTCCTATTCGAACACCGTGACGCCGGAACTCGATATCTCCTATTTCTTCACGGACAACATCGCCGCCGAGCTCATACTCGGCACCACCTATGCTAACATCGGGGGCCAAGGTACGATCGGCGGGCTGGGCAATATCGGCAAGGTTTGGCTGCTGCCGCCCACGCTCACATTGCAGTATCATTTTACCGATTTAGGCCCGTTCAAGCCCTATGTAGGCGCCGGCGTGAACTACACGATCTTCTATAACCAGGACGTCGGCAGTGCAGATGCTCTCCATGTTAAGAACACGTTCGGCACCGCGCTGCAGGTCGGGTTCGACTACATGGTGGATCAGCACTGGGGCGTCAACTTCGACGTGAAGAAGGTTTTCCTCAAGCCAGACTTCGACGTCACGGTGGACGGCGCGAAGCTGACGGGAAAGGCGGAGCTCGATCCCTGGTTGATAGGCGCAGGTGTCACCTACCGCTTCTAACAAGAAAGGTGAAGGCGGCTGCTGATAGCTGATCGGAAATGAAGGGCGCCTCGTGCGCCCTTTCCACGCTGCACGGGCGAGTCGACCCGGATCATTAGAGGGGTGGGCCTTGTGACCCCCAGGCGGGGCTGGGCGGAAGGTGTCCGAATCGGAGGAACGTTCTGATCAACTTTATGCGATTACCGTCCAAGGCACAGCAGCCGATTGTCGGGGATACTTGAAGAAGCCGTTGTTAAGAGTGGGCGTCCCCGCCTGCGCCCGACCAGGTACTTGCCAGTAGCAGCCGACAGGCCGCCCCGCGCCGGGGGCGCGAAGCCGAATGTGTTTCGGCGTGCAAATATTGACGCCGATTGGTGTGCGCCCCTGCGGGTGGACAGATTGGGTTTGAAGGATTTACCCGTGCTGTCGGGTTTTCGGAGAGAGAACCATGGCAAGACACCGCAGCTACAGCATCACGTTCAAGCGTCAGGTTGTTCAGGAATATCTGTCGGGCGATACATTTCACAGCTTGGCGCAACGGCACGACATCACCCGCACCCTGATCCGGATCTGGGTTGGCAAGTATGAAGCAGGCGGCTTGGATGAGGATGTGGCCTCAGCGGCTCTGATCACGGAATACGAGGCGCGGATTGCCGCGCTTGAGCGACTTGTCGGCAAGCAAGCTCTGGAGCTGGAGTTTCTAAAGGGGGCTCTGAAAAGCGCTCCGCGGCCGAGAAGCGGGATTACATCCGTCATCACCGGCCCCGTTGCCTCAGTGTCGCCGAAGGATGCCGGCTGATGGGCATGGCACGTTCCAGCTTCTATGACTGTCCCGAACGGCCAACCGACGACACCGCCATCGTCGAGGCGATGGTCTTGGTCCGCGACGAGTTCGAGTTCTACGGCTATCGCCGCGTGGGCGCGGCGCTGCGTCAGCAAGGCATGGTCGTGAACCACAAGAAGATCCGCCGCCTGATGGCCGAGCATGATTTGCAGCCCGTGATGAGGCGCCGATACGTCGCCACCACCGACAGCGATCATGACAGCCCGATCTTCCCCAACCTGGCCAAGGACGTCGTGCCGGTGGGGCCGAACCAGCTTTGGGTGGCCGACATCACCTATGTCGCGCTGCCGGCTCGCTTCGTTTATGTCGCCATCGTCCTCGACGCATGGTCACGCATGATCGTCGGCTACGCCATTGGCCGATCGATCGATGCCCGCCTGACAATGGCTGCCTTGTGCGCTGCAGTCGAGCGCAGAACGCCGCCGCCAGGCTGCATTCATCACTCCGATCGTGGCTCCCAGTATGCCGCCGAGGCCTACCGGCAGCTTCTGGCCAGCCATGGTCTGGCAGGCTCGATGAGCCGCAAAGGCAACCCTTATGACAATGCCAAGGCGGAGAGCCTCATGAAGACTCTAAAGGTCGAGGCGATCTACCCGATGGCGCTCGAAACATTCGAGGACGTTGCGGCGCAACTTCCCCACTTCATCGACGAGGTCTACAACAAACGCAGGCTCCATTCGGCGCTGGGATATCTCAGCCCGCAGCAATTCGAGGATCAACACATCCGACACACTGGCAATCAGCGGCCTGAAATCTGTCCACCCGCAGGGGCGCACTCCAGCTCAGGGGTCAAGTTCGGCGCCGATTGACACCGCAAGGACCGGATGAGTATGGCTTTGGGCCTCGAGGTGCAGGTCCCTTTCTGCGACCACCGCCTTGTTGAGTACGTGTTCGGCACCCCATGGGCCCACAAGACTTTCGACGGGCGCGAGAAGAGTCTACTGCGGGCCGCCACCGCGGACCTGCTTCCGCTGTCGGTGGTGCAGCGAGTCAAGAGGGCGTATCCGGCTATCCAGGGTCCCATCTATGACAGAATGCTGCGCGCGCGGTTCACCGCGCTGCTGAACGACCGCAATGCGGCAGTGGCACCGCTGTTGTCTGTCGACAGTTCTCGCGCGTTGCTCAATGCGACCGACAACCTCAGGGGGGTAGAGAATATCCTGACCTTGCAGGATTTCCTGACCGATTACAACGTTAGCCCCACGATCTGAAACGACGAACACGCAAAAGGATAGCAAAGGAGGTCCAGGGTCCGAACGGCGTTGGGCTCCATGGCCAGGGGGCGGCAGGCCTGATATCGCGTAGCACTCGATTACGAGCATGCTGGAATAATTTCCAAGTGCGACATGCTAACGGAAACAAAGACTTCGCCTTGAAGCTTGGCGAGCGTCAGCCGTTGCGGAAGGTGTAACCATACCCGTTGATAGCCGGCGCGCCGCCGAGATGCGCATAGAGGATCCTCGACCCCTCCGGAAACAAGCCCTTCTGGACGAGGTCGATCATCCCTTGCAGATGGGATCGGTAATCATACCCTTGAGCCGCGCACACAGGCGAATGCCTTCTTGGTTCCCTCGGACGGAATCCCATAACGCGGGTAGGCGTATTCCTCGAGCAACACCACGTCATCCTCGACGAGTTCCGTTCCGAGATCGACGAGCTCCGCTGTATGTTGGGCGTTGAACCTGTGACCTTGCAGACAACGACGTAGTCGAAGTCAAATCCAAGCTGTTTCTCCTGAGCCCGCACCTCCTCCGCGAACCCTACATAGCCGAGGGCTCCTTCCGGCTGGTATCGCATAGGGTCTGCCGCCCCTCGCCTTGACCTCATAGAGTGCCTTTTCCCAACTGCGGCGGATGCCGATGTCAAAGCCATCGTCGACCAGATGCACCTCTGCTCCGATGATGCGGCTCAAGAGAATATTGCCAACCCGGTTAGACCGCATTCTCATGTGGAACCCAGCTCCCCTGAACCAGGAGACATTTCATGCCGATCTTGGCGGCGCTGCGGCGACCATTCGGTTACCTCCGTCTGAGTCAAGCACACCTGTTCTTGAACGATAAGCGGGTGCTTTCCCAGACGCTCGGTTCCTCGGGCGCCGTCTTTCCTTCCAACAGCACCGGAACGGTGTCGCGAAGCATAGTCGGCCCGCTCGACAGACGGAAGCGGACGTGCGAATTCCGACGTTAAGCCGGCCGCCATTCCGATCAAACACCGGCCACCGTTCCGGTACGAAGCCGGCCACCATTCCAACCAAAGACCGGCCAGTTTTCGGCACTGAAGATTACCTCCTGGGTCAGCAACTTTGGGATCAATTGCCTCGCGATGAACGAGGACATTTGATGCCGGCAAAGAGAAGGCTGACCATGAGACAGTTGAGACAAATACTTCGGCTAACGCGATGAGTTCCTAGACCTGATGCGCTCAGGCAGCGTCGACATCGTCTTTGCCAACAGCCACGAGACGTCGCTTTACCAGACCGCTCCTTCGAAGAAGCGC
Source organism: Mesorhizobium sp. M0052 (assembly GCF_040323255.1). Classification (NCBI taxonomy): domain Bacteria; kingdom Pseudomonadati; phylum Pseudomonadota; class Alphaproteobacteria; order Hyphomicrobiales; family Phyllobacteriaceae; genus Mesorhizobium; species Mesorhizobium sp. M0052. Next base: position 58,245 of record NZ_JAMYUS010000026.1, on the reverse strand, counting down.
TTGCCGCTATTCGCAAGGATTGCTAGATCGCCGCCGTCACCCGTTCTGAAAAAGGCTCGGTCATCGTGCGTGGCGACGAGACCGTCACCATCCAGGCGACAAAGATCAAGGGGCTGGTCGACACGACCGGCGCCGACGATCTTTATGCAGCGGGTTTCCCTTATGGCTACACGACCGGACGCAACCTTACGGATTGCCACGACCTTGGCTCGCTGGCCGCCGGGCTGGCCAGCAGATCGGCCCGCGTCCGCGCTAGAATTTGCGCCGCGAGGCCGAGCAAGCCGGGCTGCTGTAGGTGGCGTGCTAAGAACCAGGTCCTCCCCGGGGCAAGTTGTCCGAGGAAATAGGCTAATCGAGATCCCAAGAACGAGCCAGTTGGAACGCCACGGGATCTATCATCCAAGCCGGAGCGGCAACGACATGCCTGGGCCCGACGACGAAATGAATGATCCCGCCGTTGCACGCTCTTTGCAGTTCTGCAGCGAAGCCGACGTGCGAAATACGGATGCCAGCGGTAATGCTCTTCGACCTCCTGTCCAACATGGGCAGAATGACCCCCGAGATTGCGCTCAACCGCAAGAACGCCCTCTTTGCTGGCTCTGACGTCGCGCCGCCATCGGCCATTCTGTCAGCCTTGTCGGGTCCGCGACACAAGCTTGTTTAGCCTGCCTGACGCCAAACGCGCAAAACTGTCTTCTTCGCCTCGTCCGGCCAATTGGCACGAGTTTTGATGCCCTCGTTTTCGAGGTGCCGACCGGCGCCGCGGATGACCATCTGCTCCCATAGACGGAGATACTATCATGAGCACCCTCGATCAGGAGACGGCATTGGAGCAAGCACGCGAGCGCATCAAGGATTCCCACTTCCTCGACAGTGACGCCAGTCGCTTGGCCCATTTCTATCGTCGATGGGCTACTTCGTACGATGTGGATGTCGGCCGCCAAGGATACTACGGGCCGATGGTCGTGGCGGAATTAGCGGCAACCATGCAGACGGCCTATTTGGCCGGGGAGCGGGCAGCCATCGCGATTCTGGATGCTGGCTGCGGAACAGGCCTCGTCGGGATGGAAATGGAAAGCCTCGGGTTCCGGTTGATCGACGGGTTCGACCTCTCTGAGGAGATGGCCGAAAAGGCTCGACAAACCCGCGTCTACCGCCGTGTCCAGGCCGATGTCGACCTTAACGGTCCGCTCTCCGAATATTCCAGTGCGAGCTATGACATTACCGTGTGTTGCGGTGTTTTTGCGCCAGGGCATGTACGACCGGATGTATTGCGCAAACTGGCTCGTGTCACGCGCCCGAACGGATTCGTGATCGCAAGTACGCGCAAGAGCTATGCGGAAGCCACATGCTTTGAAGACGAGGTGCGGCGTCTGCAGCATTCGGGCATCCTTGTGCTGGCACAGTGTCTAAACGACGGCAGATATACCGCGGATGAGGATGCGCACTATTGGGCTCTCCGTGTAGTCACCAACGCCAACGCACAAACGGAGCGGCTATGATTACGCTACCGCAAATCTCGCCACCGAAATCGGCAGCCGATGCAACAGAAAGGCCGGAACGCCCGCGCTTTGTGGATCATCCCCCGATTCCTAGCTTCGCGCGAAGCCTGCTTGCTTTGCAGACTGTCTCATGTGGGTTGTCCCACAGATCGGGTGCGCGCTGCCTACCAGACCGATATGGAGCGCGGCTGATTCCCACGCGATCTAACATCACCCTTGTTGAGATGGACGGAAAGGCTGTCGCATGACCCGCTTCGCCGGAAAGATCGCGTTGGTAACGGGCGCCAGCAGCGGTATTGGGGCCGCAATCGCCGACCGGCTTGCCGGCGAGGGAGCCAGAGTATTCGCTGTTCAGCTTGGGGAGGCCCGCGCCGTTGATTCGATAGTCGGAGACCTTTGCGATCCCGAGGTTCCGGCCATCGTCATTGACGATGTCATTCAACAGGCCGGCCGGCTCGATATTCTTGTCAACAACGCCGGACGCATGATTGAAGCGAAGGTGGACGAGACGGGGCTGGACGAGTGGAGACGCACAATGGCGCTCAACCTCGATGCTCCTTTCCTGCTGATCCGTCGCGCGATGCCTCATCTTCGCAGAAGCCGCGGCGCAATTGTCAATATTGGCTCGATAGAGGGATTAGCATCCAATCCCGGGCACGCTGCCTATTGTGCCTCGAAGGCAGGACTGCATGGTCTAACGCGTGCGGTGGCGATCGACGGCGGGCCAGACGGGGTGCGTTGCAATGGCGTGGCTCCTGGATGGATCGATACGGATCTGAATGTCAATTTCGTCGCCGCTTTGCCCGACCAGGCGCGGGCACGGCTGGATGCCATTCATCCGTTGGGTCGAACCGGCCGTGTGGAGGAAGTCGCGGCTATGGTCGCATGGATTGCTTCCTACGAGGCTGAATTCGTCACTGGCCAGATCTTCGTCGTGGATGGTGGCCGCACCGCCAAGCTCAGTCTTCCATAGGGCGCCTTTAAACGGCCCTGGACCGGTGGCGTGGAACACCAGTTATCCCCGGAATCATGAAGGACCAGCCATCTAGTACCACAGTTGCGGATGTCGATGCCGTTTGTAGTGACAGATGGTGGCCGCAGCCTGATGTCGTCGTCGCCATAGCGACCAGGCGATGATGAAGGGCTTTTGTGTCGGTGGGAAGATGAGGATTCGGGCGAGGAGATAGCGGATCTCGGGGACGCTCGGGACGAGCGCAGCCATCCGGATCAGGCGGCGATTGACTCCTTTGGACTCGTTTCGTTCGGTTTGCTCCATGCGCTGCGGCGAAGATCAGCCGATAGCTTGGAGAGGAACGCCAGGGCGGCCATGCACAGGCTCATGTGGCGATGCCATCCGTGCCAGGACCGAGCCTCGCAATGATCAAGTCCGAGATCATCCTTGGCGCGCTCAAAGCACTCCTCGATCGCCCAGCGCAGGCCGGCCACTGCCGCCAATTCGGCCAAGGAGGAACCGGGCGGGGCGAAGACCAGGTAGTAGGCTTTTTTTCCGGATGTCGATCGCTTGCAGCGGACGAGAAGCCAATGCTCGAAGCCGCCTTTTGACGTCCAAGGGCGGCGGATGCGTGCCCAGGCGTAGAGCCGAGGCCCTTTGGCGCCTTCACCTGCCGCATGACAGGCCCAGTCGTCGGGCTCGAACTCGCCGGCCAGTTCCTCGGGCGAGGTTTCCTCAAACAGACGATCCCCTCCACGGCGCATGAAGTGAGCGTCTCGAACCGCCAAGACATAGGGCTGCTCGCGAGCTTCCAGCATCCGGCGAAGGCTGCTGTCCGCCCCGTAGACAGCATCGCCCAGAACGTAAGCGCACGGGACGCCGGCATCGAGCGCCGCCTCGACCATGGCGCGCGCCATCTTTGGCTTGGTCGCAAACTGGGATCGACGCCCTGGCGCATCGCGCCCGATCCTTTGTCCAGCTCTCCGGCAGATAAAGGCGGCGATAGACCAGCGCTTGGCGGTAGCGGCTCGCGTAAGAGACGGGCGAGCGCCAAATCCTCGAACAGGCGCGGCACGCGCACATGGAGCACGGAAAGGTCGAGCCGTGCCGCTTGCCGGCCGAAGGCGCAGGCCGGCCACGACTTGCCGGTTCCGATCTGGCCGGTGACGATCAGGTTCTGATGCGCTTACAGCCATTCACCCTGGGCGAGCGCCATGTTGCCCCGCCGGTCGAACCCGCGCGGCTTTACATGTGGCGGCCGGCCGACAGGTTTTCCTACTGCTGGCAGCAACCAAACCTTACCAATGTCCCCCAGCTCGCCGATCGTCCCTTCACCTGCGATGTTGGCATAGGTGGTGCCAAGGATAAGTTCGGCGGCGATGTTGTCCGTCAAGAAATGCAAGAATGTCGAGTTCCGGCGTCACTGTATCGGAATACGAAATACCGGAGCCGGCCACGTAATTGACGTAGCCAGGACCCTCGGTGATGACCCCCAACGAAGCAGGCGGATCTGCGAGGGGATTAACGTTTTGTCAGTCACGGTCGACTGTCTCCTGCTCGAATCTTTGGCCGCCGTTCCTTCCACGGCCTGGCTTCCTCAAGATCGCGTGCGACGCGAACTAAAGTAGACTCATCTCCAAAGCGGCCGACGATTTGAATGCCGATCGGCAACCCTTGGCTACTTTCGCCCAAGGGCAAGGATACCGCAGGTTGACCAGTGGTATTGAAAATGGGCAGGAAACCGCCCTTGTAGCTACGGCGCACCCACTCTTCCAGGGAGAGCGTTGTATCAGTAAGAGCCCAAGTGCCGCCATGCGGCTGGGGCACGATCGAGTAAGTGGGAGTCAACAGAATGTCGAAGGCATCGATCGCCTTCCCCACCTGCAGCTTCATCTGCCTCCTGGCGTCCTGAAGCTCCCGGGACATCGACATAACACGTTCACCATCGGCCAATACACGCTTTCCACGTTCGTAATATTTTAGATTGATCGGCTCCAAGGTATCCGGGCCAATAGTGCGGCCCATGGCCCGCGCTTCAGCTTCGAGCGAACTCGCGACGCCTAGATCGTGGACGAGAAAATCGATTCTAATGAACTCATCGAAGTCAAACGGCGGCTTGATCTCAGTCACTTGGTGACCCATCTCCTCGAGGAGTGAGGCGGTTGAATCCACCACTTCTAGGATCTCCGGCTCCACAGGGATCCAGCCCCACGTAGTCCTGGCGACCCCCACCCGAAGGGCGCCTGTGTGCTGCGAAAGCTCTTCAAGGTAGGGGCGCGCTGGCTGGACAATTATGAACTCGTCGCCTGGCTGGGGACAGGAAAACGCATCCAACGCAGCGGCCATGTCACGCACTGTTCGACAGTGTACGAAGTTTCGGGTGACCGAGGTATCGCGATTATCGCCGGAAATGCGCCCTCGGGAGGGAAGGAGCCCTACATGGCCACCCCAAGCTGCAGGCCCGCGTATCGACCCGGCCCCGTCGCCGCCATGTGCAATTGGAGTGATACCGGCAGCGACTGCCGCTGCGGCCCCCCCGGATGAACCACCTGCCGAGCGATCCAAATTCCATGGATTGCGGGTGATGCCATGGAGAAAGCTTACGGCCTCTCCGCCTGCGCCAAACTCCGGTACTGCCGTTCTTCCGACGGTCCGAAGTCCCGCATTGCGGGCGAGATCAAAAAAGATACTCTCGGTTGGAGCGCGATAGCCTTGGAACAGCCGGCTCCCGCGTTCTTGGAGACGGCCGGCTTCGGTGGGCCCGTCATCCTTGCGAAGGAACGGCACGCCTTGAAAAAAACCTGTATCCGCGCCTGGAACAGTTTCAGCGTCCTCATAGAATTCAAGAACCGCGTTGACATGAGGGTTGACATCATCGTGAGCCTCACGGGCTAAGCGTATCAGTTCATCTGAAGTCACCTGCCGGGTCTTCAAAAGAGACGCCAGACCTGTAGCATCATATTTCACGTATTCACTGAGGTTCATCCCGGTACCCTTCACCATTAGGACTTGAGTAGCACATGGGTTGTAGGCCGCGACTTGCTGGCCCTTAAAGAGGGAAAAAATGATGGCGCGGTATAAGCTCAATTTATCGGAGTTGGTGCTTAGCTGCATTGTCCAGCTGCTCGGCATGACCCGCATAGAATATAAAACACGCTGCCGCATCGCGCTTCATGGCCGCGTCGTCATTGGGGAAGTGTCCACGTGTTCGAACGGCGCGGCGCAGCTTCGAGTTCAGCGCGTTCAATATCCGCTCCGACAGCGCCTTCTTCGGGTCTCCAGCAATCCGCCCTTGGCAAACACCTCGTTGGCAAACACCTCGTTCGGATCGCGGCCCGCAAGCTGCTGGTTCAGAAGTTCCTTCTCGATAGCCATGTGATGATTCTCTTCTTTCCATCATCATGACCTCGCGCACAGAATTCTTGACAGTCCCCGGGTTGGTTTGTGAACTCGCAGTTCCGGGGCATGCCGTACCTACCGGGCCAATACTAAGGGCAAGGTCGAGAGACCGTTTCGCTATATTCAGGAAGACTTCTTCCTGGCACGTTCGTTCCACAACCTCGACGACCTCAACGCTCAACTGCGGCACTGGTTGGACAGCATCGCCAATCCGCGCACGCATGCCACCATCTTACGCGTCGTCAATGAGGCCTTCGCCGAAGAACGGCCATATTTGGGACCGCTTCCATTGGCTCCTTTCCGCTCGGTTCTGAAGTTGGAGCGCCAGATCTCCCGAGAAGGCATGGTCAGCGTCGGCGGCAATGCCTACAGAGTTCCCGACGCGACCCGAAGCCGAATGGTCGAAGTCCATTCGCTCGCCGACGAGGTCCGCATGTTCGAGAACGGCACGCTGATCGCCGACCATCCTGTTCTGGAGGGACGCAGGCAACGACGCGCCCACCCGAATCATCGGCGAACGGCCTCAAAGGCTTCCCCGAGGCACGCCCAGCTCGACGAGCACCTCGAGGACGAACGCGCCGAGGGCGGCGCCAATCGACGCAACGGCCATTCGAAGAAGACGGTGCTGACCGGCACATCGAAGATGACGCTGTCGATTCCGCGCGACCGGGCGGGAACGTTCGACCCGAAGCTGATCGCCAGGTATCAGCGCCGCTTTCCCGATTTCGACGCCAAGATCGGTGTCGATGTATGCACGCGGCATGAGCGTGCGCGAGATCCGCGGCCAGTTGGAGGAGCTCTATGGCATCGACGTGCCCAGCGCGATGTAGATCGCCTTGTTGCGAACGAAGCCTTCGTCCTTGATCTTGACCCGGATCGCGTCGAAGAAGACGAGCGGATAGACCGCTTCCAGCGGCCTGTTCTGCCATTCGGCAACTTCCTCCAGGACCGCGTCGGGACGCCTGAGATCAGGTCAGGCCCTCCCAGCGTTCACGGCTGCCGTCCAATGACAGCAGCATTGTTCTCCAGGGCGCTGGCGACACAGTTCCTCATCGGTCTCTGGCCTTTTATAACGCCCTCGGCAAAGCCATGGCACGGGAGGACCGCACATGAGTTTCGCCCTCGATACCCACAATGATCGACCGCACCCGTCATGATCTCGTCGGCCTGAATGCCGCGTGCGCTCGAGGCTCTCGATCATGTTGTTCGTCGGCTGGAGCACCGCGAACTCTCCGCATTGGAGTAAGAGCGTATGTCCGCCTCTGTCGGTGAGGTGGCTCGCCCTACACTGCGCGTCCGAGGGTTGCTCGGGCGGGCCGAGCCGATCCTCATCACAGGAGGACGAGCCGTGGCAGATTATAGGGAAGCATTTGTCGGAATCGATGTCGCAAAGCTGAGGAACGCCATCGCGATTGCGGACGCTGGCCGGGAGGGAGAGGTTCGCTTCTTCGGCGAGGTCGACGCATCGGATGAGAGCATGTGCCGAGTTATCCGGCGGATCGCCACCACTTCGATCGGGTGTATTTCTGCTACGAGGCCGGCCCGACCGGCTATGTCTCTATCGGCTGATCCGATCGCTCGGCCATGAATGCATAGTGGTCGCCCCATCGCTGATCCCAAGGAAGCTTGGCGATCGAGTAAAGACGAACCGCTGGGATGCTCTTGCGTTGGCTCGACTGCTGCGCGCCGGCGAACTGACGGCAGTGTGGGTCCCCGATGAAGTCACGAAGCCATGCGGGATCTCGTCCGCGCCCGGGCGGCCGCAGTCGAGACGCTTCGCGTCCACCGGCAGCATGTGAGCGCCTTCATGCTCAAGCACGGGCGGATCTACCCTCGCAGGAAGGGCTGGTCGATGCGCTATCTGCGCTGGCTGCAAGAGCAACCGTTCGACCACCCGGCGCATCAGATCGCGCTTCAGGAAATGGTCGAAGCAGTCCGCGTCTCGAAAGAGCGGGTCGAGTGGTCCCTGGCGCCGATCGCGCGGGCGCTGCAGACCCTGAGGGGCGTAGACCTGATCGTTGCCGTGACATTCGCCACCGAGGTTGGTGACGTACAGCGGTTCGAGAGCCGCGCCAACTCATGGGTTATCTTGGCCTCGTTCCCGGCGAACGATCGACCGGCGAGACACTCAGACGGGGCGGCATCACCAAGGCGGGGAACGGCCGGGTTCGCCATATGCTGGTCGAGAGCGCATGGACGTACAGGCATCCTCGTAAGGTAGGCAAGATGAAGCTGTACCGGCGGAGCAAGCTCCACCGAAGGTGCGCGAGATCGCATGGAAGGCTCAAACACCGGGTGACCGCCCGCTATCTAATGTTGAGCGGACGAGGCAAGAGGACACAAAGGTGGTGTGCACAGCGATCGCGCGGCCGAAAATCTTGCTCGGCCGTCGCCAGTCGATCCCCTCCAGAAACAGCGAACGCTGGCGGACCTCGGTCACCGACGACCCCGCCACGCTCGCCAGGTCGACCAACGCGCGCTTCTCGGCGCAACTCCGCAGCCTCCATTGCCGCGCGCGCTCAGGCACCAGATCGCCCCTGCAACAATGTCATGGCGCGAAAGTTCCATGTTCATCGGTCCATTGCAAGGTGCCTCGGTGCATCGCTTACCGCATTGGAAGCGATCGACATCCGAGGAACTGACCCTAGGCGAGAACAGCCGCAGCAAGACGCTCCACCGGCGCTGTTCCATGCAAGACCGCGCGGCGTCATCGGGCCGAGGCTGCTGGCGACAATCCTGTTCGACGAGTTCGCATAACACGTCTCGCTGAACCCGTAGAGCCAGCGCTTCAAGTGCGGGGACATTGATCTAGGCATCTCGTCGCTGGCCGACCAGGTCGGCGCGGGGGTGTTTGCCGCGATGCCGCTCTAACGTCTGACCGAGGCCCATGTCCTGGTGGTCGCCCTCCCTATGACAGCCGCGATGGGAAGTGCGCCCCCGAGACTTTTTGCAGGCTCAATGCCGGAATGCTGGACGGTAAATAGACGGCGGGCGCCGAAGCGCATTGGACTTCATCGGCTACAAGCACAAATGCTGGTCTCCTCGCAGATTCTGCGAAGCTGCTGCATGAATTCTGCCGGTGCTGGCGGCCCCTCACCCGGCACCGTTCCACCACGATCGCAGCAACGGCCGACGGCTCGAGTTCGCTTTCAAAATGGTCCCGCAGTGAAGTTAGTGCGTCTCTACAGTAACTCCGCGATAGGGATACGATAAATCTCACCCGGAAAAGGGACCAAACCCTTCGTCATAGGGGAACGCTTGGGCAGTCATTGCAAGAGTCAACAGGGTGCTGCCGTGAAAACTCCTACTCAACACGACAACCTCGGCGCTTCGTGTGATATCGAGCGATCTTGACAGCATTCCCGATGGCCTGGGCACCTGTCGTGACCAGCTTTTCACATCCGAGAAAATCGGCGCGAACGCGTTCCGTCTTTCGGCCAAAGCGTAAAGGGGGTGCCGAGCTGGTCGGGGCCCCCCGACCACTTTTGGATGCGCATGCCCAACAGCAAGCCTCCCCATCCTCCGACGAAGTCGACGCCTCGCGGCCCTCCATCCCAAACCTCCTCATTCGAAGCATGATCCGCGAACATCGCAAACTCGCAAGTATGAACAAGGCACGCGGACTGCACTCCTCCCACGATGGTTGAGTTACGAGTTATTCCGCTTCGGGGTCTCTGACGACTGATCTCGGACCTCGAGCTTCGTATCGAAACTGATTACCGGTTCCATAGCCACGAGGACCGTATCGGGGAGATGGCACCTGATTTCGTGGCCGCCGGGCAAGTTCTTTATTGGCGGCACCTCGCGTTCGCAGAGATTTCCTGGCACCAGATTCTTGTAGCGACAGCGCGTCTGGAATGGACAGCCGGTCGGTGGGTCCATCGCCGAGGGTATGTCGGTTTCAAGCACGATGTGCTTCTTCACTACCCTGGTGTCGGGGATCGGGATCGCAGAGAGCAGCGCCTCCGTATAGGGATGGTAAGGTGGCGCGAATATCTGGTCTGTCGTGCCCTGCTCGACGACATAGCCGAGATACATCACGACCACACGGTCGGCAATGTAGCGCACCACCGACAGGTCGTGGCTGATGAACAGCATCGTCGTCTTGTTCTTTCGCTGAATGTCCATCAGGAGTTCGATGACAGCCGCCTGCACCGACACGTCAAGCGCGGAGACCGGCTCGTCGGCCACCACAACCTTTGCTTTGCCGGCGAAAGCGCGCGCGACGCCAATGCGCTGCTTCTGTCCGCCCGAGAGCTGGCGCGGCATGCGTTTCTCAAAGGAGCGCGGCAGCTTCACTAGATCGAGTAGTTCCAGCATACGCTGGCGTCGATCGGCGGCGGTCTTGCCGACGTCGAACTTTTCCAATGTGCGGATAATCTGAGAACCCACCGAGTAGCTCGGATTAAGCGTGTCGAATGGGTTCTGGAACACCATCTGGATCGATGCGATGGTCTCGACATCACGCTTTTCGATCGGCGTATGGGAGATCTGCCGTGCGCCGAGCGTCGCGCCGCCTTTGGTCGCGGTCTCAAGGCCGAGCAAGATCTTGGCGAGCGTGGATTTCCCGCAGCCGGACTCGCCCACGATAGCCACCGTCTCTGTCTCGCGGGCCATGAATGAGATGGTCTCGTTGGCCTTGACGACACGGCCCTCCCTCGAGCCGAACACCTCGCTGCCGCCAACTGTGTAGTATTTCTTGAGATGCTGGATTTTCAGCACCGGCGCGCCGGGCTCGACCTTCTCGTTGACCTTCTTGGCGCCGGGCGGCAGCGCCTCCCAGTCGATCTCGTTGAAACGAACGCAGCGCGAGAAATGTCCCTCATGGCCGTCGACCGCGATCATCGGGATTTCGGCGGCGTTGCAGACGCCCTCGACGAAATGGTGGCAGCGCGGCCCGAAATTGCAGCCCTTCGGTCGTTCGTGCGGCAGCGGCAATTGTCCCGGGATCGAGACCAGCGGCCGGGTGTTCTTATCGGCCCCGGGCAGCGGGATCGAGCGGAACAGCCCTTGCGTATAGGGGTGGCGCATCCGGTCGAACACGTCCTCGATCTTGCCGATCTCCACCGCCTCGCCCGAATACATCACCGTGATGCGGTCGCAGGTCTCTAGGATCAGGCCGAGATTGTGAGACACAAAGATCATAGTCGTGCCGAACTCCTTTCGAAGTCCCTTGACCAAATCGACGATGCCGGCCTCGATCGTGACATCGAGCGCGGTGGTGGGCTCGTCCAGCAACAGGAGCGCGGGTCTCGACAGCAGCGCCATTGCGATCACGATGCGCTGCTGCTGCCCGCCCGAAAGTTGATGCGGATAGGAATTCATCATCCGCGGCGGATCCGGCAGGCGTACCGACTTCAGCATCGCCAGCGACCGCTCGTAGGCCTCCTTCTTCGACACCTTCTCATGGGTGATTGGCACTTCCATGAGCTGCCGGCCGATTTTCATAGCTGGATTAAGCGACGCCATCGGCTCTTGGTAGATCATCGCGATCTTGTTGCCGCGGATGGCGCGCAGTTCCTCGTCGGACAGTTCTCCCATGTCCTTGCCCTGGAACTTGATCTTTCCGCCGACGATCTTTCCGATGTTGGAGAGGTCACGCATGATGCCAAGCGACACAGTCGACTTGCCACAACCGCTCTCGCCAACGATGCCCATCGCCTCCCCCCGCATCACGGTGCAGGAAAAGTCCATCACCGCAGGAATTTCGCCGCCCTTGGTGAAGAAGGAGATTGACAGGTTTTCGATGTCGAGGACGCGCTGGGCGTCTGCGACCTTGATGGCATTTGCTATTTCGGTCATAGTCGGGCTCTCAATCCTTCAACGATTGTTCGCGAAGGGCGTCGGCTAGGAGATTGAGGCCTAGGACAAAGCTCATCAACGCAATGGTCGGCGGCAGTGCTGGGTGGATGAAGGAACGCAGCAGGCGCGACGCGTCCTTGATCGCGGTTCCCCAGTCGGGACTTTCGGGCGGAACCCCTAACCCGAAATAGCCGAGCGCTCCGAGCAGAATCGTGGTGTAGCCAATGCGTAGGCAACCGTCGACCGTCAGCGGGCCACGGGCGTTTGGCAGGATTTCCCAGATCATGATGTACCATGGGCTCTCACCGCGAGTCTGGGCGGCCGCTATGTAATCGCGCGTCTTGATATCCATCACGACCCCGCGCACGATGCGAAACACGCCGGGCGCGGAGCCGAGTACTACCGCCACGAAAATGTTGAGTTCGCCTGCATCGATATGAACGACGCCGAGCGGATCGGCGTCGAACACCAGGCCGGCGTAGATCCAGCCACCGATCAGTATCGTCAGTCCAATCAGCGCGTAGTACCGGTCGGGGCGGTGCTTGAAGCGCGTGTGGAACAGTGTCAGGAAAAAGATGATAGGCAATAGAAAGAAAAAGGCCGCAAGCGATCGCGGTATCGAGACTCCGAGGCCGGTCGCTTCGCTGAACCAGTTATCGAAGGATAGCTCGCGGATTCCTGGCGTTACTAACAGGTAGAACAATACGATGACGGGGAAAGCTAACAACAGATTGGCGAGGAAGGACAGGACTGAATCTATTCTACCGCCGTAGTAGCCCGCCGGCAGGCCAAGTCCGATGCCCACGGCCAGCGCGAAGGCGGTGGCGAACGGCGCGATCACCATCACAACGCCGCTGCCGTAGACCATGCGGCTGAACACGTCCCGCGCGAGGAAGTCGCCTCCGAAGTAATATATACCGCTGCCGTCGGGCGCGGCCGTACCCGGCAATGCGTGCTTCATGACCGCCAGCTGGCTCAGGGGATCGAACGGCGCGATAATGGGCGCGAAGACGGCGGTGAACAGCCAGAACATACAGATGACGACGCCGGCGATTCCAGTGCCGGTCTTGAGCACATCCCCATAGAGCCCAAGCTTGTTGCGAAAACCGAAGCTGAGCGTGAGGTAGATCGCCATTGCGATCCAGACCGGCCAGAACCGGCCGACAACGCCCAGGACCATCTCGAACCACCCGATGGTCTCGAATAGCATCCTGGCCCCCTACTGCACGCGAATTCGCGGATTGAGATAGGCATAGCCGATATCCGAGATCAGCTGCGTAATCAGCACGACGACCACGGATATCAGCGAGCAGCCTAGCAGCAGGTCGATGTCGTTATTGCTCGCCGCCTGGTTCAACAAGAAACCGAAACCCTGGTAACGGAACATTGTCTCGACCACCACCACCCCGGTGAGCAGCCACGGGAACTGCAGCATAATCACTGTAAAGGGCACGATCAGAGCGTTGCGCAGCGCATGCCTGGTAACCACCCTAAAGAAGGACAGACCCTTCAGTCGAGCAGTGCGGATGTATTGCTGCGTCATCACTTCGACCATTGAGGCGCGCGTCATGCGAGCGATGTAGCCGATAGCGCCAATGGCCATCGTCATCACAGGCAGGGCGAAGTTGTGGAAGGTAAGGCCCTGCGCCGTCGCCGATGCTGCCGAGCCGTTCAACCATCCGAGCCCGGAGGCGAAAATGATGGTGAAGATGACCCCAGAAACGTATTCAGGCGTTGCTGTCGTCACGATCGAGACCACAGAAAGCGTCCTGTCCATCCGCGTCCCGTCACGCATACCGGCAAGGATGCCGATGAGGAGAGAGGTCGGCACCACGGTCAACAATACCCAGAACATTAGCTTACCGGTGGCTGCCAGCCCCGGGAGGATTTTTGTGGCAACTGTTGTCTTGAACATGCTCGAACAGCCGAGGTCGCCCTGCAATATGCCGCCGTAGTATGGCTTGGCAGGTTCACCGCAGTAACTGAAGCGCGGCATCGGCTCACCAGTCACGGCATCCACGCTGGGCTGCTTCCGCAAGACGCCCAGCCACTGGCCGTAGCGGACTAAGAAATTTTGGTGGTATCCGTTCCGCGTCAACCAGCTCTCGATATGTTCGTCTGACGAGCGCACGTCGAGCTCGCTAAGAGCCATCCTGCGTAGGTTTGGCTCCAGATTCACCATGTAAAAGACAATTATCGTCAAGCACAGCATGGTTAGAATCATGACACCGAGCCGACGAAACAGAAAACTCAGCATGGCATCCTGCCCAAAATGTGCATCACGCCATGATTTGCAGATTGTGTGGGAGTCGCGCGGTGCATGACGATCTCAGTGGACGGGCGCGCTTGATATTCGCTGACGGCGAGCAGCCGTCGGCTGTTCGGCCAAGGCTTTGCATCTCGTGCAGGGGTTCTCTCGTACAACGCCCCAAAAGAGCAGAAGGGTTTCGTCATCTCGATCAAAACCCTTCTATATCCACTCTAACAGGTCGCAATGCTCAGCCAGCTCGGTCGAGCCAAACCTTACCGAGGTCCATATCGTACGTCGGGTGCATGGCGTAACCCCTGACGTGCTTTGCCGAATGGCTAAACAGGCTAAGCCAATAAGGCTGAATTATGATGCCGGAATCCTGCAGAAGCGTTTCGATGTCTTGCATGAGAGCCTTGCGCTTCTCTGTATCCGGCACCATCAACGCAGCGTCCAGTTTCTTATCGAATTCCGGGTTTGACCACGATGACTCGTTCCATGCAGCGCCACTTCGATAAGCGAGCGCCAGCACCTGGACGCCGAGCGGCCGCATGTTCCAGTTCGTGGCTGAAAGCGGGTATTTCATCCAATCGTTGTAAAAAGTGTTACCGGGCAGAACTGTCCGCTTCACTTTGAACCCGGCCTCGCGCCACTGCGCGGCAATCGTATCGGCCGAGTCCTTCAGCCAATCCACGTCGGGACCAATAATTTCGTGCTCGAAGTCCATCTGACCGGCTTCGGCCATCAGGCGCTTGGCAGCCTCAACATCTCGTTTTTTCTCCGGAACCGGGTAATACTCGGGATGTATTGGTGCTACGTGGTAGTTCGCAGCAACGGTTCCGTAGCCAGTGTAGGCGATCTGCAGCACAGCACTATTGTCGACTGCCAATTGTAATGCATTGCGCACCCGTTGGTCATCGTAGGGCTTGTTTGTGAACTTTGTGCGACACACGAGCGTTGTCGCTGTCTTCGCCTCGCTTTTCACCAACCCGAGTTCGTCATATGTGGCGATATCATTTGCGGACGTCGAAGTGTTCGCATCTATTTCGCCTGACTCGAAGGCGCTCAGAACAACGGACGCATCACTGCCATAGTCAATGAATTGGACTTCGTCCAAGTATGCTTCACCGCCCCACCAGCTTCCGTCTGTCCGACGCTTTACCACAGCCTTTTGGTTTACGTCCCATGACACCAGTTCAAACGGCCCCGTGCCAACGGGATGACCAACGATATTCGAGCCGTTCTTTTCGAAGTTCCGGTGAACGATCAACGCGGGATAATCTGCAAACCCAGCGATGATTGTGATATCGGATTTCGGCAGCGTAAGTTTAACCGTGTAGTCGTCAACTTTTGTGATGGCGCCGTCCAGCGCTTTGCCTGTCTTATCATCAATGAGCGTTGCCATGCGCGCCGCCATCGAGTTTCCAGGCACGTCTTTTTCGCACCAACGTAGCAGGTTGAACATCACGTCATCTGCAGTAAAATCGTCGCCGTTGTTCCACTTGACACCCTTCCGCACGTGCAGGAGATACTGTGTGGCGTCGTCAGTCGTCTCCCAACTTTCGAGAAGCCAGGGTTCGAAAGTGTATTCACGGGTGTATTTGACCAAAGGATCTAGGAACTGACGGGATATATTACCTGTTGTTGGATCGTGCGCTAGTCGAGGATCACTCGGCGGAGTGACTCCCATGGAAATTCGCAACGCTCCGCCTTTTTTTCCTGCTTCTTCGGCATGTGCTGACGGCAAAACATCCAGCATCGAGTACGCTACGGCTGTGGACGCACCGAAGATCGATGCAAGCGCCAGGAACTCGCGCCGGTCCATCCCGCCCTTTTTTGTCTCTTCGGCGAGATTGTCGAATAGCTTAGGCATAGGCTTACCCTGCCTGTTGAAGAATCGCATCTGAACCTCCCAAAGACTATGATTGATTTGCCGACCGAACCTAGCCCTTCACGCCTTCATGGCTCCCGGTGGCGACGATGCCATCCCTTGGTGGCAGCGAAAGGGCTAGGTGAAAGCTATACTGGGATGCGGGGCATCGGAAGTGGGGAAAAAATGGGGCAGGTATAAGTGCAGCTTATGTGGATGATCTGGCGTCCCTGGTAAACCTGTCCGCTGCAGCGCGCTGGAGCGCGCCAGCCGGTCATCATCGGCGTCGAGCAGCGGGCCGAAGTGGCCGTCGAGCGTGTAGCGCATGAGTGCCGCCTTCAGCGCATTCGACTGCGCTCGATTCAGCTTAGATGGCACGCGAGCGCGTTGGAGAGAAAGGGCCGTGCTCGAACCTGTCATAGCAAGGTTCACGTGTTTGCCGAAAGCAAAGGCGAGTGGGCACACACTGGAAATCAAGAAGGCACTCGAGGCGCAGGACGAGAGCGCAATTCGATGAGCAAGGATTGACCTTCGGTATCCGAGATCGATACGAAGCCTGTCATCCAACCGAGCATCGCCACGCTTGACGCCGGCATTTGTGTACAAGCTAATCTTTTTGCTCGTTACCCCAGGTGCGGTTTGTCCCACAGGCGTAGACGTGTCCCAATGCCTCCTTGCTTCGCGTTTGCATAGATCTCGTAACCCCAGCTGATGTCGAACACGGCCATGCCGCAGGCGATAAAGACGATCCGATCGGCAGGGCTCTGCCGTCCCGGCTTCTCCTTGTTCACGACAGCGCCAAGACCGATTGAATCCTTCAGGGTTGGCAACTTGCCGGCATCAATCAACCGATAAAACGGCCCGCCAATAACGACGCTATAGTATCCATCCTTGTTGCCGGAAGCGATGGCGTCCTCGACATAGGCCTCATGCAACGACGTGTGATCATAAACGATTCGAGCATTGGTCCAAAAGCTTTCATCGGAGTGTACCGGCCCGGAAATCAGGATCGTGGCACCCTCTTTGATCCATTCATCCTTGAAATGAAGCGGTTTAAGGCGCGAGGCCGCGACGGTGATCACGTCAACGTCGCGGAAGCCCGCTTCGGCGTCGTCCACGCCCACCGCTTCAATCCCGTATTCCGTGCTCATCCAGTCGGCGAGATTCTTAGCCTTGTCTAGGAAGAGGTCGAAGCAAACGGCCTTCTCTATCGATCCGAGCTGCGTCATGATGGCTGTGACGCATGCCTTGTTGATCGGGCCGCAGCCGATCACGGAAATGCTCTTCGCGTTTTTGTTGGCAAGATGTCTCGCCGCGACTGCCGGCACGGCGCCGGTTCGCGCAGCGCTCAGCAGATTGGCGGACATCAGCGCAAGCGGCGCGCCGGTGTCCTTGTCGTTCAGCATCATGGTCAGGATTGACCGCGGCAGGCCTTTTTCCGCGTTCGCGTGATTGGAGCCGTACCATTTGTTGCCGCAGACATCGAAGCGGCCGCCCAGATATCCCGGCATAGCGGCAAACCGGCGGTCGGGACCGGCGACCGGCATGTTCGGAAATTTCGTTTCCCTCGGAAAAACAATGTTCATGCCGTGATTGTTATGGTTGGCGCCCCCCATCAAGTAGTCGCCCTTGCCGAGGAGGCTGAATGTCTCCTCGCAGACGTCAACGCAACGGGCCGCATCCAACACGCCGGCCTCAATCGTGTCCGATTCGGAAAGGTAGAGAAAGTCGATCTTAGGATACATTGGCGGCAGCCCTTTCGCGGTCAGAATTTGACGAGGTTTGAGATGTCATAGAGGCGGCAACCCGGGCTCGCCGCATTGGCCCGCATGAGGAAGTTCAGCTTTTCAATACGCTCGCCGGATCGAGGCGCGCCGTTCTTCTGCAAGGGCACTTGGAGACCGACAGAGAAATCCATGACAACGTCGTCAACGACCCCGCCCGAGCGCCCGGAGGGCACGGCAAGCATGTTATGGTCCTTGGCAAAGCGGTAGGCGTCGAACGCCTCGGTGATCGTGCCGACCTGGTTCGGCTTCAATATGAAGCCGTCCACGGCCTTGAGTTCGTAGGCGCGTTTAAGGAACTGGATGTTTGTGACCGTCAGATCGTCGCCCAGAACGATGGTGCGATCGAGCGCCTGGACCGCCTTCTGATGCCCTTCCCAATCGTTCTCGTCGAGCAGGTCTTCGATGAAGACGAGATCGAATTTTTGCGTCAGCGTCTTGGCGTAGCTGATGAGCTCGTTCGACGTGACCCTCTTGCTCTTTAGGAGATAGGTGCCAGTTGTTCTGTCATACATCTCGCTCGAGGCGCAATCGAGCGCGAAAGCGATCTTGCCAGTGTAGCCACACGCATCGATGGCGCGCTGCATGAGCGTCAGGATCAACTCAGGATCGTCCGATGGCGCGGCATAGCCGTAGGAGGAAGCCACCTGCGGCTTATGACCCAAGTGCTCGGTGAGGACGGTCGCGAGTTTCTGGAACACGGCGACCGCCATCTCGATCGCAAAATCAACGCTGTCCGTCCCATAGGGGACGATCAAGAACTCGTTGAACGATTGGGTCAGGTGTTCGTAATGGCCGCCATTGATGACGTTGAAGCAGGGGACCGGCACGGTCTGGACATCAGCCCCGGCGATGTGGGCGTAAAGCGGGATGCGCAGGGAATCCGCCGCGGCTCGGAAGGCTGCGATGGAAACCGAGTAGGTTGTGTTACCGCCTAGGACCTTCTTTTCAGGCGTCCCGTCGAGGGCGATCATGATCTCGTCGATCGAACGCTGATCGAACACGTTCATGCCCTTCAGGGCCGGCGCGATGACATCCATCGCCTTGGCGACCGCCTTATGTACGCTCAGGCCGTTGTACGTGGACGGATCGCCGTCGCGCAGCACATGCGCTTCATGCATGCCTACTGATGTGCCGGTCGGTGCCGCGCCTCGACCTACGGCCCCGCTCTGCGTGCGAACTTCGACTTCGATGGCAGGCCGACATTTACAGTCGATGATCTGCTGAGCCCGGAGTGCGACGATCCTGTCTTCCATGCCAGTCACCGCTGGTTCGCCTCGGGGACATACATGATGTTCAGGTCACACAGGTTGGTACCGGTGTTGCCAGTGAACACGACGTCACCGATCGCATCGAGCGCCTCGAAGCAGCTGTGTTCGCGCAGGGCACGAAAAAGGCTGATGCCCTTGTCGGAGGCAGACTGGAAACTGTTGCTGTCGGTAATGCCGCCCGCCACCCTGGTTGTGCCGTCGGTGCCTTCAGTGTCAATGGAAAGCAGGCATGCGCCTTGCGCTTTGGCCGCGGCGATTGCGAAGCCTGCCGCCATCTCCTGGCCCGGCCCGCCACGACCCTTGATCACGCTGTTGTCGGGGATAAAGGTCGTCACCTCCCCTGAACTCAGCAGCACACAAGGCGGTTTGATGGGGTTGCCATAGGTCTGAATTTCGCGCGCCATAGAGGCGAAGAATATGCCGGCGTCGCGACTTTCTCCTTCCAGGAAGGAGGACACGATCAGAGCGGGAATGCCCATCTCGTCACAGATCTGCTTGGCGTAGATGCAGCTGTCGGGCAGCGTATTGAGCAGGAAGTAGGTGTTATCTGGAAAGGCCTTCGGCGTTTCACCTTGGGGACCCGCATTCATCAGATAGTCGACTATCGATCGCGGCAGACGGTCGGCGAGGTCGCGATTGATGATCGTAGCGCGCGCGTCGTCCAGCGTTGTTGGGTCAGGCCCGATCGGCGTGCTCTTGTACGCCGCGTAGGGTGCGCTGATGTCGCCCGTGGCGGGTGAGCCAACTGCGTCGGAGATGCCAAAGCCGATCAGCTCAGCGCCGACGTCCTGGATGCGCTTTGCCAGCATTCCGCCGTTCATCGCAGAGATGTGGCGGCGCAAGGCATTGATCTCGTAGATGCCGGCACCGGACTTCAGCAGCACGTCTGTGGCTTCGATCTCGTCCTGCAAGGTGATGCCTTCGATCGGGCAGGACATGAGCGCCGAGCTGCCGCCGCTGATGACGACGATGAACAGATCTTCGGGCCCAGACTTGTGGACGAGATCGATCATCATCTTCGAAGCGCGGTAGCCCTCCTCGTTAGGCAGAGGGTGGCCGCCGACAAAGACCTGGGTCTTGCGGAACACGTCGGTTTCCTCGGCGATCTTCACGATCGCCACGCCCTTCGTCAGGTAGTCATCGAGGATCTCGTCCAGCGCCATCGCCATGTGGTTGCAGGCCTTGCCGGCACCGAAGAGATAGACGTTTCGTTTTTTCGACAGGTCCCAGGATCTTGTGCCGATATGGAGGACTGCGCCCTCCATGTACGCTATGCTCTTGATCCTCCTGTAGCTGTCGAGCCGCGCCAGCGTCCGGTCTGCAATCTCGAGCACGACCTTGCGCGACGCCGCATGGCCATGGGAAACGATTTGTTCGGCGTTTCTGATCTTCATCATTTTTGGACGCAACTCGACCCCCTCGTCGCCTAAGACGACGAGCTCCTATTGGTTTGACTTGATCGTTGGTCTAGCTACTTGGGCTGACGTTTGCCGCAGCTTGCGCTAGGCGGTACAATTCAGACCTCCATCCACGTAGATCTCCGAGCCCGTGATGTAGGCAGAGTCATCACTTGCCAGGAAAAGCGCGGCTTTCGCGATGTCCCACGCAGTGCCCGTCCGCTTCATCGGAATACGAGCGGCACGCGTCTTCGCCACCGCGTCAAAGTCGATCTCGGTCTCTGATTTTCCGCTGTTCTGGATGGTGGCATCGCGAGCCATCGGGGTGTCGATGATGCCGGGAAGGATGGAGTTCGCGCGTATGCCCTGCGCGGCGTATGTCGCGGCCAGGTTCCGTGTGAACGACACGACCGAGCCCTTCGAGGTGTTATAGGCGATGTATGGCGCGCCCAGATTGCGGAAACCCGAGATCGACGAGATGTTGATGATAGATCCCGCGCCTTGCTTCAGCATTTGGGGCAGCGCGTGCTTGCAGGGCAAGAAGAACGCCTTCGTGTTGATGTTCAGGATACGATCCCAATCTTCCACCGTGGTGTCTAAGGGGCTGCCGGCCTTGAGAATGCCGACGTTGTTGTGCAGCACGTCCAAGCTACCGAACGCCTCTACGCACGCTGCAACCATGTCCTTGACCGACTGCTCGTCGGTAACGTTTCCGGCGAATACTTGCACCTGTCCGCCCTCGCCACGAATGATCTCCGCGGTCTCCTCTGCTGCAGCCTTGTTCAGGTCCGCTGCTAGAACTTTGGCGCCTTCGCGAGCGAAGAGCACCGCAGCAGCCTTCCCGTTACCCCAGCCAGGCCCCATAGAGCCTGCACCGGTGACGAGTACGGCCTTACCATCAAGACGACCAGCCATATTTGCTCTCCTCTAAACGCTGTGAAGGAAGTGGCTCATGCCGCCGTCCACATACAGCAACTGGCCGTTGACGTAGGACGACGCATTCGACAGCAGGAACACAGTTGGGCCGCCCAGCTCTGACGGGTCGCCCCAGCGTTCCGCTGGTGTGCGCACCTTGATTTTGTTCGCAAAAGTCGCGTCTTGAAGTCGTTCCTTGTTGATGTCGGTCACGAAGTATCCGGGCGCGATGGCGTTGACGCGGATACCATAGGCTCCCAGTTCTGCCGATGCGGCCCTGGTGAACCCTACGATCGCCCCTTTCGCCGAGGTGTAGTTACAAATTCCGGCGCGCGGGCTGGAGAAAGCGATCGATGAAATGTTTACGATCCGGCCCCGATCCGGGCCATCCGATTTCCTCATTTCGGCGGCGGCCGCCTTGGAAAGCAGAAATGGCGCGACCATGTGGACCGCCATTATCCGTTCGTAGGTTTCGGCGGTCTCATCCCAGATGGAGTTGTGCAACAGCATACCTGCATTGTTCACCAAGCCCCATATGCTGCCATGACGCTGGACGATCGTGGGGATCGCCGCGGCAACAGCATCGTGATCAGCCATGTCGAAGGCAAGGTAGTCGGCATTCAGGCCTTGCCCCTCCAGTTCTTCCTTGCGCGCTTTTCCGGCGGCTTCCGTGCGTCCATGCAGCACCACAGTCGCACCAGCCTCGGCCGCTGCCTGAGCGGAGGCCCAACCAAGCCCGCGCGTGGAACCGGTGATCAGGACGACTTTTCCGTCAAGCGAAAATAGGTCTTTCAATGAAGTATACTCCGCGATTGGCTTGCCAAGTTGCATTGTTAGCGCCCGTCGGTCATGCGCGCATGCGCTCTGATGCCGGGTCGTAGAACGGCTTCAGGCTGGCTTTCGCGGGCTCAGCGCGCCCGTTAACCAGGATGGTAAATGCACCCTTGGCGATGAACTCAGCTGTAACGGGTTCGTCAGCGCCGACATATCCCATGCCGATGGCCGCGCCAAGATGATGAGAGTAGTTGCCGGAGGTGAGATAGCCCACCGGTTTGCCGTTCATCTGAATGGGCTCATTGTGGAAGAGGAGCGGTTCCGGGCTTTCCAAAAGGAAGGAAACCATCCGCTTCTTGCCAATGCCGGCTGCTTTCTGCTCCAGGAATGCGTCACGCCCGATGAACGGAACGTTCTTGTTTGGCTTGGCCGTGAACGACAAGCCGGAGTCGACCAAGTTGTCTTCGTAGACAATGTCGTGGCCCCAGTGCCGAAATCCCTTTTCCATGCGCATCGCATCGACCGCATGCATTCCGACGGGGCGCAGGTCGTAAGATTTTCCAGCATCAAGCAGCGCGTCGAGGAAGGCTGCGGCATCCGCTGCCGGGATATAGATTTCCCAGCCGAGTTCTCCGACATAGGAGATCCGCTGCGCCCAAAGCCGCACTTTGCCCGCGGTCATCCAGCGGCCGGTGCCGAAGCCGAAATGCTCATTGGAAAGGTCTTCTTCGGTCATCGATTGGAAGACCGCGCGTGCGTTCGGGCCCTGGAGCGCGATTACCCCGAACTGATCGGTGATATCGGTGATTTCAACATTTTCCTCTTTCGCGACATGCCTCATCACCCAAGACCAGTCCTTCACATGGCTGCCGCAGGGAGTGGCGATCATGAACTCATCTTCGCCCATCTTCACCACGGTCAGATCCGCTTCGATCCCACCGCGTTCGTTCAACCATTGCGTATAAACGAGCTTGCCAACCGGCACCGCGACGTCGGCACAGCAGAGGCGCTGCAGGAGAGTCTCGGCGTCACGGCCGGTGACTTTGAACTTGGCCAAGGAAGTCAAATCGTAGAAGCCGACGTTCTCGCGAACGTTGTTGTGCTCCTGTGCGGCATACGGGAACCAGTTCTGACGGCCGTAGCTATACTCATACTCCGGTTTGACGCCCTTCGGCGCGTACCAATTTGGACGCTCCCAGCCTGCGACCTCGCCATGTACCGCGCCCAACTCAACGAGGCGGTCGTAGAAAGGCGATTTGCGGATGCCTCGGCTTGAGCGATATTGAAAGTAGGGCCAGTGCATGGCGTAGGAACGCTCGAGCGCTTCGGCCACCCGGTTTTCCAGATAGGTCTCGTCGCCCTGGAAAGGCATGGCGCGGCGGCAATCGCTTTCCCAGACGTCCATCGGTGGATAGCCAAGGTCGATCCATTCAGCCATCACTTTGCCAATGCCGCCGGCGCCGCCGATGCCGCGGCTGTTGAAACCGCACGCGACAAAGAAGTTCTTCAAAAGGGGCGCCTCACCCATCAGGTGCTGATTGTCTGTGGTGAAGCTCTCCGGGCCGTTGAAGAAGGTCGAAATGCCGATCTTCTCCAACTCTGGATACCTGATCATGGCCCTTTCGAGATACTTCTCGAAATGGTCGATCTCGTAGGGCAATTCGCCGAAGCTGAAATCGGCGGGCACCTTGGACATCGGCAGCGGGTTAGCATTGTCCTCGAAGAAGCCGATCAGCAGCTTGCCGGCGTCTTCCTTGAAATAGACGCCGTGGTCCAGATCCCGCATGATGGGCAGCTTGCTGGGCAAACCTGGAACCGGCTCGGTCACCACATAGTAGTGCTCGCAGGCGAACAGCGGCAGCACCACTCCAACCTGCTTGGCCAGGTCACGCGACCACATACCACCTGTCAGAACTACCTTCCTGGCGCGGATCGTGCCTTGGTTGGTCTCAACGCCCGTTACCCTGCCGCCGTCTGTCAGGATCCTGGTGACGGTTACGCCTTCGCGGACGGTAGCGCCATTCATGCGCGCACCCTTGGCCAGCGCCATGGTGACATCGATCGGATTGGTCTGGCCGTCCTTCGGCAAATGGAGGCCACCGATCAGATCGCTGGTGTCGATGCTGGGATAAAGTTCTCCAAGCGTTTTTGGCCCGACGACTTCGACTTCGACTCCAAAGACGCGCGCCATGTCGGCGGTACGGGTCAATTCCTCGAGGCGCGATGATGTCTGTGCGAGCGAGATCGAACCGTTGCGCTTGTATCCGGTAGCCTGACCGGTTTCCGCTTCGAGCTCCTGATAGAGGCGGTGCGAATAGGCGCCGAGCTGGGTCATGTTCTTCGTGGGCCAAAGCGTGCCTACCAGACCTGCCGCATGCCAGGTCGTGCCGCATGTCAGCCGGTCACGCTCCAACAGGAGAACATCGGATACGCCGCGCTTGGCCAAGTGGTACGCGATCGACGCGCCGCCGATGCCGCCGCCGATGATGACTACCTGTGCTTCTTCCGGAAGAGTGGACATCTTACTCTCGTTCAAGGTTTAAGCGCGACATGAACCAACCCGCCAGAATGCTGGACGCTGTGCTTCATCGCGGCTACGATTTGATCGGTATCGAAAGTTTCAGCGCGGAAAGCCGGCAGATCGATCGTGCCCGCAGCGATTAGTGCCAGTACGTCTGCGGCCAACTCGTGAGGGAACCAGAACGAGCCCACCACACTGTTGCTGTTGCGCATCAACAGGCTTGTGTTGAAGGCCGCACGCGCGGTCAGGGCGCCGACAAACGCGACAGTCCCGAAGCGACGCAGCCGTTCTGACAGGGCCACCGATGTCGAGGCGTTTTCGCCCCCGGCGCAGTCGAGGACTAAGTCCAGCGGGGATTGATCATCCGGATCTTCCACCACGATGCGGCTGTCCAGAGCAGCCACCTCCCGAAGAACCGAAGTCCTCCGTCCCACAAGCCGCACTTGGGCCGCTCCGATGAAGGCCACGACAGCAGCGGAGGTGCCGAGCAGGCCCGCGGCACCGTTGATTGCGACGACTCTACCCGGTTGGAAGCCCCCTCGCCTGAAGCCAGCCAAAGCAGTTGCGAACCATCCCAGCCGACACAGAATTTCAGGCGGCGTGCGCACGCCATCGGGAATGGGTGAAAAGCAATGTTCCGGACCGACGAACTCCTCGGCAAAGGTGCCGTTCGGCCATTTGCCGAGATGCCGGCCTGCGGCCGGCGTCAAACCGAAGCAACCGATGAATCCGTGGTCGGCCTCGGATCCCGGACCTTCGATATACATGTCGCAATAAACCGATTGACCGCGACGCAAAGCACAGTCCGGATCGGCTGTTTCCTCGACGATCCCAATCGCGCACTGACCGGGAGTGAAGGGTCGTGGAGGCGTCTGCCAACTGCCTGAGGGCAAATGCTCGAAATAGGGCGGCAAAAACGCAGCCTGTATGCGGACACGAACTGCGCCCGCCGACAACTTTGGGCGTTCGATGTTCTGGGGGACGAACTGTGGGTTCCCCGCGACGACGCGGACCGATTTCATCGTCTTAACTCTCCGGTCCGGGCCGGCGCCGCCAAGTTCATCCAGACGGTCTTCACTTCCGTGTACTGCTCATGGGCCTCCAAGCCATTGTCGCGTCCTCCGAAGCCAGACTGTTTGAAGCCGCCGAACGGCGTCGTGATTTCGCCTTCGGAGTAGCAGTTCACAGAGACGGTGCCCGCGTTGATCCGCCGTGAAAGCTTGTGAGCCTTCCCCAGGTCCGTGGTGTAAAGCGACGCCGTTAACCCATATTCTGTATCGTTGGCCAGCTCGATCGCGTGATCTTCGTCCCGCGCTTCGGTGATGGTCAGCACGGGGCCAAAGATCTCTTCGCGGTAGATGGTCATGTCGGGCGTGACGCGGTCGAACACCGTCGCCTCGATGAAGTATCCGGGCCGATCCAACTGGTTACCGCCGCAGGCGAGTGTCGCACCCTCAGCGCGTCCCTTCTCAAGATACTTCTTGATGTTGTTGCAGTGGTTTGCGCCCACCACTGGGCCGAGCTGGGTGGACGGCTCCAGAGGATCGCCCAGTTTCCAGTTCCCGCAAGCGGCGACGATCTTTTCGGCCAATTCGTCCTTGATCGCCCTGTGCACGATCAGTCGGCTGTTCGAGGCGCAGTTCTGGCCCATATTGGTCAAAATTGAGAAGGCCTGCTGCTCGGCCACAAAGTCGAGGTTTGGCGCGTCGGCTAACACAACAGCGGGATTCTTTCCGCCCAGCTCCAGCACTATTCGCTTGAGGTTCGAGCGCCGGGAGTAATCAAGGAACATTCGCCCAACTTCGGTGGAACCAGTGAACGAAATGACCCGGACGTCCCGGTGAAGACCGAGCGCCTCTCCGACCTGACCCGATCCGGTCACGACGTTCAAGACACCCGCCGGGAGCCCTGCCTCGACCGCCAACTCCGCCATGCGCAGTGCGGTCAACGTCGTCATCTGCGATGGCTTCAGCACTACGGAGTTCCCGGTAGCCAAGGCCGGACCCAGCTTCCAGCCAGCCATGAGCATGGGGAAGTTCCAAGGCAGCACAAGGCCGACCACACCCAGCGGCTCGCGTACGATCATCCCGAGCGCATTGCTGTCGGTCGACGCGATTCTGGAGAACAGCTTGTCCTGGGCTTCAGCGTGCCAAGCGATCGTGCTGGCCGTGAACGGCACGTCGACCGTGAAACAGTCGGTGATAGGCTTGCCCGAATCCAGGCTTTCCAGTACCGCGAGCTCCTGCAGGTTCTTGTTGATCAGCTCCGCAAAACGAAGCAGCACGGCCTTGCGTTCGGATGGGTGTCTCTGCGACCACACGCCGGACTCGAACGTAGCTTTCGCGACCGCCACAGCGGCATCCACGTCGGATGGGCTGCAGCCCTCGATTTCCGCAAGAACTTCTCCGGTGGCCGGATTGACACTCTTAAATGATCTTCCGGCCGTGGGGTTGCGGTAATCGCCACCGATGAACGGGCGTGAAGGCATCCTTAGCGCAGCAGCGATCGAGAGGGCATCATTACGAGTAAAACTTGTCATGGAAATTCCAATTCTCAGGCAGCGACAGCCGGTTGCAGCCGATAACCCGGGTCTTCCTTGTCGAGTATCGAGACAAGAGCGCGAAAGTGCCCTTCGGAGAATCCCTGGTATTCTCGCCACTGCCGCGCCGTCTTAGCCGCTACTTCATGTGGCAGACGCTTGACTGGATTCCCGGTGGAATGGGCCAGCACGAGGTTCATGCAGGCGCGTTCGAGAGTGATAGAGCGTATCGAAGGCATGCGCCACGCTAGGGCCCACAACCATCACGCCGTGCCCGCCAAGGAGCATGACATCCTTGTCATCGAGGAGCTTGGCGACGCGCGCCGGCTCCTCGGAATCCGCGAACATTCCGCCGTAGTCTTTGTCGTAGGCTACGTTGCCATAGAACCGCGCCGAATTCTGGCAGATCGGCAGAATCTCCGGATCTTCCAGGCAGCTCCAGGCCGTTGCGTAGGGCATGTGGGTGTGCAGAATGCACTGCGCCCCCGGGATGTTCCGATGAAGGTATGAATGCAATTCCCACGCGGTGCGGTCTGGCGAGTCAGGACCTCTCGGCGCCTCATTCGTGGCCGAACTGAGCAGGAGCAAATCCCGCGCCTTGATTTGCGAGAAATGCACCATGTTCGAATTCATGAGAAACCGACCGCCCTCCTCATCGATTACGACCGAGAAATGGTTCGCAGTCGCCTCGTGCAAACCGAGGCGCGCGGTCCAGCGAAACGCTGCGGCAAGGTCATTGCGCAAGCGAACTTCTTGGCTATTCATGATCGGGATTCCAGGTTGACAGTGCGGTGTTGGCTCGTTCGGCTAGGCCGCCCTCGCCAACTGCAAAGGCTTAAGAGCCGCTGTTATTTTTACCTCTTCGTCCGGACCCACCTCGCAAACGGGCGCCCGCACGGTGCCACCGTCAAAGCCCATCTGGCGCGATGCCGCCTTGACGGCCGGGATGTAGTCATTCTGCCAGCAGTAAGCGACGATCGGGAACATAGATTGCCACAGCTTCAGGCCCTCGGCGTGGTTGCCGCTATCGATAAGGTTGAAGAGCTGGACAGCCTCGCGCGGAAAAATATTGGCGCAGCCCCAAATCGTACCTGCCGTACCCAACATGAAGGAGAATGGTGCATTCGGGTCGGCGCCGTTCAGGATATTGCCCCCGCATGCCAACAGCGCCTGTTGCTTGCATAGATCGCCTGAGCTGTCCTTGATGAAGTTGAAATTGTCCAGCTCCAAAAGCCGGGTGTACAGCCTGGGGGTGAGCTCGATTCCGGTGGCGCCGGGAATGTTATAGCCGATCACGTCAATGGAGACTTCCCTGCAGACCGCCTCGTAGAAGGCGAAGATGCCGTCGTCATGCTTGGGGCCTTCGAAGAACGGCGGCAGGATCATCAGCGCATCGACGCCGAGATCCTGGGCGGCCTTGGAGCGACGGATCACTTCCTGCAGATTCAGCGCCGACGTCTGAGCGGTTACCGCAGCGCGGCCGTTGACGCGCTTCACACCGGTTTCGAACAGCTTGTTGCACTCGGCCTCGGTCAGATAGGCATGCTGCCCAGTCCCCGAGCTGAGCACGAATCCATGCATGCCGGTTTCCAGATACTGGTCAAGCAGTTTATCCCAGCGGGCGAAATCGATAGACCCGTCCTTATGGAAGGGGGTCTGCATCGCAAGGTTGATTCCTCTTAGGTTGGCCATGTCCGTCACTCCTCGATCTATTTTGGCGGCGAGATATACTTTACGCTATGTTGAACTTAAACCTCGTCGCCTGCCTGCTTGAAACGCAACGCTGTTAGAAAGCGAACGCCCAATGCTGTGACAAGTTTTGGATAGGGTCTGCTCGGCACAGCCCTTTTCTGAAGAATGTCGATCACGGGCGAGCTTTGTCCGGCGGCCAACTCCGCGACCGCTTTCCCGAACGCCGCGCCCCTTGCGACGCCCGTTCCGTTGCAGAACGCTGCGCCAAAGACGTTGCTCGTCAACTCACCGAAAACCATCCCGCCGTTCTGAGCGAGAGTCAGCAGGCCGCCCCAACTGGCCTCGAAGCCAATGGAAGAAAGGGCGGGCCAGCGACGATCAAACGCAACCTGTTGCTGGATCCGAGCCCTCATCACGTCCTGCGTCGAAGTTTTGAAATTGGTCGCATAGGCGTACACGTTTCTGAGGAACAGGCGGTTGTCGGCGGTGCGTCGAACTGTCGTCCCAAAGCTGTTGGCTGGTATCAGGCCATATGTCTGCCGGTTGCCGACCTGAGCGAGTTCAGCTGGAGTGAGCTGCCTCGTCATGCTAGCGAACGTGTATAGTGGTATGGCTCGGTTCTCGAAAAACCCGAACCTGGTGAGATAGCCTGCCGTGCAGATAATGACCTTTCCGGCGGCAATCCTGCCGTTGGGCGTTTCGCAGATATGCCTGGAAGTACCGAACTGTATCGCAGTAATCGGCGTGTTCTCATGAACCATCACGTTGGCGGGTAACTGACGCGTGGCGTTCTTCAGGTATTTAGCCGGCTGTAGGAGAATCGTGCCCGGATGATGGAGCGCTTTGATATAGTGCTTGCTGCCGGTCATTGCTTGCATCTCCGGCTTCTCAACCCAGCTGTAGTTCTGCCCTAACCTGTCGAGCGCGGACGCGAAATTCTGCAGGTCCTTGACCCCAAGATCCGTGGCTGCGGAATGAAATTTCCCTTGAGGGTCCCAGTCGCAATCGACTCCATACTCTTCGACCGCGCTTCGAATATACTCAATTCCCTCTCGGTTGACGAAGAGCTCTTCATTATTGCCTTTGATGTCTTCTAGGAAATCGCGTTTGCGTGGATTGTGCGCTAGGTCGATCACAAAGCCCATGCAGCGACCGGATGCGTTGTTCCCGATGCGTCCGGCATCGACCAGCACCACAGAGGATTGGGAGTTGAGTTCAGCATATCGGCGAGCAGCGTGCAGACCCATCCACCCCGCGCCAATTACAAGGCAGTCGCACGAATTTTCGCCTTGCTGCTGCACCATCTCCAGCTCAGGACCCGAAGTAGCATACCAGCCGGAAGTAGTCGGGTCCGGATTCGGGCCCTCTACAACGATCCGTTTGTTCGTGAGATTCTTCGATGAAGTCACAGCGGTCCCGCCTTTCAAGGCGGGTCGTGCTGTGTCGCGCCGAGGTTCCGCCATAAGTCACTACGGGCGAATAGAGCACGCTGTGCAACGCGATCGGTAGACCGAAAAGAAAATGTCTGGTATAGGCATGACTTATGTCAAAGCTCCGTGCATTGGTCCCATCAACGCATTCCCTTTTCGTGTTCGAAGCTGCCGCTCGCAACCTCAGCTTCAAGCGCGCGGCCATGGAGTTGAATGTAACTCAGCCGAGTGTGTCGCTATCCATAAAGACCCTTGAAAAGCACTGCGGAGTTGTGCTTTTCGCGCGAGACAATCGCGGTGTAAGACTGACCGAAGCCGGGTCAGAGCTTTACGACGAAGTGCGGGCTGGCTTCCGCAGAATCGAGCAAGCTTTTGAGAAAATTTCCGATCGAGGAACGAAGTATCTAAGTTTTGCGGCGTCGATGTCGCTTGCCGCGCATTGGTTGGCACCGCAGCTTTATCACTTCCAGCAGGAGCATCCTGATATAAGGATTAAGGTTGTGGCGACGGATCGGGATGTGGAGCCCGACGATGAGATTGACGTAACGGTATGGGTGCGTCGGCGAGATTTCAATCGCAGCAACTCCTGGTTCATATCGAACGAAATTATCTTTCCCGTGTGCTCCTCGACGTACTTGGCTTCACATCCGCAATTGCGCTGCGTCGACGATCTCATTCATCATCAGCTAATCCACTGTTCTGACGCATATCGTAAACGCATGAGTTGGTCTGAATGGATCGATCTGGCGGGGGGAGACCCGAGTCGGGTCCGAGCCGACATAGTTTTCAATGATTATCAGCTGGCATTTCAGGCGGCCCTGTCAGGTGAAGGCATAGCGCTCGGCTGGTCCTTCACCAACCAATATCACCTTAAGAACAGAAATCTTATCCGTCCGCTCCCGGATGAAATCAGAACGGATCGGGCTTTTTTCCTTGTCGCGAATGACAGGCTTGGCCAGAGCGAAAAAACGAAAAAGCTCGTTGACTGGGTTTTATCTCAGTCTGAGGAACTCCGACCATAGGTCGGAGCGCTATCTCGTGTGAACGGCCTGCAAATGGCTGGGCGCGAGCCCATGAATTTCCCTGAAGCACTTGGAGAATGCGACGCTAGTCGGATGTGCGCCGGACGGGCAGTTCCTGGAGGTCGGCGCGCTCGATGTCGATGCGCTTGGAATTGCGGGCGTTCACGACTCGCAGAAGCTGAACGGGCTGAGTTCAGCGCAACAGACCATAGTGATCGCCCGGCTCGCCAACGTACTGATGGCCGCCGCCGGCGTGGCAACGGAGGAGGAGAGCTGCGATGACGAGCGGTAATCTGATTCCGACTGCCGTCCTCAAGCGCAAGGCCGTCGTCTATGTGCGTCAGTCCACTCAGGCGCAGGTCCAGCTCAACCTCGAGAGCCAGCGTCGGCAATATGAGCTTGTCGAAGTCGCGCGGCGCTGGGGATTCCGCAAAGTAGAGGTGATCGACGAGGATCTGGGATGAACCGCAAGCGGGGCCGTCGAGCGGCCCGGTTTCGAGCGCCTGGTCGACGATCTGTGCACCGGCCAGGTCGGCGCCGTGCTTTGCCTGGAAGCTTCCCGTCTGTCGCGCAACGGGCCGGACTGGCATCGGCTGCTCGAGTTGTGCGGCGAAGTCGATGCACGCGTGATCGATCTGGACGGGATTTACGATCCAGGATTGCCGAACGATCGACTGCTGCTCGGCATGAAGGGCAGCATCAGCGAGTTCGAGCTCGGCGTGCTGCGTGCCCGCATGTACGAGGCCGCCCGCGCCAAGGCACAGCGCGGGGAACTGCGCATCTCCGTGCCCTTCGGCTATGTCTGGCACCGCGATTACGGTCTCGGGTTCGATCCCGACATGCGCCTGCAGGAGACCATTCACCTGATCTTCGCGCGTTTCCGCGAACTCGGCAGTGCGCGCCAGGTCCTGATCTCGATGATCGACGATGGCGTGCATTTCCCCAGACCCTCCGACGGCAAGAAGATGGTGTCCTTCGACTGGGTTCCGATCCGTTACCGCAACGTGATCTCGATCCTGAAGAACCCATTCTACGCCGGCGCCTATGTCTATGGTAAAAGCGAGAAGCGCACTGAGATCGTCGATGGCCGCGTTCGCAAGAGCTATGGCCATTACAAGCCGGCCGTTCGACGGTGTAGACGTGATGCACCTTATTGCTGTCGCCAGGGACCTCGATGAGGTCAGTGGCAAGGATGCAGATAGCCGCGCTGCGCTGCGTCACGGAAAGTCCGCGGCCGTCGTCGCGAGCCTCTTCGAGCAGTGGGAAAAGGAACTGGGCAAGGTCTCCTGAAAATCCAAAACTGCTCCGATGCGATCCGCTACGCGCTCACCCGGCGCGAAACGCTGGAACGCTGTCTCACGAGGTGTAATCTGGAAACCCCTCGCCTACACCATCAAGGCACTGTCAAACGGACACTTGGTCAGATTTTCGGTCCCTTTTTCCGTTATTAGAACCTGTTCTTCGAGCTTCACACCATCACGCCCCCCAACCGCGCCGACATACGCCTCCACGCATAAGGTCATGCCGGGCTCAAGGACGTAGTCGAACGCCCCCGGTACGAAGTCCTCGGGATATGCGATTGCAGGATATTCATCGCAAAGCCCAATGCCGTGAATCATCACGCCATACCGCTGCGCTATAAATTCAGCGGGCAGCCTGTGGCTGCGCTCTGTTAGTTCCGTAAACGACACGCCAGGCTTCAGCATGGCCATGTTTGTCATGATATGTTCGTAGGCAATCGCGTGGAGGCGCCGTTGTTCGTCGCTCGGGCGGCCATCCCCACAAAACCAGGTTCGAGAGATGTCGGCACACATGCCGTAAGGCCCGACCATGTCGGTATCGAACGCAAGCAGATCACCTGAAACGATCCGCCGTGGGCCGGCTTCCTGCATCCAGGGGTTGGTTCGAGGTCCTGACGTCAGGATTCGAGTCTCGATCCACTCGCCGCCGCGAGCAATGTTCTCCGCATGGAGAACCGACCACAGTTCTGTCTCGGCTATTCCGGGCTGCAGCTGGTCGCGCATCTTGGCGACTGCGATCTCGCAAGTAGCTAGCGAGCAGCGCATCGCATTGATCTCGTCGATACCTTTAATCGCTCGAGCGTGCTCCATGAGCTGCATGCCATTGCAGACCTCGATGCCAACGGCATCCAGTGCGCGTAGCCCTGGAATTTCAATTCTGTCGACAGCCAATCGCCGGTTCCTACCGCCGAAGCGGCGCACAAGCTCGTCCACCTGGTCAGCAAATTGCTTGGCTGCCGCCTCCTCCTCATCGCCTGCCGAAAAGTAGAAGAATCCTGCGCCGCCCTCTCGGGTCTCGTTGATCAATGGTAGATAGCTCGACAGGTGGCCGCAGCGGTGAAAATCCCAAAGCACGACATATCCGTCCGCGGAAATGAACGCCGCCCGGGAGGGGTTGTGCATAATCCAGATTTGCATGTTCGAGGAATCGGTTGCATACCGGATGTTGATCGGATCAAAGCACAACACTCCGGCGTAATCCCGCTGACGGAGTTGCTGCACAATCCTGTCGAGCCGGGTCTTTCGCATCCGTTCGAGGTTAGGCGCTGTGAGACCCTGATCGGCCCACTCGGCAAATGCGAGATCAGTTGGCCCGATCTCCACGCGATCATTATCATAGATGCTGCCATCCGGCTTAACAGCACCAGCTCCTTTCGTAGGATCGATTTTGCGCTTGACGAGGGAGAACGATGACATGGCGAAGGATCCGAACTTGTTGGTAGACATTGATTTACGGCAAGATCGGCGCGCAGTTGAAGAGGGAAAAAACACCCATCAGGTATAAGTACAGCTTACTTGATTGCCTTATATGTCAGTCGGACTGCGGTTACCTGGACCTCTTCGCCGTCTGGCAGCATGCCCGGTGCACAGCATGTGCTCGGTTTTCAAGTTTCGCGGCATCCTCGCCCGATCAAGTGGCCTGCGACAGGCCACTTGATCGCTTTGTCAGCCGCTATTTCAGGCACCGTCGGCGAGCCAGGCCTTCCCTAACTCGATGTCGAATGTCGGGTGCATTCCGAAGCCCTTAACGTTCTTCGTGGAATGGCGAAACACCGACAGCCAGTAAGGTTGGATGAGTATACCGGAATCTTGCAAAAGCGTTTCCAAGTCCTTCATGATTGCCTTGCGCTTAACCGGATCTGGCACAGCCAAGGCCGCGTCCAATTTCTCGTCGAACTGCGGGTTGGACCATGACGTCTCGTTCCATGCGGCACCGCTTCGATAAGCAAGTTCCAACACCTGAACTCCCAACGGTCGGTGGTTCCAGTTGGTTGCCGACATCGGGTACTTCGACCAATCGTTGTAGAAGGTGCTGGCGGGCAGAACGGTTCGCTTCACCTTGAAGCCCGCCTCGCGGAGCTGTGCGGCAATCGCATCGCCCGTGTCCTTGATCCAGTCGGCATCGGGGCTGATGATGTCGTGCTCAAAATCCATCTGACCGGCTTCGGCCATCAGGCGCTTGGCAGCGTCAACATCACGTTTCTTTTCTGGCAGCGGATAGTACTCCGGATGCAGGGGCGCGACGTGATAGTTTGCCCCAAGAGTACCGAGCCCGTTGTATGCAAGCTGCAGCACCGAATTGTTATCGACCGCGAGTTGCAACGCATTACGCACTCGCTGATCATCGTAGGGTTTATTTGTAACCTTCGTGCGGCATATAACGGTCGTCGCCGTCTTGGCTTCAGACGTCACCAAACCCAACGACTCGTACTCTTTGATTTGACCGGGATAGGTTTGATAGTTGGCATCGACCTCCCCTGAGTCGAAAGCGCTGGAAAGAGCCGAGGGGTCGGTGCCGTAGTCGATGAAGTGAACTTCGTCCAAGAAGACTTCACCGCCCCACCAACTTCCGTCGGTCCGACGCTTGAAGCTGGCTTGCTGGCCGACGTCCCACGATACCAATTCGAAGGGCCCCGTGCCGACGGAATGGGTCTGTATCTCAGACCCATTCTTCTCAAAATCGCGGTGAACGATCAAACCAGGATAGTCCACGAATCCGGGAATGATTGTTATGTCGGGCTTCGGGAGGGTGAGTTTAACTGTATAATTGTCGACCTTGCCGATCGAGCCTTCCCTCGCATTCCCGGTCTTTTCATCGATAAGCCGCGCCATTCGCCCGGCCATAGAATTTCCCGGCACGTCCTTTTCGCACCAGCGCTGCAGATTGAACACTACGTCATCAGCGGTAAAATCGTCACCGTTTTGCCATTTGACGCCCTTGCGGACATGCAGAACGTATTCCGTCGCGGCGTCATTGACGTCCCAACTCTCCAAGAGAGCCGGCTCGAAGGTGTATTCTTTCGTATATCTGACCAACGGCTCCAAGAACTGGCGAAGGACGTTGCCGAGCTCGGGAGTGTCACTGACGCGAGGATCCTTCGCTCCGTAGACAAGCATTGCTACTCTCAACTTCCCGCCCTTTTTCCCCGCCTCATCTGCGTGTGCCGGCGGCACGGCACAGAGCATCGAATACGCTACTGCTGTCGACGCGCCGAAGATTGAAGCGAGCGCCAGGAACTCACGCCGATCCATTTTCCCCTGTTTTGTCTCTTCAGCTAAACCTTCCAGCGACTTGGGCAGGGCTTTGCCCTTTCTATTGAAGAATTTCATCCGAACTCCGAGTGACATGGTTGCTTGTTGAACGACCTTGGACCGTCATAGTCGGAACGCGGACTTTTCGGGTCTCAATGAGATGGCTCTGCGAGTACAGCGCCGCCGCTACGCACGGACTCCTTAGCGAACCTTAAAGTTTGATCTCATGCTGCTGTAGGCGGAAAAGGATGCGGTCTGGTATAAGGAGTCTTTATACCAGCACTTGTTAGGGACCAAAGCACCGCTTGTACCTGATTATCCTTAATAGGCGTTTGGAGGCATAACCCGCCGTGAGTCGATCGAGCCAGGAACTCGCACCCAGGAACTATGATAGACCCCAGCCCGGTTGATAATGTCAAAGCTGCGACCACTCGTTCCATCTACTCATTCGCTGTTTGTTTTTGAGGCTGCAGCCCGCACTCTCAGCTTCAAGCGCGTGGCCAAAGTTACCCAGCCGAGCGTCTCCTTGACTGCGTGTTTCGGCAATTCCCGGACCCCCTGTCCGGCTTTTGCGAAATGCGCACCTTGACAATAAAGACGATGGAAAGCGCTGTAGGGTTGTGCTCTTAAAAGAGACAACCGAGGCGTCCGGCTACGGAAGCAGGGGCTGAACTTTACGACGAAGTGCGTGCTGGCTTCCGACGTATCGCGCAAACCCTGGAGAGTATTTCGCTGAAACGGTCATGCGGCTATTCAAAAGCTATCGCCTCGGATCTTGGCAGCGACGATGGTGGATGGTCTCTGGAGATCGATAGCAACGATCCTCAGGCCGTCAACTTTCAGAAACCACCGGTCTGTCGGAGGGAGAGTACAAGGGCATCGCTTACATCACACCTCGGGTGAAGTTGGAATTCGGCGCTCGGTGCGATCCATGGCCGACTGGGGAGCGGACGATTCGACCATATGCGGCCGACGACTTGCCGGATTTCTTGGAGGATACCGACTGCGCCGTCACCGTGCTGTCCGCACGACGCACATTCTGGGAAAATAGTGATGACGAAACAGTGGATCAGCATGCCGTAAGCCCATGCAAAAAAGCGGGGTTCGTACCCGAACCATTATTGGGAACGGCGGGCGCGGATCTCATCATGGCCTGGCTGCAACCGCAGGCCACTCGCGAGAGGCCGGGACATTTATGCAACTGGAATCGTCATTTGCGATGTCGCGAACCTTTGCACGACGGAGCGGCCCATAAATTTTTTGACGGAAGCTCACGCAGCGCCAAGGCTTCGGCTTCGGGCATCTGGTCGGCGAAGCAGCTTCTTCAGCTTGGCGTTCTCGTCTTCCAGAGCCTTCAGCCGCTTGGCGTCAGAGACGTCCATCCCGCCATGCTTAGTGGGATGGTCCGCCCCATCACCGCCGCGCTAATATGGCCGACGCAGCAAAATGGAGGATAAGGGAGCTTCGATCGTAGGCGTGGGCACCAGCGCCTCATGGAAGACGACCTCATCGGCAATCGCTAGGGGCGGCCCCATGCATTGCCCTGAAGCACTTGGAGAAATGCGAAGGCGACTGGAAGCCACACGCAATTGCTACTTCCGTGAGGCTCAAATTCGTCCCGTCTATCAGTCGTCGAGCGTGTTCGAGCCTAATGCGTCTGTAGTGCCTCGATGGCGAAGTTCCAACCTGCTCCAGGAATAGACGTTCGAGTTGTCGCCTGGAAATCTTGCAAAGCATTGCCAGCTTCGTGAGATTGAGCGGGTGCTCAACGTTGTCCTCCATAAGGTGGAGCGCCGCAGCCAGTTTCCTGCTCCTCCCAGCAAACGCGAGACCGGCCGGGCTGGTCTGACGGTCGCAACCAGAGCGGCGGCTTACCGCCGTGGCATAACGGCACACCTCCCGACAGATGCTCGCATTGGTATGCCGGGCGACCAGATCCAGGGCAAGGTCAAATGCGGCGAGTTCACCGGCACATGTGGAAAATTGCCCGTCCGTCACGAACAAGGCATTGCAAACGTTCGATTCCTTGAAGGTTTCCGAGAACGCAGCCAACCGTGACCAGTGGATAGTGCATCGGGTGTCTGCCAGCAGTCCCGCCTGTGCGAGTAGCCAGGTTGCTGCACCCATAGCGGTTATTTTGACGTTCCTGCGAGCAATGTTGCGAAGAAAGTGATTGACCTGCGGCAATTTACGGGGATCTAGAGAATGGCCTGCAACAATGACCACGTGGTCATATCTTTGACCATCGGTGACGAAATCAGCAGCGTCGGCCGCGGCTGCAACTTGGAGTCCTATCGAACTTGGGACTGACTTGCCATCGAGGCTTATCACTCTCCAGCAAAAGACCTCCCTCCCCGCCAGAGAATTTGCGACACGCAGCGGCTCAATATAGGCCCCGAGCGCCAGATGCGAGAAACCTGGCAGGATTAGAATAGCTAGACTGAGTGGCTCTTGCTGACCGACACTATCGGCGGCGAGAACGCCGGCGTCCACAATTGCAAGGTGGGAGTGCACATTCATTTGGTGTTCAATATTGGTTAGGAGTCAAAGCGTTTACTGCCCGCTGCGAACGTTGTGCTTGCGTTTCATGAAATCCTTGGCGGTCTCGACCGCCACCGCAGCGTCACGGCAATAGGCATCGGCGCCGACGGCCTTGCCGAATTCCTCGTTGAGCGGTGCGCCGCCGACCAGCACGACATAGTCGTCGCGAATGCCCTTTTCCTTCATGGTGTCGATGACCACCTTCATGTAGGGCATAGTGGTGGTGAGTAGCGCCGACATGCCGATGATGTCGGGCTTATGTTCCTCAATCGCTGCCATATATTTCTCGACCGCATTGTTGATGCCGAGATCGATGACGTCGAAGCCGGCGCCTTCCATCATCATGCCCACGAGATTCTTGCCGATGTCATGGATGTCCCCTTTGACGGTGCCGATCACCATCTTGCCCTGCTTCGGCGCGCCGGTAGCGATAAGCAGCGGTCGCAAGATGAACATGCCGGCCTTCATGGCGTTGGCTGACAGAAGCACTTCGGGAACGAACAGGATGCCGTCGCGAAAATCCTCGCCGACGATGCGCATGCCTTCAACCAGCGCTTCGGTGAGCACGGCGTAGGGCTGCCAGCCGCGCTCCAGAAGGATGTTGGTGCCTTTCTCGATCTCTTCCTTCAACCCGTCATAAAGGTCGTCGTGCATCTGCTGCACGAGCTCTTCGTCGGAAAGCTCGGAAAGGATGATCTCGTCCTCGGACATTCTCTAGCCTCGCTAAGATAAGCTGTGTTTTATTACCCTGCCGGCACCCGTGCCGCGGGTGCCGGCAGGCATACGCCTGAAAGCTTGGGAGATGGAAATCAGGCGACGAGCCAGATTTTTTTCAGGCCATCTGGTTGATCTGATGCATGCCGTAGTTTTTCACCTTGCTGTTCGCCGCCAGAGGTAAGGCTGGGGAGCGTTTTGAGGCCTGATCGATAACTGGTTCAGCATTCCGGGCTCTTCGGCCAAAGCCTCTGTCGGCGCGGCAGTCCCGATCATGTCATAGGCGAAAAACGGTGAACGCACCGAAGACGCTTGCCAAAATTGCAAACTCGCATCGGTCCACCCGTCCCGCGCGCGCTTCCTCCGCCATCGCCTCGACACGCGATCGGTATTGCTTCTAGGCAGGTGATACCGCCTCGCAAAAGTTCTCATGTGCGTTCCTCAGGCAACCCCCTCAGGCAACCCCCTCCTCCGGACACCTCTCGCTTTCGCCCAGCTCAGGCTAGGCTGGGCGAAATCTCCTGCTGGCGCTTCGCAACGAACGCATCCAATTCTTCGCGGACTGCAGCATCCATCGGCGGCGGTTCATAGCCTTCGATGATCGCCTTTGCCTTTTCGCGGCAGCGCTGGGCCATGTCCCTTGATCCTTTTGCTTTCCACTGCTCGTAGCTCAAGTAATCGAGGAGCTCTGGCGCGATGAACGCGTCCTTGAAGTGCTTAAGAGTGAATGAATCGCCTAGATAGTGCCCCCCCGGCCCGACCCGACGGACCGCTTCCAAGGCCTCATCGAAATAGTCGAACGATATCCCTTGCGCGTATTTCGCAATCAGGAGATTTTGCTCGGCGTCCGCCACGAACTTGGCGAAGCAGCAAACCATACCGGCTTCATCCCACCCACCGGCATGAAGAAGGAGGTTCGACGTTGCCGTAGCACCCGACATGTACGCGATGGCGGATTCGTATCCTGACTGGGCATCGAACGTTTTCGACGAGGACTGCGAGGCGGTGGTTCTCCACGGGATGCCGTATCGCCTCGCTAGTTGGCCAATCACTACGTTCAGGAGTGTTACCTCGGGCATACCCGACATGGGAGCTCCACTCCGCATCGAAACGGACACTGAGTACTGTCCGTAGATCATCTTGGCGCCGGGGGCCGTGAGTTGCGTATAGGCGAGCCCCGCGAGCGCCTCGGCATTTACCTGGGCGGCAGTCGCAGCAACATCCGCCGGTGTGTTAGCGGCCCCCAGGACGAAGGGAGAGAGCAGGACAACTTGGTTGGCCTCAGCATAGACGCGTAACCCTTCGAGCATGGTCGCGTCCCAGACGAGGGGAGAGTTGCCTGATATCTGGCCGATTATGACGGCGTTGGACTTCATGAATTCAGCGCCGTGAGCGATGCGTGCCATGGCGATAGAGTCTTCAGAGCGCTCCTGCCCCGTGGTCAAACCGAAGTACGGCAGATTCGTCTCGACAAGGCTGGAACGGTTGATGTGAAGATGCCGCCATGGAACAGCGATGTCCGTTGGTTCGCACGTAAAGCCGCCGGCCACTTGGAAGCCCGGCAACATCTGCGTTAGCCGATTTACATCCTTGAGGTCTTCCATCGTTGAAGACCGTCTCACGCCGTTGATATCCCGTACGTTGGGTGCACCCTGCATTGTGCCGAACGTCAACGTGTCTGGTGAGATTGTAACTCGCCGGTCGATGTCACGGGATCGCAGCTCGAAGCTGCGAGGTGCCTTGGCAATGAGGCCCATTACCATTTCTGGCTCGAGGTGGACCCGCTGACCCTGGACATCAGCTCCCGCTTCCCGCCACTGGCGTAGCGCGGTTTCATCCCGGAAATCAATTCCAATTTCCCGAAGGATCGCGAGCGATGCCTGATGAACGCGCTCAAGCTGGTCGGGACTGAGTGCCTCAACCGGCTTAATCCCGTAGCGAATGGTCGACAGACGCGGCGTCTTTTCTTCCGCTCGGGAAGCCACGAGCGATGCACGCCCACCGCGGCGCGTTGCAGGGAACTTGATTTGCGACATGATGCAATCCTGCTTTGCCACAGACTCCCCTCGTCGTTCCGACGCAGGCTCAGACTGGGCCTTGATATTCCTTGATAATACTTAATCGAAATCATGGAGAAAATCCGCAAAAGACGCAGTCAGAGATAAGTGACACTTATATCAGGAGACGCTTCGCGCGAATGGGCGAGGCTTGCGGCTGCGGGATAAACCAAAGGGTGTTGCCTGCCTGTTTTGAAGCGGAAGCGCGGGCGTTAAGTCTCGGAAAATATTTTGATTTGCTCGGGCGGCATCTGCACATAGTCACTAAACAACGAGCTAATTAACGGCTGTTCTCCGGGCAAGGTGACGGCAGTGCGTAATGGCGTCAAGCACGGGCCTGCCCCGCAAGCGCAGGCCCATTCTTCTGGCGGGGAAGATGCCGCAGCATCGTTAAGCGCGTCGTGCCCTCGACCAGAGTGCCAATAGCCAAGCCGCCGGGGCCTAGAATGAGATCTCCCTCCCAGAGCCGAAACGGCAGCGCTCTCCTGAGGTCCCGACGCCGGGACGAGGGCTTGGCAAGGTCGTCTGTAGTGCTGTGAATGCTGCGGCAAACCACGCTTCCTAGTACTACAGTTGCGGATCATTTGATTTTCTGATTCACTTCGACAGGTTATGGAGGAAGCCATGTCTGTCGCTTCGTGGTCAGGGTCTTTGTTGGCTTGGGAGCAGGAGCTCACAGCGCTGAAGGCGCGGGTTAGGCGGGTGTTTCCTCGTCGTGAACTGCGGGAGACGGGCGCAGATTTCCTTGACGGCCTTCTTTCCGGCATTGAGCGCAAGACAGGTTGGCTGATGGCTGAGCAGTCCGGAGCGGAGCGGCCCTATCGAATGCAGTCGCTGTTGGGGCGCAGCCACTGGGACGCGGATCGGCTCCGAGACGAGGTTCGCGATTATGTGGTGGAGGCGTTGGGCGATGAGGATGGCGTCCTGATCGTCGACGAGACGGGATTTGTGAAGAAGGGCGATCGTTCCGTTGGTGTCGCGCGTCAGTACTCTGGAACGGCGGGGCGGATCGAGAACAGCCAGATCGGTGTGTTCTTGGCTTACGCGAGTCGCTACGGCCAAGCGCTGGTCGATCGTCGCCTTTACCTGCCGGAGAGCTGGACGAAGGATCGGGCGCGATGTGCCAAGGCGTCGATCCCGGAGACGGTCGAATTTGCGACCAAGCCGAAGATGGCGCGCGCCATGGTCGAGGCGGCGCTCGATGCCGGCGTTCCGTGCGCTTACGTTCTGGGCGACGCTGTCTACGGGGCGGACAGCAGCCTTCGCCGGATGCTGGAAGCTCGCGAGCAGCCCTATGTCTTGGCGGTTCGAGGCGCTCACTTCATGCGCCGTGGAGGGGATCGTCGGTTTGAGGGAACCTCGCCCGAGGAACTGGCCGGCGAGTTCGCGCCCGAGGACTGGGTCTGTCATGCGGCAGGTGAAGGCGCCAAAGGGCCTCGGCTCTACGACTGGGCACGCATCCGCCGCCCTTGGACGTCAAAAGGCGGCTTCGAGCATTGGCTTCTGGTCCGCCGCAAGCGATCGACATCCGGAGAAAAAGCCTACTACCTGGTCTTCGCCCCGCCCGGTTCCTCCTTGGCCGAATTGGCGGCAGTGGCCGGCCTACGCTGGGCGATCGAGGAGTGCTTTGAGCGCGCCAAGGATGATCTCGGACTTGATCATTGCGAGGCTCGGTCCTGGCACGGATGGCATCGCCACGTGAGCCTGTGCATGGCCGCCCTGGCGTTCCTCTCCAAGCTATCGGCTGATCTTCGCCGCAGCGCATGGAGCAAACCGAACGAAACGAGTCCAAAGGAGTCAATCGCCGCCTGATTCGGATGACTGCACTCGTCCCGAGCGTCCCCGAGATCCGCTATCTCCTCGCCCGGATCCTCATCTTCCCACCGACACAAAAGCCCTTCATCATCGCCTGGTCGCTATAGCGACGACGACATCAGGCCGCGGCCATGATCGCTCACTACAAACGGCGCGGATATCCGCAACTGTAGTACTAGAGCACGTCCTGTTTAATCCGGTTCATATCCTGCGGCCTTAAAGTAGTTTGCGCATTCGGCTGGCGTGAACAGGTCGAGAAGCGGACCGACGGCGTCCCACAAAGCCTTGATGGTTCTCTCGGCCTTTGCTCGCAACAACGCCTTGAGCTTGGAGAAGGCGTTCTCGATGGGGTTGAAGTCGGGACTGTAGGGCGGCAGGTAGAGCAGGCTTGCCCCTGCGGCCTCAATCGCGTCGCGCACGCCGGCGGCCTTGTGGGCGGGCAGGTTGTCCATGACGACTACGTCGCCCTCCGACAATGTCGGGACCAGCACCTGCTCGACATAGGCCACGAATATGTTGCCGTTCATAGCGCCGTCGTAGACGAAGGGCGCTGTCATGCCCGTCAGCCGCAGCGCTCCGGTGAAGGTCGTGGTCTTCCAGTGGCCATGCGGCACGCCGGCCCGGCAGCGCTCGCCGCGCGGCGCTCTTCCACGCAGGCGGGCCATCTTTGTGGAGAGGCCGGTCTCGTCGATGAACACGAGCTTCGCCGGATCGAGATCGAGCTGGCCGTCGAACCAGTCCCGGCGCCGCTTCAGGACGTCGGGGCGATCCTGCTCCAGTGCGTGCGCGGACTTTTTTTGAATGTCCAGCCGTGGCCGCGAAGCCAGGCGCTCAAGGCGCTGCGGCTGATCCGCACCGAATGCTCGGCGCTGAGCCGCTCCACCATCTCGTTCAGCGTGATGTCCTTGCGCTCCTCGATCAGCCCGACGATGAAGGCTTCATG
Source organism: Mesorhizobium sp. M0052 (assembly GCF_040323255.1). Taxonomy (NCBI): domain Bacteria; kingdom Pseudomonadati; phylum Pseudomonadota; class Alphaproteobacteria; order Hyphomicrobiales; family Phyllobacteriaceae; genus Mesorhizobium; species Mesorhizobium sp. M0052. The sequence goes on along the minus strand of NZ_JAMYUS010000026.1, from coordinate 14,504 downwards.
CGCATCGAGGCTGGAGGCGCGGCGGCGACCCTGCGGGCGTGGCGCCAGTTCGCCGATCTTCGCCCGCGCAATCCAGCGGATCGCGCTGGACACTCCCACGCCGAACCGCGCCGCCGCTTGCCGCGCCGACATGCCCTCGTCCGAAGCCTTCAAGACCCGCGACCGAAGATCCCCGCTCAATGCTCTTCCCATCGTCCACCTCCATCGAGGTGGATGTTGAATCAGCACAAAACGCACCCGTCACATCACAATCGATTCATCGATCACAGGACGTGCTCTAGATTGACCTGTCAGCTCTGGATCTGATGGCATGGTGTGGCGGCCTTCGCGCTGACCACGGACAGAAGCATGATCCTGGCGATGAGATGTCGTTCAGTCGTTCAGAGGGGACTTGACGATCGAAGGCCCATTACAGAAGCACTACTTTGGCAGGTTTTTAGCCGCGGGCGAGTTTTTGTTCCCGAAAGAGAGTGTGCGTATTTCATAGGAGGGTCGGCTTGTGGAGGGCCGACCAATGGATGTGGACTGGCAAGCCGATCTTGAGCACTGACTTCAACCGTTTTTGGCAGGTCTTTCACATCCAGCTTGGCGCCGGATGTGTCCGCTGTACATTGCTGGTCTGATCGGGCCGGGCGACCGTAAGAGCGTACACCGATGGCCGCGCGAGCGGGCGATGTCGGCGACGATGAGCTTCATCATTTTGTCGCGGCATGGGTTTTGGACAGCACTCCGGTTGAGGCCGCCCTGCTGAAGGAGGCAGATCGCCTGGTCGGCGACGAGGCGGGTTTTCTGGTCATCGACGACACAGCGTTATCGAAAAAGGGACAGCATTCCGTCGATGTCGCGCTCAATACGAGGTGGGTCTGTGAGCAGCCCATCAGCAATTGAGGGAGGAACTCGGCCTCGACAACTTCGAAGGCCGATCCTGGACTGGATTACATGGGAATGTCAGGAATCTTGTGCGTGAGGCCGGTTGTCGTCATTGGCTAACGAACCTTTCGCCGAAGACGACGGCGAATTGTGTCCTGGCCGCGAACCATTCGCGCGGGGCGCGTTTCCATTCCTCGGCGGCGTGGTTGAGAATCAGATATAGCAGCTTCATCGCGGCGTCGTCATTGGAAAAGTGACCGCGCGTTCGCACGGCCCGCCGCAGCTTTGTTCGGAGCTTTGCGACCACCGCTTCGGCCGTGACTGTCTCTATCGCTATTATACCGAGAGCCCGTTGCCCTGCACGGACCGCCTGTCATGGCGTCCAGAATGAAGGCTGCATGCCTCGTCCTGACTATGGTGCGAATCGGCTTGCCGCGGGTGGGCGCCGACTCGTGCTCAATCTGCAAAACCGCCCAAATCAATGGCAGGCTGGAACTAACGTCGCTTCAGCGGTTGCGCGATCAAAGCTTGGCTCCACGTCCCCGGCCTCCGAGTCGACGACGGCGGTCTCGATCAGGGTCATTCGACATCTTGTATCGCCTTTGTCGGTTTCCGGACCCAGGATTGTCGTACTAGAGCGGCGGACTTTCATGTGAGTCCATAGCCTGCGGCAGTGAGTAGTTTCTGCATTCTGTTGGAGAGAAGAGATTGCAGATATCGCCAATGGCCTGCCACAGGCGTCGATGGTTCTGATGGCCTTTGCGCGCAGATGCGCCTTGAGTTTGGCGAAAGCCATTTCGATCGGTTGAGATCGGGGCTGTAGGGCGGCAGGAAGAGCAGCAATAGCCTCTGGCCCGGATGGCTGCTTTGCGACTTTATGCGGTGGGACAAAGGTCTGGGTGCCGGCGGGCATGGCGACGGGTGCCGAACCAGATGATGTGGACACACCGGGCGTGATCATGAGGTATCATTCCAGAAGGGGTTCGGCGGCGCCTGTCCGCACCGCCAGGTGACGAGCGTGACCATCGCCCCTCCGCAGCATGGGCAGCGATGCGTCAACGCCAGGCGCTCGGCGGCGACAGCGGCGCTTTCGGCACTCGGTTCGAGATTGTTCTGCTGCTGGCTGATCAGCAGTCGGCGGCACAGGCCGAGCTTGGGGGGCGCGATAACCATTGGCGAGGAAGCCGTAGTGGCGGATGCGTGGAAGCCGTCGGGCAGCGTGTGCAGGAGGAAGCGGCGGATGAACTCATGGGCATCGAGCGCCATGACCTTCGTCCTGGCGCCATGACGATAATCCCGCCACGGAACGCGACGCGATCGTCGGCCATGTTGATCAGCCGGGAGTTGGCGGTGGCGACGCGGTGGGTGTAGCGGCCGAGATAGGCCAGCACCTGTTGCGGCCCACCTCTAGCCATTTTTGCCTCGAGCTAACAGCTGAAAGCGATGACATTTTTTTGGCTCGATCAGCCAGATTGGCACGAGTTTTGATTGCGTTTGGGTGTGAGACGGCGAGAGCGTCCAATGGTGGAACGAAGGAAGGAAAGCTACATGTCAGGTCGGCAAGAAAGCAACGGAAGATCCACTACATCGAAAATACGATTAACTTAGTCCGTATATAATTTTATTCTCAAAGGGAACGAATGGCTATGTCGACTTACAGCGAAAACAATCGTCTATCTATTTTGACGGACGACCTCGCGTGTGCAAGGCAAATTAATGCCCGCAACGTTACAGTGCTCAACACCGGTGGCGATCGGGGGCGCGGCGTATTCGCCGCGCGAGATTTCCTGCCGGGGGAGATTGTTATCATTGGGCTAGTTGACGGAACGGAAAAGATACGCACAACGAACTCGTTTCAATTGGACTGGAATGTCCATGCTCTTTTTCAGAAGCCCGCTGTAATTGTGAACCATTCATGTGCCCCAAATTTAGCGATTGTAGCTAATCGCTTCGGAGCCTATGACTTCGTGGCGATTGAGCAGATCTCTTCTGGTGTCGAAGTAACCTGGGACTACGCTACATCTGAATCCGAGTGCATCGGCATATCAGTATGTCTTTGTTCATCGGGAAATTGCCGAGGTTCAGCCGGGGGTTTCTCCGAGTTGCCCCGCGATCATCCGATGGTCATGTCAGGATATTACGCGCCATACCTCAACAAAACCCCGCGCAGCTCCCGATAAAGATATGGTCTCTTCCAAAGTTTGTCAGTTCTTAGAACCTGACTCGAAACTGTTGGAGGTGGAGTTGCGGCGGCGGAGCATGAGGCGGATAGAGGCGATGAAGACCCACGCTTCGGCGCTTGCGATAGTCGCCTCGAAATCCTTGGGGAGCCGGCGACAACACCCGAGCCAGGCGAAGGTTCGCTCGATGACCCATCGTCGCGGCAGCACCTCGAAGCCTTTGGCCGTGTCGGAGCGCTTGACGATTCGATGGTCCACGTGCCCAGGTCGGCGAGAGCCTGCGTCAGTTTTTTCTCCGCATTGCCGCCGTCGGCGAAGAGATGGCGCAACCACGGGTAAAGCTGTCGAATGGAGGCGATGACGCCGACTGCCCCATCCCTGTCCTGGATGTCGGCCTTATGCACCGTCAGCCTGACCAGGTGCCCCCTCGGGGTCGGTGATGATATGGCGCTTGCGGCCGACAATCTGTAGAATCGAGGCAGGGCGCGGTTGCGTTCCAGGGCGGAAGCGCTCCGTTTCCCTCCCCGCTCATCAAACCGGACGTGCGGAGCTACCGCATCCGGTTTCCGACTGGCGTTGTAGGGCCCACGGGGCGGCGCTCCCTGCCCGCGACGAAGACGCAGCACGCCCAGTTTCTCGGAGATGTTCTCTCAGGAGACCTGGCTCGTGCCACGTCCTTGCAGCTTGTGCCGTTTGCGCAGGAAGTTGCTGACGGGGTCATAGACATGTCGGTCAACGGCTTCGTAGCCGGCGCTCGGGTGCCGTGGCAGAAGTACGTCGACCGACCGAGCAGAACCCGGTTTAGTTGAGCTCGCACTCCGGCCACGCACCTTTGTTTCCCGGCCTTAGGAGTTCGCTGACTTTTGTCTTGACCCGTTGCACGCTATTGTTGGACGGGCTTGCGCCTAGATACCACCGGCCACCGCCGGGGAGGTAGTGTGGTCCCAACGAGTAGCCAGGGAGCGCTCCTGTCGGGCATCCTTCACCAAGGTCTTGGCCTCGTTGAGTGTCAGCCCGAGTTTCGTCATCACCGTCCGTGTCCACGCCAGCGCCTCGGCTGCATGACCGCGGCTGAGGATGACGAAGTCATCGGCATAGGAGATGACGTGAGCACGGAACGCTTGGCCGAGTCCGAATGTTTCAGGAAGCAGTTAGATGACCGAGAGCAGCGGGCTTGCGACCCCGCCCTGCGGCGTGCCGCACTTGGCTCGCCTGCCCCCCGCTCATGTGTTGTTTCCCGTCACCGTCACGCTCTTCGACCGGCGCCTTCAGCCACAGCTTGATCAGCCGCAGCACGTGCCGGTCGACAATGCGTCGGCCACCGATTTGAGGAGGTCCGAATGCGAGATCGTGTCGAAGTATTTCGACAAATCGGCGTCTCCCACGTCGGTATGGCCCGGCAGATTAGCCGGTGCATTTCCTTGACCGCCTCGCGTGCGCTGCGACGTGGTCGGTAGCGATAAGCGCTGTCCTCGAAGTCCGCCTCGAATATCGGTTCCGGCACCAGCTTGGCGGCGCTCTGAACCACCCAATCCCGAATGGTCGGGGTGCCAAGCGGGCGTTGGCCGCCGCCTGGGGTGCCAAGCGGGCGTTGGCCGCCGCCTGGCTTCGGGAGCATCACCCGCCGCAAAGGCTGTGGCCGGTAGGTCTTCGAGACAAGTTCCTCGCGCAGGCCTGCCAGCCACTTCCCCACGCCTTCCGCTTCGATCTGTGCGAACGCCAGACCGTTCACGCCCGGCGAGCCCGCATTGGCGCGGGCCAGCGCATGGGCATGGCGCAGTATGTCGTTGCGGCAGATCTTTTCGTAGAGCACATAGAAGCGGAAAGCGGACTCCGCCTCGCCTACAATGGAGCTTTCCCTGCTGATCTTATCGGGTGTTTCGAGGCTCTTCGCCAATCACCCCCTCCTCACCGACTTCGAAGCACACCAGAAGGCAGGGTCCTCCCCTCCGCCGGAATTAACCGGCCTCAACAGTCGTATGACCCTGGCCGACTCCCGCCCGGTCCACCGCCAGAAGCGATGTCGAAGCCGCGACCTCCGACCGGACGCGGGTCTCCCCCGATTACCCCGTATCTCCAACGTGCCGTGCGCAATACCCGGCAGACCGGATAGGTTCCCGTCCCGCCTGCGGGCTTATGCGATAGTGCGGTGTCTGATCGATCTCGGTCTGCGATCCAGCGAAGTCGTCAAGCTGCAGCTTGACGACAACAATTGTGCCGATTGACGACATCAACTGGGCCGACGGTACGATCAAGCTTGTCTGCACCAAGAGCCGATGCGCGGATGCTCTGCCGCTACCGTCCGAGACGGGAGCGGCGATTGCAGCCTTAGGAGCGGCCCGCGACGTCAAACTGGGCCATATTTGTTCGCCATGTTGCCCCTACGACGAGCCGATCACGACGAAGAGCGTCAGTGCTGGCCGGCTACCGACGATGTGGATGGACGCGGACCGGTGTCCACATTCTCCGCCACAGCATGGCGAGCCGACTTCTGCGCGCCGGCGCGCCGATGAAGGAGATTGCGGACATCCTGCGGCATCGAAGCCTCGACACGTCCGCCTTTACGCAAAGGTCGATCTGACCAATCTTGCAGCTGTGGCCCTACCCTAGCCGGGGAGCGCGCAATGACCGGCGCGCACCATGCTCTCGCTGGCAAAGGACTATTTGTCCGAACGCCGCACCCTTGGTTTCGCCCTCAGGATGCAGGGCCGTCAAATCACCGCCTTCGCCTTGTTTGCCGACGAGCGCGGTCACAGTGGCCCGCTCACCAACGATATCATCCTGAACTGGGTGCAAGGCCAGGCCAAACGGGCCAGTCCTTTCTCATAGGCCCGGCGCGTCGAGGCCCTTCGCCCGTTCGCGAGGTATCTTGCCCGGCTCGATCCCGGCACCGAGTTCCCACAGACAGCGACCTTGTGTCGTGCACATCGCCGCCTTGCACCGCACGTCTATTCGGAGCAGGAGATCTGCGACCTTGTGACGCTTCGTGCCTTGCTCCTGGGGGCGGGTTGCGGCCGGCAACCTACGCGACGATCTTTCGGCTGATCGCCGCTACGGGTCTGCGCCGGTCAGAAGCACTTCACCTGCGCTGCAGCCCTGTCAATCTCGATGGAGTATTCCTTACGGTTCGGAACACGAAGTTACGCAAATCTAGGCATGTGCCCATACCCGCCACCGTCGTAGCCAAGCTACGGCGCTATCTGGCGGTTCGCGCGCGTCCTGGTGCACTCACCGATGACTCACCCTGTTGTCGCGAAGCGGAGGATCAATAAAGTTTTCCAGAAGCTTCGCACCAACCTTGCTTGGCGCGCGGGGCGGCCATGGCAAGGTGCGTATTCACGACCTGCGCCACACCTTCATTTGCCGCCGTATCCAGCTCTGGTACGGACATGGCGCCGATATCGACAACGCCATGGCGGCGCTCTCGATCTACGTCGGCCACGCCAACTCTCCGATGCTTATTGGTATTTGACCGGCGTCCCGGAACTCATGGCGGTCACTGGCAAATGGTTCGAGCTGTTCGCTCTACGGTTGGAGGGGGTTATCATGACTGACCCCAAGCTGGCATCGTTCTTCCCCATCCTGCTGCAACGGTTTTTCGTCGAGCATCTGGGCAATGAGCGCATGGTGAGTACAACGTGCCCCCGGTCCAGCATCACGGATCGCCCAAGCACGGCGACGCTCTGCTCGCCGGCCTTTTCCGCTGCCGGCGCTGGGGACGCAAGCTGACGGTCCGCTACACAGGGACCAGATATAACATTCCGCGCTATTGCTGTTGGCGGGGTTTGCTCGACAATGGCGAGCCGCGCTGCATCGCATTCGGAGGACAGCGCGACGACGACGCCATCGAGGAAGCTCTTCTGCAATTGTCGAGCCGGGAGCGATTACCCTCGGCCGTCGAGGCCGAAGCACAAGCGGCCAGTCTCCTCGATCAGGTTCGTGGTGCGCTGGTGCGCGATCACGCGAGGCGGTACGCTACAGCGCCGATCGGGCATTCCGGCAGTATGACGCCATCGATCCGCAGAACCGGCTGGTCGCGGCGGAACTGGAGTTGGGATGGAACCGGGCGCTCGCGCGTGTCGGCGAGATAGAGAGCAGGATTGCAGCGCATGATGGCTCGACATTGCAACGGCACTTCTATTGCCAACACACGTCGCCGCGCTCGCCGCCGATCTCAAGGCTGGCTGGTCGGCGCCGACGACCGACGCAAGAAGCGCATATTGCGCACCGTCGTCCACGAGGTGGTCGCCGATATCGATGAAGAAGCCTCAGAGATCGTTCTCTTGATCCGTTGGATTGGCGGCGTCCACACCGAACTGCGCCTGCCGAAGCGGCGGCGAGGACGTAGGGCTGTTCCGGCGGCACCTTTCGCGCGTGGCCGCCGGAGGACAAGGCCCGGATAGTGCCGGAGAGCTACGAGGCGGGCGAGACGGTTTGTGCTGTGGCACGCCGGTATGAACTTTCCCCGCGGCAATTGTTCACCTGGCGTCGGCTGCTCGCCGGCCGATGGGGGAGGCAGCGATATCGGAATCCAAGACTGGGCAAACGTGTTGGTTTCATGTTGAAAACCAGCGATAGCTACGCGGGGGCGGCCCGATTTAGAGCTGGCGCAGGTTGTCGACGTTGAATGAACCATCTCTTGACCTTTGAACTTCAGTTGCTGTCTTCCGAACGAGCGTCCCTCGAGGGACGTCATGATCCCCAAATTGTTGTGTTTCAGGTCGTGTCGAGCAAGAGCCAGACATCACATCTCGACCGTTCAGGTTCAAAGAGGCCATTGCTTTTGAGAAGCGCACAACATCGACGAACAGAAGTGCATCTTTGCAGGTCGCGGGAAAGCGAACTATTGGCCTATGATGGACTACTTAATCACACCCGAACAATATTTCATGACCTCGCGAGCAGCACGATCAATGAGATAAAATCGCTCGAGCGAGTTGGCTTTTTCTATGAGCGTCGGGTCGCCACGACGCCGGCAGATTTCCTTCAACCAGCCATACATATCCTCGCAGTGGACCTTGTGGAAAAAGTGAAGCTTCGCAAGAATCGCGACGATCTCTCGATAATTGGCCTCACTGATAATCTCAGATAATCCCAGAATGGATGCGAGCGCTTCATTGGTCCACTCCTTGCGGATGTCGACCCTGGCATTTCTTGCCAATGGCTCTTCGACATTTCTTGCAACCTCGTCCAGAGGGCAAGTCCCCTCGATGTCGACCACAAGATGTAATCGTGGTGTTGGTGAGAAACATCCCGCGCTGTGCGAAAGGCTTGCATCACGGAACCAGATCTCACCTAGTCTCATGTGGAATATATTATTCTCCTCAGTATTTGCACACCCTCTCATTAGTGTCTATAACTAAGTGCGATCTAATAAACTTCCCGTCTAGTTCTAAGTAATCACGGTGATGAATTATACAAGCATTTTCTGATATGCGGATGGTCCGCGCGTAACGTATAGAGTCCCTATCAAAGTGATTTTCTAACAATTCATTGAGATAGGGCAAGGATTGGCCCAGAGGTGTTGCCACTGCTGGGCTCTCGTGGACGACCACTCTCTCCTCCTCCTGCTTCCCCGACCGATTGCGGAGCATGCAGAATTCCCACCGCCCGCACGCGAAATCCGAATATTCGGTCGAGAACTTGGACTTCGCCAAGACGGCCAAATCATCCGCCAGTCGCCTTTGGTCAAGCTGGACCACACCCAATAGCTGCGTTGTCATTATCTTGCCTCCGAATTTGCTCACTTCGAAAATCAGGCAGCCTCTGTGCGACTTATCCTATGGGATATGCGCGTTGTGCCTCGTTCCTGGCCTCTTCCTTAAGGAAGCCATATGGCTCATTCTGCATGGCGCGAACCAATATGGACTCTATGTCTTTCACGCTGACGAGCCTTGCGTAGGTTCCACCCAGCTCGAAGTCACGCCTGACGTCCTTCAATTCATGATCGTCGCGAGCGACGTCACGCGCAAGAAACCTATACTCGGGCCTTCCCACAACATCGCGAACATAGATCGATGATGAGACGTTCAGCGGCCCGGTCCCGAAATCAACGATACCGTCGATGTCGGTCGTCTTCATGTACGGCACATGCGCCAACAATTCGCAGCGGTGCACATGGGTAGCGACCGGGGTACCTAGGCCCATGACAAAGCCTCCAAGCTGGCTGATCAATCCAAAAATCGAGTCGTCACCGAACGGACTACATTTCCACCAGTCGGCTTCACACAATTCCTGCGTTCTCGGGCCGGTCACGACCATTGAATAAGCGGGATGTTTGGTGCGCCCAGCAGGAAGTTCTCGCATCAGGAGATCTGCCAACACCCCTGCTTCTGATTTGGTTTGCTTCCAATGAAAACGCTGCGTAGTGCAGTAGCTCAAAGTGAACGCTGGGAGAATAACGGTAGACGATGCGGAGATGCGCTCTATCCCTTCAAGAAGGATGGTCGCCGCCTCCTTGGCAGTCACATTTCTTAAAGCTGCAAGCGATGAATGCAGTACGACCACGCTCGGGTCCTGATTTTCAATGTATTCGACTATTTGTTCCAACTCGTCCTTAAGTTCGGCCTGCTGTCCGCCCTTGCCTGTAGTGCTCGCATGAGATTCGCTGCGATCTACGGATTGAATTCGCGTTGCCCACTCCCTGAGCGACAGATCTTGCTCTTGATAGACGTCCTCGCCAAACATGAGGTTTGCCTCGGCCAACTCGAGTTGGATGTCGAGGAAGTTCAATGAATCTATCTCGCACTCTCGAGCCATTATGTCGGGAAAGACCCATATTCCCTTGGCGGCGTGTACCGCTCGCAGCAAGTGATCCAACGGTGATCCAGCCGACTGTTCAGTCTGCGGTGTGGTAGGTTTGATGTTACGCCGGAGCGCCTCCTTGGCAATTTTCTGAAGAGCGCGCTGGTTGAGTTTTCCATTGGCGGTAAAAGGGAACCCGGCTAGAGGCACGACAAGCCTCGGAATACGATCATCCGGCAGGACATCCGTCAGTCGCCGATGAACTTTCATCACGTCGGCGTCCGCAGGCGTCACCATGCAGACCAGATCCTGGCCCTGATCGTCGCCTTTATCCACTACGACCACCGCTGAGTCGATGCATAGGCCTGTCCCGTCGATAGCGCTGGTAATCTCCCCTTTTTCCAGCCGGGTTCCTCGATACTTGATCTGATCGTCGTTTCTTCCAATAAATCGCAATCCGCTATCTACCGACGCTACGACATAGTCTCCCGTGCGGTACAGAATTTCTTTGCCGTTAGCAGTCGAGAATGGCACGAAGCTAAGTTTCGACTGCGCTTCATCCGCAACGTAGCGTTGGGACGCCTGCACGCCTCCCACCCAGAGCTCGCCCTCAACGTCAAAACCAACGTTGGCTTTGTTTTCGTCAAGAACATAGAAATCAACGTTGAGCGCTGGTTTTCCGATAAACATCGGCAGGTCTGCATCACCACGACGGCAATAGTGATAGCTCACGGCAACACAGCACTCGGTTGGGCCGTAGCTGTTTATTAGCGTCGCGCTGGGAAGCACCTTGTAAAATCGCCGCCGAACAGAATCGGGCAGGGATTCGCCATTGCAAACAATGAACTTTAGATCGATTAACCGTTGCGCTAAATAAGGGAGCCGTTCGAGAGTTCCAAGGAAGCGTCGCAGCAACGTTGGAACCATCTGAATGACGTTCGTACGGCTTTGAACTAGGAATTCGATTGTTTGAACGATCTGCGCATTTAGTTGCGTGGTAGGTAAAACGATTGTGCCGCCGGTCGCGAATGGTACGAAGAACTCCGGAATCGAGACATCGAATGCTGGCCGTGTAAGCTGCGAGATGCTGGTGCACTCCGAGAAGTCGACCATGTCGATGTACCAGTCGACCAAATTTAGAAGAGCTGCGTGGGAAACCGGCACCCCTTTCGGGATTCCAGTGCTCCCGGAGGTGTGCATGATGTATGCTATGTCTGAGAAGCCCGAGTTGATGCCCTCGCCCATCGGAATGCCTTCAACGCGCATCAAACCACTTGGATCCGAACTAACGGTCGCTTTGGCGTTCGTATTGCGGATTATGTGGTCCAACCGGGCGTTGGAATCCGATGGATCAACAGGCACGTAGGCAACACCCAGCATTTGGGTAGCAAGAATGACGGTGACAAGATCAACCGATCGCGGGAGTTTGACTACTACCGCATCGCCAGGGCGGATGCCGATGGCTTCGAACCGCCCAATAAGACTTGACGCGCACGTCCCCAACTCCCGATAGCTTACGTCGCCGCGCTCATTCGTACGCACGGCAATGTTCGATGGAAATTTGTCCAAAGTCCTAGCGATAATATCTGGCAATTTGTCGTGACCAAAGCGTGACGACCGGCTCGGACCGGATAGGGTCGGCATCAGGCTTTGCATCGTGTGCGTCTCCATTACAATTTCCGTTCAGCCCTGAGGCTTTCAGGTATCAACTTGGGAGCTTTGCTCGGTGACGAGGTCTGGTCGAAGTCAAGGCCGCGAGAGGGCGGCCAATCTCATTTTTCGCTCAGCATCGCGACATGGGACCTTCAACTATCGTGCCAAATAAGCCTGAGAGAGCCGAAAAAATGTATCCGCCTAGTTCAATGGTTTACGGCGGGAACAGCCCGAACGCTATCGTGTCGTGGCCGATAGATCCGACAGCAGTTGTCGGTTACCCGACGTCTTCCGACAATGGGATACTTCGCGATGTATCTGGAGATCGCTTTATCAGATTCGCTATGCGAACCCACGCAGCCAGCAGCCGTCTCAGGAGAAGTCACGCCTATGCCGGCGGATCACGGACTGGACCGCCTGATGGCATTACAATTCAGGAGGCTGCCTGCGGGAGCGCGCGGGAGTTTGGCTCTGGTTCCCGAGCCTCCGTGCGAATTTGCAAAAGAAAGAGCCGAAGATGTTTCGCACCGCCAATAAGTCGTCGAGCTCGAAATTCGTGGCTTACGAAGTCCCCGCATCCTAGATAAGATGGCCCTTTCGCCAGCTTGCTGCGCGGCACGAAAAACCGCGTTGATCGTATTTCGGCTCGGCCTCTGCACGGACCTTATGATTCTTTAGCCGTTGGCTTTGGGTACGCGTTTGCCAATTTGAGGCGCGCGCCTGTTCGGTTGAGAACATCCACTTGAAGCGACGCCACTGGTGTTCCGCAGGTGCTCCCAGGCAGCAGTCTCTGGAACGAGGCGATCGTAGCTTTCAAATCCGACGATCGAGGCACCGGCCGCCCAGAACGCCGATTTCGATCTCGACCATGTTGAGGCAGTTGGCGTGCGGGTCGACAGATTGTCGAGCACCATCCTGACGCGTTCGGCTTGGGGGTAATGTCGACGAGGTCGCGCATGCAGCGGGCGGAGTCGTCGGCCGCGCGCCGGTAATCTTCACCTTGCGCGAAGCCGCTCGCGAGCGCGCCGTTAATAGCGCTGTAGCTGCTACGCGGGAGCGGCGAGGGTGTGGCATCCTTTGGCGCTGTCGAACCAACCAAAGGAGCGCCCCCATGTCGCAAGCATTTGACGCGACCCGGTCCCTCGCCCCTTCGACCAAGGTACGACGTTGGTTGTTGTGGTCGAGATGAGCCAATCGAAGTATCGAAGTGGCTGGTCGCAGCGATTGTTCCAGGACTTGAGCTCTCTGCGCACCGTGGAAGGCACTTTGGTGCCAGAGAACACGCGCGCCGAACTGAGCCGCAACTATACCGAATGCGGCTGCTACACGAACAGATCCGCGAGATCGAACGCGAGCGCTTGCGCCCCGCTTCCACGGTACCTGCGGCGGAGCAAGGGGCGCATGCGATGGTTCGTCTCCTCGCGCGGGTCATCGGGATTGGCGTCGAGACGACAGACATGCTGGTCCATGAGATTTTGTCGCGCGACTTACGCGATCGAAGAGCGATCGCCCGGGACGCGGGTCTCATCGGGCGCGGCAAACGCCGGCGCGAGAAAGGGCTCGCACGGGCCGGCAAAGCGCGCGTTCGCCACGGCATGGTCCTGCTGGGGTGGCGCTTTCTACAATACCAAAAGGACAGCGCCCTTGCCCAATGGTTTACGGCGCGCACCGCCGATGGTCGCGGCGGCACGCGCAAGACAATGATCGTGGCACTGGGGCGCAAACTGTTGATAGCACTATGGCGACTGGTCACGACTGGTGAAATCCCGACAGGCGTCGTTTTGGCGCTGCATGATGCCAGAGGAGGGAGACAGCCGATCCGGCGGACCGGAAGAGGTCTGCTGGCAAGGATTTTCCGAGGTGGCGGTGCCATCGCGGGCTCACGTGAACTTGTCGTATCGGTCATTTTCTTTGAAGCCAGAGTATACTAGTTTAGCTAGTGTCCGTCCATAAACGGCAAGTTCTTGAAATTACTTGAGGAATCGTAATTTTCCACAGGAAAGCTCCGGCGGTTTCAGATACACTTTGGCATCATACCACTGATTCCAAAGCGTTTTCTGCCACCCCCGGAGCCGACAATGCGCCAAGAACGCACCGTCCAAGCCAGTGTATTCGATCTTTTCGCCGGACACGAGATCGGCCGTGAGCTGAAGGGCATGTCCGATTGGCTGGACGAGCAGCGTCACTTGACCGGGCTGGTGGCCGCCGACCTGCGCCGGCACGGGGTCAAGGAGACCGGCCGCGAGGGCCTGCCGGCGGAGGCGGTGCTGCGCTGCGCGCTGCTCAAGCAGCATCGCCAGCTCAGCTACCAGGAACTGGCTTTCCACCTGGAGGACTCCGCCTCGTTCCGGGCGTTTGCCCGGCTGCCATGGGGATGGAGCCCGAAGAAGTCGGTCCTGCACAAGATGATCAGCGCGATCCGGGCCTCGACCTGGGAAGACATCAACGAGGTGCTGCTTTCGAGCGCCCGCCACGAGAAGCTGGAAAGCGGCAGGGTGATACGTGTGGACAGCACCGTCACCGCAGCCCTCATCCACGAGCCGAGCGATAGCAGCCTGTTGTGGGACGCCGTACGGGTGATGGTTCGCCTGCTGCGGCAGGCGGATAAATTGGGCAACGGCGCGCTTTCCTGGCACGATCACTGCCGCGCGGCCAAGAAGCGGGCGCGGGCGATCCAATACACCCGCGGCCGCCCGAAACGGGTTCAACTCTATCGCGAATTGCTCGGGATCACCCGCACGACGCTGGGCTGTCTCCGACAGGCGGCGGAGTGGCTGACCCCGGCGGCTGACCTGGACGTTATCGTCTGGCAGGAGCAACTGCGCCACTATCGACCGCTGATCGAGCAGATCATCGCCCAGACCGAGCGGCGGGTGCTGGCCGGCGAGGCGGTGCCGGCCGCCGAGAAGCTGGTCAGCCTGTTCGAACCGCATGCCGACATCATCGTCAAGGGCGGCCGCGATGTCCATTATGGCCACAAGATCCTATGAGGAGGGTGGATAGCGACCTGCGCTGTGGCAAAGGTGAGGTTGCTAAACCCTAGACACCCTACCTTGG
>NZ_JAMYUS010000025.1:0-95398 GCF_040323255.1 Mesorhizobium sp. M0052 | reverse complement strand
GGCTGGTGGCCTCGTTCATGTTTTTATTGCTCTGCAGGACAACTGACTACATGTTTGCGCCGGAGGGCTTAAACAAAAAATGCTTTTACTCAAACGGCCGCGCGTTGACCGCCGGGGCGCCTCATTTCTTCAAGTCGTCGAGATCAGTTGCAAGCCGCGACGCTGCCTGCGGCGACGCCTGTGCAGACTTCGTCCTTCTTGATCCAGCCGGCGTCGATGACGACGTTGAGGTTGTCCTTGGTGATCGCGACGGGGGTCAGGAACAGCGACTTGACGGTGTTGCCGTCAGGCGTGGTGAAGTCCTTGGCGCCGGCAATGTCGCCCGTCTTCTTGCCATCGGCAAGCTGCGAGGCGATCTCGGCGGCGTTCTTGCCGAGTTCGCGCGCGTCTTTCCACACCGACACCGTCTGCGTGCCGAGCGCGATGCGGTTCAGGGCGGCATGGTCGCCGTCCTGGCCCGAGACCGGAACCGTTCCGGCAAGGCCCTGCGCCGTCAGCGCGGCGACAACGCCGCCGGCGGTGCCGTCATTGGCCGCAACCACGGCATCGACTTTGTTGTCGTTGGCGGTCAGGAACTGTTCCATGTTCTTCTGGGCGTTGGCCGGCAGCCAGCCATCGGTATAGGCCTCGCCGACATTCTTGATCTTGCCCGAGTCGATGGCTTCCTTGAGCACTTCCATCGAGCCCGAGAACAGGAAATCGGCATTCGGATCCGAGCCAGAGCCCTTTATGAAGACATAGTTGCCTTCGGGCTTCGCCTTGAACACTTCGCGGGCCTGCATGCGGCCGACTTCCTTGTTGTCGAAGGTCAGGTAAAAAACGTCCTTGTTCTCGATCAGGCGGTCATAGCCGACGACCGGAATGCCTTCGTCCAGCGCCTTCTGCACCGCCGGGCCGATGGCCGAGGCGTCCTGCGCCAGGATGATCAGCGAGTTGGCGCCCTGCGAGATCAGGCTTTCGACGTCGGTCAGCTGCTTGCCGGGATTGGACTGCGCGTCGGCCGAAATGTACTTGTCGCCGGCGGCTTCGATCGCCGTTTTCATCGCCGCCTCGTCGGTCTTCCAGCGCTCTTCCTGGAAGTTCGACCACGACACGCCGATGACCTTGTCCTTCGCCTGCGCGACCGACATCAGCGCCAGCGACATGGCGACACCCGCCAGCATGGCGGCTGCAAATCTGTTCATTATAACCCTCCCTGCGCCGCCCACGGCGCGACAAAACCGGCCCGAAGGCCTGCACAAAGAGGCTCCATTTTTTCGAGCCTCGAAAAAATACTGGTTCAATGATAAGGCACTGTCAACATCGATTATGATGGATTCTGATAGCGTTGCCGAATTTTTTCGAGCTCCGCAATAAACAATGACAGGGCTGCCGGCGTCTGCCAATATTTGGCTGGTGCCGTCGAACGCCTTCACTATCATGAGGCGCGAGGAGGCCGGGAGGAAAACAAATGTCGGTTGGGATCCGCCACGACGATCTGCGCCGTCGCAACCGTGCGATGGTGATTTCGGCCGTGCGCCGGGCCGGCCAGCCGTCGCGGACCGAGATTGCGGCGACCACCGGCCTCAGCCATTCGACGATATCGGCAATCTCGTCTGATCTAATTCAAGAAGGCATCCTGATTGAAGGCAAGCCTGGCGAGACCGGCTCGCTGAAACGCGGCCGGCCGCAGGTCGGCCTTGGCCTCAACCCGGAAGCGGCGGCGGTCATGACCGTGGTGCTGTCGCTGAACTTCCTCTCCGTCACCGTCATCGACTATGCCGGCCAGGTGGTCGCGGAAGAACAGCGCCGGCTCGACACGCTGACCATGCCGCGCGACGAGCTGATCGGCGAATGCGTAGCAATCGTCGGGCGGCGTCTCGCGGACCCGGACCTCGATGTCCAGAGCATCGCCCGCATTGCCATGGGCATCCAGGGCATCACCGATTCGCAGGCGCGGGCCATGCTGTGGTCGCCAATCACGCCACTGACCGACATTGCCTTCGCCGACATGTTGGAAGCGGAATTCGGCATTCCTGCCACCATGGAGAACGACTGCAATATGATGGCGGTGGCCCTGCAATGGCGCCAGCCCGAGCGCTACCGCGACAATTTCATCGCGATCCTCTTGTCGCACGGCATCGGCATGGGGCTGGTGCTGAAAGGCGAACTGTTCACCGGCACCCATTCCTCGGGCGGCGAGTTCGGCCACATGATCCACCGTCCGGGCGGCGCGCTCTGCCGCTGCGGGCGGCGCGGCTGCGTCGAGGCCTATGCCGGAAACTACGCCATCTGGCGCAGCGCCAAAATGATGAGCGAAGATGCCGAGCCGGTCGATATCGGCGACGCTGATATGCGCGCACTCGCCGCGCGCGCCCGCGAAACCGATGGCCCGGAGCGCGAAGCCTATCGCAAGGCCGGTGAGGCGCTCGGCTTCGGCCTCGGCAGCCTGTTTGCGCTGATCGACCCGGCGCCTGTCGCCATGGTTGGCGTCAGCGCCGCCGCCTTCGACCTGATCGAGCCGGCATTGCGCGAAGCGATCGCCCAGACCGCCGGCGGCCAGCACTCGAAATCGATCTCCTTCGACACCGAGCCCAACGAGCTGCCGCTGATCCGCGAAGGCTGTGCCATGCGCGCGCTCGGCTTCGTCGATCAGGAGATTTTCGCGCCGGGCATTCAGGCCAAATCCGGCAAGCATGTCGCCTGAATGGCCGGCAACGGCGCGACGCGCAGCATCCTAGTCTTCCCTGATCGCGTAGCCGGCGCCGCGAATGGTACGGATGACATCCGGCATGCGGCCGTTGTTGACCGCTTTGCGTAAGCGCCCGACATGGACGTCGACGGTTCGCTCGTCGATGTAGATCGTCTCGCCCCAGACATTGTCGAGCAGCTGGCTGCGCGAGAACACGCGGCCGGGATGGCGCATCATGAATTCGAGCAGCCGGAACTCGGTCGGTCCGAGCCTGATCTCGCTCTTCTTGCGGTAGACACGGTGCGACTCGCGGTCGAGCACGATGTCGCCGACCTTGAGCACGCTGGACAGCACTTCCGGCTTGGCCCGGCGCAGCAGCGCCTTCACGCGCGCCATGAACTCCGGCGTCGAGAATGGCTTGACCAGATAGTCGTCGGCACCGGTGGACAGGCCGCGCACGCGATCGCTTTCCTCACCGCGCGCGGTCAGCATGATGATCGGCAGCCGCTCGGTTTCGGGCCGCACTCTAAGCCGCCGGCAGAGCTCGATGCCGGAAACAGCGGGCACCATCCAGTCGAGCACCAGGAGATCGGGCACGTTTTCCTGCAGGCGGATCTCGGCCTCGTCGCCGCGTGTCACCACCTCGACGTGATAGCCTTCGGATTCGAGGTTGTAGCGGAGGAGCACGCCTAGCGGCTCCTCGTCCTCCACGACCATGATGCGTGGCGCGATCATAGGCAGTTCACCCTCATCAGGCCGGCGTGGCCATCGCCGTCTCGTCCTGCTTCGGACGATTGGCGGGCAATTGCTGGCCGGTCAGCACATAATACGCATTTTCGGCGATGTTGGTGACATGATCGCCGATGCGCTCAAGATTCTTGGCGCAGAACAAGAGATGCGTGCAGGCGGTGATGTTGCGAGGGTCTTCCATCATGTAGGTCAAGAGCTCACGAAACACGGACGTGTATTTGACGTCGATGCGCTCGTCGTCATTCCTGAGTTTTGCAAGAGCTGCCGCATCGGTGGCGGCATATTCCTCGACGACGCCTTGCACCTGGATCAGCACCAGCTGCGCCATGGCATCGATGGAGTGCGAGAGGTCGCGCGGCGTGACGCTCAAGCCCACGGTGCCGACGCGTTTGGCGATGTTCTTGGCGAGATCGCCGATGCGCTCGAGGTCGCCGGCCATGCGGATCGAGCCGACCACGGCGCGCAGATCGTTGGCCATCGGCTGGCGCTTGGCGATCAGCGTGATGGCGCGGTCGTCCAGTTCGCGCTGGCGCGCATCCATGATGGCGTCGTCGGAAACGACACGCTGTGCCAGCGCATTGTCCGAATTGAGCAGCGCCCTGGTCGAGCCGCTGACCATCGAGCCTGCCAGATCGCCCATGTCGCGGATCAGCTTGCTGATCTGCCCGAGCTCTTCATCGAAGGAGGCGACGGTATGTTCACCCATGATCTTGGTCCTCGTGCCTGAAAATTCACCCGCCGGACGGCTCAGCCGAAGCGGCCGGTAATGTAGTCCTGGGTGCGCTTGTCGTCGGGGTTGGTGAACATCTTGTCGGTGGCGCCCTCCTCGACGAGATAGCCGAGATGGAACATCGCTGTACGCTGCGACACGCGCGCCGCCTGCTGCATCGAGTGGGTGACGATGACGATCGTGTAGTTCTGGCGCAGTTCGTCGATCAGCTCCTCGACACGGGCGGTGGCGATCGGATCGAGCGCCGAGCAGGGCTCGTCCATCAGGATCACCTCCGGCGACACGGCGATGGCGCGCGCGATGCACAGGCGCTGCTGCTGGCCGCCGGACAGGCCGGTGCCGGGCTCCTGCAGGCGGTCCTTGACCTCGTTCCAGATCGCAGCCTTCTTCAGGCTCTGCTCGACGATCTGGTCCATGTCGGACTTGCGCTTGGCCAGCCCATGGATGCGCGGGCCGTAGGCGACGTTCTCGTAGATCGACTTCGGGAACGGGTTGGGTTTCTGGAACACCATGCCGACGCGGGCGCGCAGTTCGACGACATCGATGTTCTTGTCGTAGATGTCGTCTTCATCGAGCGTGATCTTGCCGGTCACCCGCGCCGAATCGATGGTGTCGTTCATGCGGTTGAGGCAGCGCAGAAAGGTCGACTTGCCGCAGCCGGACGGGCCGATCAGCGCCGTCACCTGGTTCTGGCGGACGTCGAGATTGACGTCGAACAACGCCTGCTTCTCGCCGTAGAAGACGCCGACCTTGTCGCCGCGCATCTTGATGACTTCGTTCGACTTGGCGTTCATTTTGTCGCCCACTGCATTCTCAAGGGACTGTTCGGTCATGATGTTCATACCAAATTGCCTTTTTTCTACCAGCGCCGCTCGAACCGGCGCCGAAGCACGATCGCGGTGATGTTCATGGCCATGAGGAAGACGAGCAGGATGATGATGGCGCCGGACATGCGCTCGACAAAAGCGCGCTCAGCCTCGTTTGCCCACATGTAGATCTGCACCGGCAGCGCGGTCGCCGGATCGAAAGGCGTCGTCGGATAATCGGCGACGAAAGCGACCATGCCGATCAAGAGCAGCGGTGCTGTCTCGCCGAGCGCACGCGCCAGGCCGATGATGGTGCCGGTAAGGATGCCTGGGGCGGCAAGCGGCAGGATGTGATGGAACACCATCTGCATCTTGGAGGCGCCGAGACCTAGGGCCGCCGAGCGGATCGACGGCGGCACCGCGGCGAGGGCGGCGCGCGTGGCGATGATGATGGTCGGCAGCGTCATCAGCGTCAGCACCAGGCCGCCGACGAAGGAAGCCGAGCGCGGCATGCCTAGGAAGTTGATGAACACGGCAAGGCCGAGCAGGCCGAAGACGATCGACGGCACCGCCGCGAGATTGTTGATGTTGACCTCGATCAGGTCGGTGAAGCGGTTCTTCTTGGCGAATTCCTCGAGATAGATCGAGGCGGCGACGCCGATCGGCAGCGCCAGCAACAGCACGATCACCATCATGTAGAACGACCCGATGATGGCCACGCCCATGCCCGACGTCTCGGGCCGGCTGGAGGCGCCATAGCTGAACAGGCCGGTGTTGAAATGCTCGGCCATCACGCCGTCGGCCTTGAGTTTGTTCATCCAGTCGATCTGCTGGTTGGACACCTTGCGGCGCGCTTCATCGACGCCGAGGTCGATCTGGCCCTTGAAGGCCGAGTCGAGATTGGCGGCAGCCAGGATGTCGACATCGCGCGTCGTGCCGATCACCGAGGGATCGGCGGAGACGATGTCGCGCAGCTGGACCCGCGCGCCTTCCGACAGGAAGCCCTTGAGCTTCAGCATCATCGGCTTGTTGGCCGGATCGATGCCGAGCTTGGCCACCAGCGCGTTTTCGGCGAGCTTGGGATAGTTCGCCTTGATCAGCACATTCGGGTCTGTGGCACGCTTGTTCGAGGGGTCGATCACCTTCTCGTCGAAGGTGACCGGCAGCGTCACCGTCGTCTGCCAGAAGGCGGTGTAGCCTTTCGAGACGATGGTGATCAACATGATGGCCAGGAACGCCAGGCCCACCGAGATCGCAATCACGCCATAGATGCGGAACCGGCGTTCGGCGGCATAGCGCGCCTTCAGCCCGATGTCGCGGCGCGGACGCGCGACGGCACCCACCATCGTGTCCAGGGGGATGTCGGTCATTCGTACTGCTCCCGGTACTTGCGCACGATGTAGAGGGCGACGATGTTCATCACCAGCGTCAGCGCGAACAGCGTCAGGCCGAGCGCGAAGGCGACCAGCGTCTGCGGCGAGTTGAACTCGAGATCGCCGGTCAGCTGGTTGACAATCTTGACGGTGATGGTCGTCATCGCCTCGAACGGATTGGCCGTCAGATTGGCGGCGACGCCCGCCGCCAGCACGACGATCATCGTCTCGCCGATGGCGCGCGACGCCGTCAACAGGATGGCGCCGACGATGCCGGGCAGTGCCGCCGGCAGGATCACCCGCTTGATCGTCTCGGAGCGCGTGGCACCGAGGCCGAGCGAGCCGTCACGCATTGCGCGCGGCACCGCGGTGATGATGTCGTCGGACAAAGAGGACACGACCGGGATCAGCATGACGCCCATCACCAGACCGGCGGTGAAGATGCTCTGGCCCTGGATGAAGGGCGAGCCGCCGGTGAGTGCCGCCGACAGGTCGCGCAAGAACGGTCCGAGCGTGACAACGGCGAAGATGCCGTAGACGATGGTCGGAATGCCGGCCAGCAGTTCCAACGCCGGCTTGACCACCGAGCGCACACCGCGCGAGGCATATTCGGACATGTAGACCGCCGACATCAGCCCGACCGGCACTGCCACCAGAAGGGCGACGGCGGCGATGTAGAGCGTGCCGGCGAGAAGCGGGATCAGGCCGAACTGACCCTGGCTGCCGCCGGAACCGGCGGCGGCGAAACGCGGATCCCACACCGTGCCGAAGAAGAAGCTCATCGGCGACACGCTCTCGAAGAAGGTGATGGTCTGGAACAGCATCGACAGCACGATGCCGACCGTGGTCAGGATGGCGATGGTCGAGGCCGCAAGCAGCCCCCACAGCATCAGCTTCTCGACGTTGTTGCGCGCCCTGGCGCGCGGCGCGATCTGCCTCAGCGCATAGAAGGCGCCGGCGACCGACAGCGCGAAGGTCAGCACGGCGCCGAACAGGCCGAGCCGGTCCTGGACCTGGTTCGCCTCGACCGCGATCGGGATCATATAGTCCTGGGTGTCGCTGGCCAGTGCCACGCCCTTGGCGGCGAGCAGCGGCTGCAATTCGGCGAAAGTAGCGGGAAGTGCGGTATCGCCATCGAGCCGACGCAGGCCCTTGGCCAGGCTCTTCACCAGGCTGGCGTCGAGCGCTTCGCTGGCGACCTTTGTGTCGGCGGTGCGCTCGGGCAAAGCGGCATGGATATGCCGGTCGAGATAGAAGGAAGAGCCGATATCCCAGACGGCGAGCAAAAGGACGGCAGGCAGGACCGCGAGCAGAAAGGCCCACCAGCCATGATAATGCGCGCGCGAATGCGGCTTGACCTTGCCGGTATCCAGCGCCGCGGCGCGCTGGCGGCCGACCACAAAAGCGACCACGCCTATGGCAATGACTATGGCGAGTACGAGCAAGGACGACATAACCCACCCCAGGGAAAATTCAGATCGCCGCCGCCGTTGCGGCAAGCGGCGAAATCAGGGCGCGGAGTTCATCCGCGCCCTGCTCCGTCCGTTGATTACATCGTCTTTCCGGCGGCGAAGGCGTCGCGCTGGCCCTGACGTTCGGCGTCGGGAGCGGAAACCAGGCCGTACTGGGCGAGCGGGCTTTCCGGGCCGATCATCTGGTCATCAAGGAAGAACTCGACATATTCCTTGAGGCCGGGAACGACGCCCAGATGCGCCTTCTTGACATAGAAGAACAACGGCCGCGACACGGGGTACGTGCCATCGGCGATGGTCTGCGTCGAAGGCACGATGCCTTCCACGGTAGCGACCTTCAGCTTGTCGGCATTGTTCTCGTAGAAGGCGAGGCCGAACACGCCAACGCCGGTCTTGTTGGAGTCGATGCGGGCCAGCGTCTCGGTGTAGTCGCCATCGATGTCGACAGCCTTGCCGTCCTTGCGGATGGCGATGCAGGTTTTGCCGATTTCCTTGTCGTCGGCGATGCCGGCAGCCTTCAAAGCGGCCTTGTCGCAGCCGGCGTCGAGCAGCTTGGCCTCGAACACTTCACGGGTGCCGTGCTTCTCACCCGGAATATAGGCGGCGATATCCCAGTCGGGCAGCTTCGGATTGACCTGGTTCCACTTGGTGTTCGGGTTGTCGACCAGCTTGCCGTCGACGACCAGCTTGGCGGCGAGCGCCTTGTAGATGTCGGCGGGAACCAGCGCCCAGTCCGGACCCTTGATGTCGGTGGCAAAGACGATGCCGTCATAGCCGATGCGGACTTCCTGGACGTCCTTGACGCCGGCGTCGGCGCAGGACTTCAGCTCGTCCTTCTTGATCGGGCGCGAG
The DNA here is from genome assembly GCF_040323255.1 of Mesorhizobium sp. M0052. Taxonomy (NCBI): domain Bacteria; kingdom Pseudomonadati; phylum Pseudomonadota; class Alphaproteobacteria; order Hyphomicrobiales; family Phyllobacteriaceae; genus Mesorhizobium; species Mesorhizobium sp. M0052. The sequence goes on along the minus strand of NZ_JAMYUS010000025.1, from coordinate 86,744 downwards.
GAGTTGGCGATGTCGATCGTGTCTTCGCCGACGCCCTTGCAGAACTCCTTGATGCCGGCGCCGCTGCCGCCGGACTCGACCACCGGGGTCTTGAAGTTGGTGAAGGTTTCGCCGAACTGCTCGGCGACGATCTTGGCGTAAGGCAGCACGGTCGACGAACCGGCGACCTGGATCTGGTCACGCGCAGCGGCGACACCGGACGATGCGGCGAACGCTACCGCCACGGCCGATGCCGTAACGAGGAATTTCTTCATGTGGCCTGCTCCTGTTCGGAAGATGGTCTCTTGGCGCCCTCTTCAAACCGGCGCCCGCTGAGGCCAATAGCCTTCGATTATTACAGTCGCATGACAGTTTCGTGTCAGCCCGGTAACGTCGCACAGACGCCTCGTGAGCCGCAGCCTTTAAGCCGGTTTGTGGGGATGGAAGTTGCCGCTGGAATCAGACGCTTGCGCGATTCGTGCTGGCATCAAGTCCCGGCAGATCGCAGGCCGCGATGCCGAGAAAGAAAAACCGGACGGGAGCGCGTTGCCCGTGGCCAGAGCGAATTTTGGCCGAGCCATCGCCAAAAACAGGTCCGTTGGGGTAGATTCGACGCTGTTTCTTGTCGGCGGTCGCTTGCTCCCGCCCGTAACTGAATGAGCGGTTTCGTTGTGACCATTGTCCTGACTGGGCGCCAGCTTTGATATGGTGCGATCGCACCATAGCCTTGGCTGTTGCGGCGCGGCCGAATCCCGGCCGGCGCCGCAGGTTGCTATCCAGCGTCTCGTTGGGCTTCGCCTGATATGCCGACCCAGCGCTCGACCTTTTCGAGCAGCGCCCTGGGGCTGATCGGCTTGGGCAGATAGTCGTCCATGCCGGCTTCCAGGCAGCGCTCACGGTCGCCCTTCAAGGCATGCGCGGTGACGCCGACGATCGGGATATGCATACCCGTATGTTCTTCCAGCCGGCGAATTGCGGCGGTGGCCTCGAGCCCGTTCATCTCCGGCATCGAGACGTCCATCAGGATCATGCGCGGATTAAGCCGGCCGAAGGCATCGAGCGCCTTGCGGCCGTTGCCGACGATTTCGAAACTGTAGCCGGTTTCGCCGATTATCTGGGTGAACACCATCTGGTTCACTTCATTGTCCTCCGCAACGAGGATGTCGAGCCGGCGTTCATCCCCGGCGGCCCGGGCGCGGGCACGAACCGGCGGCGGTTGCAGCAGGGCGCGTTCCGAGGCAGCGAGCGGCGGCTTTGCCGGCGACGGTTCGTTCCTGCCGCCGCCGGAACCGCTGCTTGCCGCCGGCAGCACACGGCCGTCTGTGATATTGTGATGGTGCCGCTGGATGGTGGCGACCAGCGTTTCCAGAAGCACCGAGGAACGCGCCGGCTTGATCAGCTGGGCGTCGATGCCGAGATCGCGATAGCTGGTGTTGGCGAGCGACTGGTCGACCGAAGTCAGCATGATGATCGGCGTGTCGGCCAGCCCTGCGGTGCTGCGCACGACGCGCGCCATTTCGGCGCCGCTCATCCCCGGCATCTGATAATCGAGCACGACGCAGTCGACCGGCACGCCGTAGGCAGCCGCGGCGACCAGCACCTTCAGCCCTTCGGGTCCGCTTTCGGCGGCGCAGGAATCGAAGGTCCATGACGCCATCTGCTCGCTCAGGATCGATCGGTTGACGGCATTGTCGTCGACGATCAGCACCCGTGAGCCGGTCACGTCGACCGGCATGATCCGCCGTCCGGTCTGTTCCTCGGCCCTGGGCAATGTCACGGTGAACCAGAAGGTCGAGCCCTTGCCTTCGGCGCTCTCGACACCGATCTCGCCGCCCATCAACTCGACCAGCCGCGAGGTGATGGCGAGCCCGAGCCCTGTGCCTTCGTGGCGTCTGGTAGACGAGGTGTCGGCCTGACTGAATTTTTCGAAGACGAGCTTCAGTTTCTGCTGCGGAATGCCGATGCCGGTGTCGGTGACCGAAACGGTAAGCTTTGTCCCCGTCGGCCCCCTTTGTCCGGTCACGTCGACCAGCACGTGGCCTTCGTCGGTAAACTTCACCGCGTTGCCGACCAGATTGGTGACGATCTGCCTGATGCGACCGACATCGCCGACGAACAGGCTTCCCAGGCCCGGCTCGACGCGCACGATGAGCTCGAGGTCCTTCTCCTTGGCGCGCGTCGATATCAGCGTCGCCACATCCTCGATCGCTTCGGGCAGGTTGAAGGGCGCAGGGTCGAGCACCAGCTGTCCGGCATCGATCTTGGAGAAGTCCAGTATGTCGTTGATGATGGTCAAGAGCGCGTTACCCGACTTGACGATGATATCGGTGAACGTCTTCTGCTTGGGATCGAGGTCGGATTTGGCCAGCAACTCGGCCATGCCGAGTACGCCGTTCATCGGCGTGCGGATCTCGTGGCTCATATTGGCCAGGAATTCCGACTTGGCGCGGTCGGCCAGCACGGCGCGCTGGCGCGCCTCGCGCAGTTCGGCCTCGCGCAGCTTCAGTTCGGTGATGTCGGTGGTCGACCCAATCAGATAGAGCGAACCGTCGGACGCGATCATCGCGCCCTTGCGGGCGAACTGGTGGCGCACGCTGCCGTCGGCAAGCGTCACCGTTTCCTCGATCTCCTGTGTATCGCCTGTGCGCAGCACGGCGAGATCGCTGTTGACGAAGGCTTCGCCGTCCTCGCCGAAAATCTCGATGTCCGTCTTGCCGATCGCGTCTTCCCTGCGGAGGCCGGTGAGGTCGCACCAGCCCTTGTTGACGTAGAACTGCCTGAGGTCGGAGCGCTTGGCGTAGATCGACACCGGCACGTTGTCGATGAGATTGCGGAACACCTCGTTCTCGCGCATGCTCTCTTCCAGCGCCTGCTCGCGTGCCTTGACGTCGGTGATGTCGGTGCTGGAGCCGACCAGGTGCACCGACCCATCGAGCGCCACCAGCCGGCTCTTGCGCGTCATCAATTGCCGCACCGTGCCGTCGCGATGGGTAACGGGCTCCTCGATCTCGCGGCCGCGCCCGGTGACGACGACCTCGGTGTCGTCATGGGTGTAGGTTTCGGCGTCGTCGATGCCGAAAAGCTGGAGATCGGTCCGGCCGATGACCTCCTCCTTGGGGATGCCGGTCAGCGCGCACCAGGCTTTGTTGACGAATTCCATGCTCAGATCCTGCGCCTTGATGAAGGCGGCGACCGGCAGTTCGTCCATGACGTGGCGGAACAGGTCGATCTGGCGCATGCTTTCCTGCAGCGCCTTTTCGCGGCTCTTGATCTCCGAGATGTCGACGCGCACGCCGATAAAGGTGCCGTCCTCGGTGCGCATATCGTAGACCTGATACCAGCGGCCGTCCGCATTGAGGCGCTCATAGGACGAGTTGGGCAGGCGATAGCGGGCGAGGATGGCATTGAGCCAGACATCGGGGTCGCCTTCATAGAGCCTGTCGATTTCTGGATCGCCGCTCGATCGGAAATAGCCGACCGAATGTCCAAGTTCCAGGGCCGCGCGGAAGCTGCGGCCAGGCTGCCATGCCGGTTTCAGCTCCGGCAGCGTGTCCTGCAGCTTGCGGTTTGCAAAGACGAACTTGTCGTCGCGGTCATAGATGATGACGGCCGCCGGCAGCGACTCCAGCACCGTGGTGAGGTTCTTGCGGGCGTCCTCGGCTTCGGTCTCGCGGCGCTTCATGTCGGAGATGTCGAACAGGAAACCGGCGACATAGTTGCGGCCGCTGGGCATGCCGACGCGGTTCTTGCGCACGATGCGCGAGCGGCTGGCGCCCTCGGCGTCGAAAGTCTCCTCGACCTCGTAGGGCGTGCCGGTCGCCAGCACGGCGCGTTCGCTGTCTTCGAATTGCGCGGCGTCCTTTTGCTTGAGGAAGTCGCCGCCGGGCCTGCCCAGCATCGCTTGCGGGCTCTGTCCGAACAGTGCCGAAAACGCCTCATTGACGAAGACGAAACGCAGATTGTCGTCCTTGACGAAGATCGGGTCCTTGACGCCGTTGATCACCGCCTCGGCCAGCCGCGATTTCTCCAGCGCTTGGGCGAGTTCAGCCTCGCGATCCTTCATGTTGGTGACGTCGACATAGGAGATCAGCCTTTTGCCGCCGGCGAGCGGCGCCAGCGAGGCAATCAGCGTACGGCCGTCATTGCGTGGCAATTGCCTGGAGCCCACCAGGCCGGCCGAGATTTCTGCTTCGCGCTCGGCGATGTGGTCCTGCCATTCCGCATCGTCAGCACCGTACGGGTCCATATCGCGGCTGGCCTGCATCAGTTCGCGGAAGCCGCAGCCGATGCCGGCGCGCCGGGGATCGATTTCCCAGAAATCATAGAAGGCGCGGTTGATCACCTCCGCGCGCATGTCGGCATCGAGGACGAGCACGCCGATCGGCATCTGGTCGACCATCGTGCGAAGATTGGCGAAGGTCTCGGTGATCTTGGCGTTGGCACTCTCGATCTCGGCGTCGCGACGCTTGAGCTCGGAGACGTCGTAGTAGGTCAACAGCCGCTTGCCGCCGGACAACGCCGTCACGGAGAACATCATCGTCCTGCCATTGGCATGGAGAAATTCGCGTGGCGCAACCGAGCCGGCGCTGATCTCCTCGATGCGGGTGGCGAGGTAGTGCTGCCACTGCTGTCCATCGAGATCGCCGTAGATGCCGTTGCGGCGGTTGAGTTCCATCAACAGGCTGAACGGCGCGCCGACCGTGACGGCGCCATCGGGAATCCTGGAGAGCTCGCGATAGGCCTTGTTGACGATGAGCGTGTCGAACTTCGCGTCAAGCACCACGACGCCCATATGCATGGCATCCATTGTCCGCTCGAGATCGGCGAGGTGCTGCGTAGCCTCGCCGGCCGGCGGATCGCTCTCGTCCTGCCGCAGTTCGTCCAGCGCACCGGCCAGTGCCGTGACGTTGCGGCCGATGCCGCGATAGCCGATGAATTCGCCTTCGCCGTCGAACCGCGGGGAACCGGTGATCGAAACCCAGCGGCAGCCGGGACGGCCGCCCTTCAACTCATAAACAAAGTCGCGAAACGGCCGATGCGCCTGCAGATCCTCCAGATGCGCGGCGGCGTGTCGATTGCCGTGCACCATCTGCTTGAGGAAATCGAAGCGGAAACGGCCAAGAATGCTGGCGGGATCGATGCCGGTGGCGGCCTGGTAGTTCTCCGAAAGCCAGGAAAAGCGCAGCTCGGCGTCGGTCTCCCAGACCCAGTCGGCGCCGGCCCCGACCAGTTCGCGCAGCGCTTCGGGCGAACCCCCGACGGACGTATCCTCGCCGTTCACAGCCCCTTTTCGGGAACCGCGTCCGCCGCGTGTTCCAACAGTCCCGTCAGCCATCCCGTTCCCACCCCGAAAGCCAAGGCCGAACCCCCTCAGCGGTTCGCCGGCGGAATGTGCCCGAGAAGCATTAATGATCCGCTAACCATAACCAATCCAGACTGCGGCCAGAGCCACATTGCCCTGCGGTATTCCGCCGGTTGTCGGCGGAACCCCGGCCGGGCTATAAGTCGGCGGGGGTGTTGCTGATGACCGGTTGGATCGTGCCTTGTTTCCTGTGCATGGCGCTGCTTGCGGGCAGCGGCTGCGCACGCAGCTATGACGGCACGGTGGTGATCCCGAAGCCGCTCGATATCAGGCGGGTCTGGGATCGCGATCCGTCGCAGACTGAGGCCAGCCGGATGCAGGCGGCAGCCGGTGTGTTTCCGACGCCGCCGCCGCAGGAGCCCTACCGGCCGGCGGCACGCAGGCACACGACACAAATAGCTGCGCCAAGGCGGCACGTCAGGTCCAGCCCTCCCAGCATGGCTTCCGAACCGGCCAATCCGCTCACCTGCAAGAATGTCAGCGAACCCGGCAAACGCTACAGGATGGTTTGCGAATAGCTGGTACTAGAGCAATTCCAGGAAAAGTGTGAAACGGTTTTCCGTCCGGAATTGCGTAAAACAAAGACATAGAGCGGTTCGCCGTTTCGGTGAAACGGTGAAACGCTCTAGGCGCAGGTTACCGCCGGGAAGAAAGCCGGCCCGACCACCCTGACCGGCCGCGAGCCGGCCAATGGCTCGACCGACTGTCGCTGGGCGGCGCCCCTGGCCTCTGCAGCGTCTGCGCCAGGATGGGGAAGTTGCGCCACGGTGCCAAGATCCGGCTTCGCTGACGGCAAAGGAATGATCGCGTTGGCCATATTGGCTGGCGTCACGTGCGCGCTCTCAGCTCGGCAACGCGCCGGTGATAGCGCTTGAGGTCGCAGGCCCTGAAGTTCGCATCATTGCGATATTTGAAGGCCGTCGGCAGGTCCTTGTAGGATGTGCGCGTATCGAGCGCGACCATCTCTTCGGTTTCAAGGCTTGGATCACTGAGCGTGTACAGGTCGACGCCGGCATCGTCGCAGATGTAGCGGCACTGATCGACCATCTCCTTGACATCGCCGCCTTGCACGAACTGCGATTTCGGCGCCGGGAAGAAATAGCCGTCGGAGAGACGAACGCAAAACAGCATCGAATTGCTGCCGATCATGGCGCCAGCCGGACGCTGTCTTTGTTGCCCGGCGGCGGGCGTGCAGCCGAGCGCGACGAGCCTGGCCTGCAGTCCGGACGCATCCCGGCGCGAAATCGCGGCGCCGGCGATCTGGCGTTGCACCTGTGTGCGGCTTTTGGCGAGGTCGGCGCAAGCATTGAAGAAGCCCCCCACCGCACTTTGCGCCGTGCACCGGCGTTGCCTCTCCAGCCCCTGGATCGCCGCAAGCTGGCGACGCAGCTGCGCAAGCTCGGAGCTGATCCCGCCGCTGCGGCCGGACGGTGCCAGCTGGCTCCTGAGCGCGGCGCATGGATCGGCAAGGGAAGCCGAAATGCCGAGGACGCTTGCCGACACCAGTGCAAAGGTCACGACAAGCCACAAACGCATCATCGGCGACACCTGGTCCTTGTACCCCTGTGGAGCCGATCGCCGCTCCAGCCGATTGAGCCTCAATGCGTGAGGTAAGTCTAATTGAAGAGACGCCAAGAACCGCCAGGTATTTTATGCCGAGTGTATTATGCCGGTTCCTGTAAATTCGCTATTACACTTTTGTTTCAAGATTGCGACGAGGCCAGGCTCGGGCGAGCCCGGGCCGCCGCAATCATCGATCCCGCGTTATCGGGCCCTTGCGGATGAAACCTTTCTCCGGTGTCTCGCGTTGTGTCGGGCAAAGGAGACGAAGATGTCTATTCACTTCACTGTCTCTGGCCTGACCAGGAACCTGTTCCACTCGCTGGGGCTGGACCATGAGCGGGCGCCGAGAGCGCTCGATCCCGAACAGAGCCTGTTGCTGGAATGCTATCTGGCCGGACAGATTCCGGAATCCGCCTGGGCCGACTACGTCTTCGAGACGCCGGAACTGCAGCGGCATGTCGATATCAGACGCCCGCACAACTGATCAGAGCAACTTCAGGAAAAGTGTGAGTCGTTTTTCCGGGAAAAGCGCGTAGCGCTTTCCCCTGGGAATTGCGTAAAGACAACGAGAGAGGGGGTCGCCGTTTCTGTGAAAACGGTGAAACGCTCGCCCGCTCGCCTACTGCTTGGGCGAAGCGAATTGCACGGTGAAGACATTGCCCGCGACGCCTTGCGCCAGCGTCGGCGAGAAGCTCAACGGGAGGCACTTTTGCAGGGCAGTGGTTGCGGCGTCGACGAATGACTTCCTGGTATCGGCATCGCCATCGACCTTGATCGCCGTCGGCCGCGGCGGACCGATCAGCGTGCCGTCGCGCTTGAAGCTGAAGCTCAAGGTGACGCTGGCATTTCCAACACCCGCCGGCGGCGTCCAGCACGCCTGGATGGCATCGCCGACCTCCGCCATCGTGTCGAGCGGCGCGGCATTGCACGGGTAGCCTCCGACCAACACAACACCGGCAATCGCAAACACTCTCGCTACGCCCTTCATCGCAAAGCTCCTCGTGTGTCGTCCGCCGACCATGATGGTAGGGTCGAAGCAAACGATGGCAATATGCCTGATGTCGGACTTTACAGCATGAGACGTGCCTGATGGCGCATCGGCGAAAAGCAAAAGGCCGGCATTGCGCCGACCTTTCCCTTCACCCTTGCGCCAGTACATCCGTGGTCGCGCGGTGCCTTCAATAGACAGCGTTCTGGTTAATGAATCCTTAGCGTTGCGCGCTGGCCTGCGACTTCACATAGGCGATGTAGCCGCGCACGTCGCCGGCCGGCTCGGCATAGGCCTTACCGAGTTTCTTCTCCATCGCAGCGACATACTCCTTGGCCCATTTTGGCAGCGCATAGTCGATGACGGCCAGGAACTCCAGCGTCGATGCCAGGCGTATGTCGGCGATCGACGGGTGCTTGCCGCCGATGAACGGCTTGCCGTCCCTGAAGAAGGAGTGAAACACCTCCAGCGGCTCGGCAATCGCCGCCATGGCGGCCTTCTGCGCCTCGGACTTCTTCTCCGGATGAGCGTCGCTATGGCCGACCTCGCCGGCATAGTGCGGGAAACCCAGCGCCGGATAGGTGGCGCGCGCCACATACGGGTAGAGCGTGCCGATCAGGTAGAACATGGCGCTGTCGACCATCGCCCGCTTGGCCGGCGCCTTGGGATAGAATTTCTCCAGCCCGTGCTTGTTGGCGAGATACTGCATGATGGCACAGCTCTCCCAGAGCACGCCGCGCGGCAGCCCCTTGTCCTCGATCATCGGCGTCAGATGCGCCGGATTGCGCGCCATATATTCGGGCGAGCGCGTGTGGCCCCAGGCGTCGGTCTCGGCGGCGTCGAACCCGGCCGCACGGGCAAACACCCGGACGGTCATGTTGTTGACGCTCGGCTTCAGCATCGAGAGCTTCAGCGCCGGTTTTTTCGCCGCCTTGACCTTCGGCGCGGATTTCTTGGCAGCCGGCTTTGTCGCGGCTTTCGCGGCCGGCTTTGCGGCTGCCTTCGGCGCGGCCTTTACGGCCTTTGCGGCCGGCTTCGCAGCCGCTTTCGCCGCAGGCTTGGCCGCTGATTTCCCGGCGCTCTTGATCACTGTCTTTGCCATTATGGTCCTCCCCTTTTGCTGGCCGTCAGTATGGATTCTTCGGCGTCCGGTCGTCCGACAAGGTCGCGCGCGACCACTCGACCAGCGTCTGGATCGCGTCGGCAAGGTGCACTTCGGCGATGTTGTAGTCGCCGCGCGCAACGCGCAGCTTGTGCGCCTGCATCAGCACGTCGGCATGGGTGAAACCTGCCGGCGGATCGAAGCGATAGGAGGCGAGTTCGATCAAGAGGCCGAGCGGATCCTCGAAATAGATCGAATCCATGAAGCCGCGATCCTTGACGCCGCTGTGCTTGATGGCGCGTTCGTCGAGCCGGGCGACCGCCTGCAGGAAAGTGACGCGCGACACCGAGAACGCAATATGATGGACGCAGCCCGGTTCGGTGGGCGTGCGCCGCTTGACCGGCGTGCGGCTCTCGTCGGTGAAGACGGTGATCAACCTGCCGTCGCCGGGATCGAAATAGAGATGACTTTCGCTTGGCTTGTCGAGGTTGGGCTGCTCGAAGATGAACGGCATGCCGAGCACGCCCTCCCAGAAATCGATCGAAGTCTGGCGCCCGGCGCCGACGAGGGTGATGTGATGGACGCCCTGCGACTGCAGTTTCTGCATCGGTCTCCTCCTCGCCGACCCTCGCCTATGTTCCCCGGCGTCTTGCGCGCCGCAACGCCCTTTGGCGAGGCTTCGTACATGATGCTAGTGCAATTGGCAGCGCCGCGCCAGAAGCTCGCGGAGACTGCCGGCGCTGGATGGTGAAAGGGGTTTGAGTTGCATGACCTGAGGCTACGCGACCGCTCTGAGCTCGGCTTCCGCCAGCGTGCCCAGGCCCGCGCATTCGGCGCATGCCATGGTCTGCCCGGGACAGCCGGCCCGATGCGTGCCTTGCGGGCAGCAATGCCCTTTCGACTCGCGCCATTTCAAGCAATCGAAAACCTGCCCGCTGCCGTGACAGCACGGGCATATCATTTTTGCCGAACTCATACCTGCTATGCCCAACCAAATCCGCGTTGCCGCAGATGCTATCCCCGCACCGCAAGTAACAGAGATCGCTACGCTTTCAAGCGTCGCGGTCTGACTTAAATTGGGTGTATCTGTGACGCGGATTTGCCGGGTTTTCGCTTATGCCGCCGGCCCTCGCGGTCACACGCGATCCGCGCGGCTGCTGCCCGAAATTGTCGATGATGCGGAAGGAAAGCGGTTGCTTGGTACGCCCAAGGGGAATCGAACCCCTGTTCCCGCCGTGAGAGGGCGGTGTCCTGACCGCTAGACGATGGGCGCGTTCAAGAACCGGCGATATAGGCTGACGGTTTGGAAAAAGCAACTGGGCTTCGAACGGCCGGACCGCTTCTGTGCAATGTCGGTTTGCGGACCTAGCGTTTCGGCTCGATCAGGTCCCACAGATTGCCGTAGAGATCGGCGAAAACCGCCACGGTGCCGTAAGGCTCATGGCGTGGCGTTTCGTGGAACTCGACGCCGTTTTCCAGCATCGTCGCATGGTCCCTGGCAAAATCATCGGTTTCGAGAAGCAAAACCACGCGGCCTCCGGTCTGGTCGCCGACGCGGCTTTTCTGCACATCGTCCAACGCTTCCGCCAGAAGCAGCCGCGGGCCTTGCCCGGCCGCAGGCGTCACAGTCACCCAGCGCTTGCCGTCACCGAGATCGATGTCGTCGCAGAGCGCAAAGCCAAGCTTGCCGACATACCAGGCAATCGCCTCGTCATAATCGGCGACCACGAGCGTGACGGTTGCTATGCGGCGATGGTCGGCAAACCCGGTCATTGTCTCGGCCCAGCTATTTGTTGCGGATGGCGAAGCGGCCGATGATACGGCGCTCGGCGATGTCGTAGACGAAGATGGTGCGGCTGCCGTCGCTGAGCTCGGCGTCGATCGAAATGCGATTGCCCGACAGAGCCTGGCTGATCACCTTGGCTCCGACCGGGAGCACTATGTCGGCCGCGAGCGGCTCGCCGGGCGGAACTGGAATGTCGTTGGCGAGCGGCGGGTTCGCGGGCGGCGCTTTGCGCGATTTGTAGACAATGGCTGCGATCACCACCATAAGGGCCAGCAAAAGCAGGCCGAGATTGATGGCCATGAAACGGATGAGCCTGCCGCGCACCTTTTCGATCTCGGGATCGAGCGGCTTTTCTTCTTCATCGGCAACGGGCCGGGCCATGGCAGAACTTCCGGAACTTTTTTCGATGAGCGCTCATAGCGAAGAGACCCCTGAATTGATAGAGGCTGGACAATTCATAGAGGCGGCGCCAACCGTGCTCGAAGCCGGCGCGGAAGCGGCCGGCCAGCGCCTCGACCAGTGGCTGGCGAGCGCCCTTGGTCCCGACATGTCGCGCAGCCGGGTGCAGATGCTGATCCGGCAAGGTGCCGTTTCGATCGACGGCAAGCCGGTCGACGAGACCAAGCGCAAGATGAGTGCCGGCGAGCGCGTATCGGTCGTCATGCCCGAGCCGGAACCGGCCGAACCGCAAGGCGAGGCCATCGTGCTCGACGTGCTTTATGAGGACGACGAGCTGATCGTCATCAACAAGCCGGCCGGCCTCGTCGTCCATCCCGGCGCCGGCAACTGGACCGGCACGCTGGTCAACGCCCTGATCCACCACTGCGGCAACAGTCTTTCCGGCATTGGCGGCGTCAGGCGGCCGGGCATCGTCCATAGGCTGGACAAGGAAACGAGCGGCGTCATGGTGGTGGCCAAGACCGACCGCGCCCACAAGGCGCTGTCGGAGGCCTTTGCCGACCACGGCCGCACCGGCGACCTCGAACGTGCTTATTTGGCGCTGGTCTGGGGAATCCCGTCGCGGCCGACCGGAACGGTCGACGCGCCGCTTGGCCGTGCCGCCGACCGCGTGCGCCGCGCCGTCGTGCCGGAAGGCCGTGACGACGCCCGCCACGCCGTGACCAATTTCACCGTCAAGGAGCGTTTCGGCGAGGGCCAGCAGGCGTTCGCCACCGCCAGCCTGGTCGAATGCCGGCTGGAAACCGGCCGCACCCACCAGATCCGCGTCCACATGGCCCACATCGGCCATCCCGTCATCGGTGACCCCGATTACGGCCAGGCCTTCCGCACCAAGGCCAACCGGCTGCCCGAACTGCTGAAGGGTCAGGTCAAGGCATTTTCCAGGCAAGCTTTGCATGCCTGGCTTCTTGCATTTCGGCACCCGGCTACCCATTTATCGATGAGGTTCGAGGCGCCGATACCGGGGGACATGGAGGAACTCGTCGGCGGCTTCCGCAAGCTCTGAACCAGCCAGCTAAAACCTGAGCGGCATTGTTCACTTCAGCGTGACACACTGTTTCGTGTTGAACAAATGCCTGTCTTTTCTGGTTTTGTTCCTATATAAATCAGTTGCCGCGGGCGAGCCTTTTGGTGCTCGCGTCACATGCCCGCCGCGTTTCGGGGGCATCACTCCAATAGAGAGGGGGCGCAATCATGGCCCAGTCACTACCCAGTATTGTTTCCGGCGAAGGCGGCCTCAGCCGCTACCTGGAAGAAATCCGCCGCTTTCCCATGCTTCAGCCGCAGGAAGAGTACATGCTCGCCAAGCGCTACGCCGAGCATGAAGACACCAGCGCTGCGCACAAGCTCGTCACCAGCCACCTTCGGCTCGTTGCCAAGATCGCCATGGGCTATCGCGGCTACGGCCTGCCGATCGGCGAAGTGATCTCGGAAGGCAATGTCGGCCTGATGCAGGCCGTCAAGAAATTCGAACCCGAGCGTGGCTTCCGCCTCGCGACCTACGCCATGTGGTGGATCAAGGCCTCGATCCAGGAGTACATCCTGCGCTCGTGGAGCCTGGTCAAGATGGGCACGACCGCCAATCAGAAGCGCCTGTTCTTCAACCTGCGCAAGGTGAAGGGCAAGATCCAGGCGCTGGACGATGGCGACCTCAAGCCCGACCAGATCACCGAGATCGCCACCCGGCTGAACGTGTCGGAAGCCGAAGTCGTGTCGATGAACCGCCGCCTGTCGGGCGACGCGTCGCTGAACGCGCCGATCCGCGCCAGCGAAGGTGAATCCGGCGAATGGCAGGACTGGCTGGTCGATGACCACGAAAGCCAGGAAGACATGCTGATCGAACAGGACGAGCTGGAAAACCGCCGCGGCATGCTGTCGGGTGCTTTGGCCGTGCTCAACGATCGTGAGCGGCGCATCTTCGAGGCACGCCGCCTCGCCGAGGAGCCGCTGACGCTGGAAGAGCTGTCGTCCGAGTTCGACATCAGCCGCGAGCGCGTGCGCCAGATCGAGGTGCGCGCCTTCGAGAAGGTGCAGGACGCGGTCAAGGCCGCCGCCAAGCGCCAGATGCAGGCGCTGCGCACGATCGAGGCGCAGCCCGCGGCGTAAAGCCGGGTTCGGCTAAGGAACAGAAGGCGGCGTCGGGAAACCGGCGCCGCCTTTTTTGTTTTGTCGTCCGTCGGCGGTTAGCGAAAGTCGGGCAACAGCTGATCTCCCCCCTTGAGGGGGAGATTGGCAGCTTCGGCGACGGCGCCAACAGCATGAACCGATCTACAGCCCATCCAGCGGAAACTTGAGATACCTTCGGCCGTTGGCCTCCGGTTCCGGCAGCCGTCCACCATTCATGTTGACCTGCAGCGCATGCAGGATCAGCCGCGGCATCGGCAGTGTCTTGTCGCGCGCTTCGCGCAAGGCGACGAACTCGGCTTCGCTGCGCGCCGCAACGAGGTGGATATTCTTTGCCCTCTGCTCGGCGACCGTGCTCTCCCAGCACGGCTCGCGCCCGCCGGCCTGATAGTCGTGGCCGACAAACACCCGCGTTTCGTCCGGCAGCGCCAGAACGCCCTCAATCGAATGCCACAGCCGCGCGGCACTGCCGCCGGGAAAATCCGTCCTTGCCGAGCCGCTGTCGGGCATGAACAGCGTGTCGTGGACGAAGGCTGCGTCGCCAATGACATAGGTGATCGAGGCCAGCGTGTGGCCGGGCGAGAACAGCACCTTGACCGGAAGGTTGCCGATCATGAACGTTTCGCCTTCCCCAAACAGCCGGTCCCACTGCGAGCCGTCGGCGGGGAAATCCGGCCAGTTGTAGATCGCCTTCCACAGCGCCTGGACTTCGACGATCCTGTCGCCGATCGCCGTCGGCGCGCCGGTCCTTTCCTTGAGATAGTGCGCCGCCGAGAAATGATCGGCATGCGGATGGGTGTCCAGGATCCACTCGAGCTCCAGCCCGTTTTCGTGGATAAAATCCAGCAAGGCGTCGGCATTCTTCGTCGCCGTCGCGCCGGATTTTTCGTCGAAGTCGAGGATCGGGTCGATGACGGCGCAGCGTCTCGTCACCGGGTCGGTGACGACATACTGGATGGCGCCGGTCGGCTTGTCGTAGAAGCCGGCGACCTCAGGTTTGGCCGAAGCGATGTCCAATGTCCGGCCCCCCTGCCCCTTGCCCGACAGGAACCGTTTTCTCCGTCGGGTTGAACAACAGCATGGTCATCTGGCAAAGCGCGCCGGTCAAGCACGCCTTGCCAGAAATAGGACTGAAGCCCGAAATAGCTCCGACGGAGAAAACCTAGGCTGACGGCTGCTTGGTCTTCCTGAGATAGGGCAGGATCGTCTCGAAAGCGCCAAAACGCTTGACCGCATCTTCGTTCGAAACCGCGGCGGTGATGATCACATCCTCGCCCTGCTTCCAGTTGGCCGGCGTCGCCACCTGGTGCTTGGCGGTCAGCTGCATGGAATCGACCGCGCGCAGGATCTCGTCGAAGTTGCGGCCCGTCGTCATCGGGTAGGTCAGCACCAGCTTGATCTTCTTGTCCGGCCCGATGACATAGACCGAGCGCACCGTGGCGTTGTCGGCCGGCGTGCGGCCTTCCGACGTCTCGCCGGCGCCCGCCGGCAGCATGTCATAGAGCTTGGCCACCTTGAGGTCCTTGTCGCCGATCAGCGGGTAATTCACCGTCTGGCCGGTCGCCGTCTTGATGTCGGCCTGCCACTTGTCGTGGCTCGCAACGGGATCGACGGAAATGCCGATGACCTTGACGTTGCGCTTCTTGAACTCGCCTTCGAGCCCCGCCATCGTGCCCAGCTCGGTGGTGCAGACCGGGGTGAAATTCTTCGGATGGCTGAACAGGATCGCCCAGCCGTCGCCGATCCAGTCATGAAACTTGATCGGCCCTTGCGTGGTCTCGGCGGTGAAGTCAGGCGCGATGTCGTTGATACGAAGGCTCATGGCATTATTTCCCCAGCAACAGATTTCGTCAGGAGCGGCCGTGGACGGCGTCAACGCTCCGGCATTCCCGCATCTTAGCGCAAAAATCGCGGCTGCAGGACAATAGGAAACTATTATTGGCGACGGAACGAGCACTTTCGTTCTACGGACCGACGTTGGGCCGACAATCTTTCGTTTGTGCGGGGAAGGCTCAGGCCTTGTTGACCGCCAGCGACGTGGCCAGGTCTTCCATGCGCTGGGCGAGCGCGCCGAGCGCGCTGGTCAGCACGGTGTCGTTCTTGTCGGCCTTGGTCAGCGCTTCGTCGCGAGTCTTGCGCAGCGTCTGCACTTCGGTCTCCATGCCCTTGACCCGCTTCTGCAGCTCCGAAAGCTCGTCCATCACCATGATGCCGGCCATCACCGTCAGCCGCTGGTCGCCGATCTCGCCGAACGAATCCTTCAGATGCGAGACATAACGGTCGAACCGCTCGGCGAGGTCGATCAGGTGCTCTTCCTGACCCTCGTCGCAAGCCATGCGATACTGCTTGCCGTCGATGGAAACCGTGACCTGTGCCATGGCCTGCAGCTCCTACCTGTCCAGCACCGCGCGGATGGTTTCCATGGCGGTCACCAAGCGGCGCGACACTTCCTTGTTGGCATCTTCCAGCCGTTCGGCGCGGGCTTCGGAATTGTCGAGTTCCTGCGCCAGCCGTGAACGGTCGGCGTTCATGCGCTGCACCTCAGCCTCGGCTTCGGAATAGTCGCGCTCGTGCTCGAGCTTGGCCGCGACGGCGTTTTCCAGCCCCTCGATGGCCTTGCCCAGCCTGTGGATGACTTCCTTGAGTGTGGTTTCGCCGGTCATGGCCTTCGTCCTGTGCCCTGCCCATCACCGAATCGCTTCGCGTTCAGAACGCGTTAACAAGGAAACATTAGGCACCGGGTGAAGGCAACGTCAACAAAGCTCTCGCGACTGTCCCCCGCTAACGCTAATGTAGGTCGCCCCATAAGGTCTCAAAGCCATCACAAGACCGGCAAATGTGCAGCCGATTTGTTGACTAAAAGCCCGTGGCTGCTATGTGTCGCGCACTCTTTCCTGGGCTCTGCCAAGCCCACAAATCCCCACCCCGGAGGTACCATGACGTCGCGTGAACAACATGACCGGATGGCCAATGCGATCCGTTTTCTCTCCATGGACGCCGTCGAGAAGTCCCAGTCCGGCCATCCCGGCCTGCCCATGGGCTGCGCCGACATCGCCACAGTGCTGTTCACCCGCTTTCTGAAATATGATCCGAAGAACCCCCATTGGCCGGACCGAGACCGCTTCATCCTGTCGGCCGGCCACGGTTCTATGCTGCTCTACTCGCTGCTGCATCTGACCGGTTACGAGGACATGACCCTCGACCAGATCAAGCATTTCCGCCAGCTGGGTTCCAAGACTGCCGGCCATCCCGAATACGGCCATGCCACCGGCATCGAGACGACGACCGGCCCGCTCGGCCAGGGTCTCGCCAATTCGGTCGGCTTCGCGCTCGGCGAGCGCATCATGAACGCCGCCTTCGGCAACGACCTCGTCGACCACTACACCTATGTGCTGGCCGGCGACGGCTGCCTGATGGAAGGTGTTTCCCAGGAAGCCATCGCGCTGGCCGGCCACCTCAAGCTCAACAAGCTGATCGTCTTCTGGGACAACAACAACATCTCAATCGACGGTCCGGTTTCGCTTGCAGACAACACCGACCAGGTCGCCCGCTTCCAGGCCTCGGGCTGGAACGCCAGCCACATTGACGGCACCGACCCCGAGGCGATCGCCTACGCCATCGAAGCCGCCCGCCATTCCGACAAGCCGACGATGATCGCCTGCAAGACGACCATCGGCTTCGGCGCCCCGACCAAGGCCGGCACCAACAAGGCGCACGGTTCGCCGCTCGGCGCCGACGAGATCGCAGGCGCGCGGAAATTCTTCAACTGGGACTCGCCGCCCTTCGAAATTCCGGCCGACATTCTCGACTCCTGGCGCACCGCCGGCAAGGCCGGCGTCAAGCCGCGCACCGACTGGGAAGGCCGGCTCGCCAAGGCCAAGCCCGAGCTGAAGGCCGAGTTCGAGCGCCGCCTCGCCGGCAAGCTGCCGTCGAATTTCGATGCCGTCATTGCCGACTACAAGAAGAAGCTGTCGGCCGACAAGCCGAAGGTCGCCACCCGCAAATCGTCGGAAATGGCGCTGGAAGTCATCAACGGCGCGGTGCCGGAAACCATCGGCGGCTCTGCCGACCTGACGGGCTCCAACAACACCAAGACCAGCCAGACCAAGAACATCACGCCGGACGATTACGGCCAGCGCTATGTCCACTACGGCATCCGCGAGCATGGCATGGCGGCCGCCCTCAACGGCCTGACGCTGCATGGCGGCCTCATCGCCTACGGTGGCACCTTCATGTGCTTCTCCGACTATGCCCGTCCGTCGATGCGGCTGGCGTCGCTGATGGGCATCCGCTCGATCTTCGTCATGACCCATGATTCGATCGGTTTGGGCGAAGACGGCCCGACCCACCAGCCGGTCGAGCACCTGGCGGCGCTCCGCGCCATCCCCAACCACAATGTCTTCCGTCCGGCCGACGCGGTGGAAACCGCCGAATGCTGGCAGATTGCCATTGAATCGGAAAAGACCCCGTCCACCCTGGCGCTGACCCGCCAGAACCTGCCGACGGTGCGCACCGAGCACTCGGCCAGGAACCTCTCGAGCCAGGGCGCCTATGAACTGGCCGCGGCGAGCGGCGAAGCGGCGGTGACGATCTTCGCGACCGGCTCCGAGGTCGAGATCGCGCTCGGCGCCCGTGATTTGCTTGAAAAGCATGGGCACCCGACCCGCGTCGTCTCGGTGCCTTGCTTCGAACTGTTCGACCAGCAGAGCGACGCCTATCGCAAGGAGACGATCGGCAACGCGCCGATCAAGATGGCGATCGAGGCCGGCATCCGTCAGGGCTGGGATCACCTGATCGGCTCCGACGGCATCTTCATCGGCATGACCGGCTTCGGCGCTTCCGGCACCATCGAGCAGCTCTACCCGCATTTCGGCATCACCGCCGAAGCCGCGGCCAAGGCGGCGGAAGCCCGCCTGCACGGCAAGTAAGATCAGGGTCAGTCCCGCGCACCTCCAAGGCGGATTCGCGGGGCTGGACCAACCTAATCGATTTAAATTCGGCCTTCTGCGGCTGGATTCTTGTGCCATCCGCCGCTATGAAGCTGCGGACCCATCTGCCGCCTCCAGCTCTCAGGGAGAGTAAAATGACCGTCAGAGTTGCCATCAACGGATTTGGCCGCATCGGCCGCAACATCCTGCGCGCCATCCATGAATCCGGCCGCAAGGACATCGACGTCGTCGCCGTCAACGACCTCGGCCCGGTCGAGACCAACGCGCATCTGCTGCGCTATGACAGCGTGCACGGCCGCTTCCCGCACGAAGTGTCGGTCTCGGGCGACCAGATCACCGTCGGCAAGGAGACCTTCAAGGTCACCGCGATCAAGGACCCGGCGCAGCTGCCGTGGAAGGAGCTCGGCATCGACATCGCGCTCGAATGCACCGGCATCTTCACCGCCCGCGACAAGGCTGCCGCGCATTTGACCGCCGGCGCCAAGCGCGTCGTCGTCTCCGCGCCTGCCGAAGGTGCTGACCTCACCGTCGTCTACGGCATCAACCACGACAAGCTGACCAAGGACCACATCGTCATTTCGAATGCGTCCTGCACCACCAACTGCCTGGCGCCGCTGGCCGCAGTGCTGCACGAGACCGTCGGCATCGAAAAGGGCATGATGACGACGATCCACTCCTACACCGGCGACCAGCCGACGCTGGACACCATGCACAAGGATCTCTACCGCGGCCGCGCGGCTGCCCTGTCGCAAATCCCGACCTCGACCGGTGCGGCCAAGGCGATCGGCCTGGTGCTGCCCGACCTCAAGGGCAAGCTCGACGGCATCTCGATCCGCGTGCCGACCCCCAACGTCTCGGTTGTCGACTTCAAGTTCATCGCCAAGCGCGCCACCACCGTGCAGGAGGTAAACGAAGCGGTGATCGCTGCCTCCAACGGCAAGCTGAAGGGCATTCTCGGCGTCACCCATCATCCGAATGTGTCGATCGACTTCAACCACGATCCGCGCTCGTCGATCCTGGCGCTCGACCAGACCAAGGTCATGGACGGCAACTTCGTTTCGGTGCTGTCCTGGTACGACAATGAGTGGGGCTTCTCCAACCGCATGGCCGACACCTCGGTCGCCTTCGGCAAGACCATCGCCTGATCTGAAGGCATCGTCTCGCAGCTTCGAACGCTCGGCTGTGCCCGGGCGTTTTTCGTCAGCGCGCCGGGCAAGGCGCGCCGAGCCGCCAAACGCCGGAAAATCAGCGGCATAAGGCAAAAAGCCATCCTTGCGCCTTGCACCGGCCATTCCTTCGCCCCACTCTCCCGTGAATCGGTAGAAAGAGGAATTCGAGGGGCAAATCACGGATGGAGCATGCGATCTATCTCGTCACGCTGGTCGGCACAGCGCTAGTCGTCGCCGCAGCGTTCTCGAGCCTGATCGCCTTTCGCTTCGGCGCCCCTTTGCTGCTGCTCTTCCTCTGCATCGGCCTCGCCAGCGGCGTCGATGGTCTCGGTATCGAATTTGACAATGCGCGCGTGGCATATTTTGCCGGCTCACTGGCGCTGGCGGTCATCCTGTTCGATTCCGGTTTCGGCACGCCGCTCAACGCGCTGCGCCAGGCGGCCGGCCCGGCGCTGTCGCTGGCGACCTTTGGCGTAATCCTGACCACTGGCCTGTTCGGCGCCGCCGCCTATTACCTGCTCGACCTCAGCTGGCTGGAATCCTTCCTGCTTGGAGCTGCCGTCGCCTCGACCGATGCGGCTGCGGTGTTCTTCCTGCTGCGCGCCGGCGAAATCAATCTGCGCGAGCGCGTGCGCGCGACACTGGAAGTCGAATCCGGCACCAACGACCCGATCGCCATCTTCCTGACCATCACGCTGGTCGAGATCATCGCCGCCCACGCCAATCCCGAGACCCATGTGCTGGTCACCGACCTGATCCTCGGCTTCCTCCTCAATATGGGGCTCGGCGCCGTCGTCGGCGTGCTTGGCGGGCTCGGCATCGTGCGCCTCGTCGACCGGCTCAACCTCGACCATGGCTTGCTGCCGATCTTCGTGCTGACCCTGTCACTGATGGTGTTCGCCGCCGCCGGCGCCATTGGCGGCTCGGGCTTCCTGGCGGTCTATCTCGCCGGGCTGATTGCCGGCAACTCCGACATCCGCGCCGTCACCATCCTGAAGCGCTTCCAGGACGGCATGTCGTGGCTGGCACAGATCATTATGTTCCTGATCCTCGGCCTGTTCGCGACACCCTCGCAGTTTCCGGCGATCATGGTGCCCGCGGTGCTGCTCGGCCTGTTCCTGATGTTTGTCGCGCGCCCTGTCGCCGTCTGGCTCTGCCTGATCCCGTTCCGCCTGCCGCGTCCCGAGATCGCCTTCGTCTCCTGGGTCGGCCTGCGCGGCGCCGTGTCCATCCTGCTTGCCATCACCCCACTGCTCGGCGGACTGGAGAACGGCCGCACCATCTTCAACGTCGCCTTCATCATCGTGCTGGTATCGCTGGTGGTGCAGGGCTGGTCGGTCGGTCCGCTGGCGCGCCGGCTCGGCCTGATCGTGCCGGCGAGACTCGGGCCGCTCGACAAGGTCGAACTCGAACTGCCGGGCTCCGCCCACCACGAACTGCTCGCCTACCGCGTCGCGCCCGGCAGCCCGGTGGCGCGCGGCGAGCGCATCCCGCGCTGGGCACGGCCCTCGCTGGTGCTGCGCGACGGCCGCTCGATGCGTTTCCAGGACATGGGCCGGCTCGCGGCCGGCGACCAGGTCTACATCTTCGTGCCCGACCGCTATCCGCGCCTGCTTGACAAGCTGTTTGCCAGCCGCGCCGTAGTCGACCCCGAGGATGCCGACTTCTTCGGCGCCTTTGCCGTCGATCCCGCCCGCTCGGCCGCAGAGCTCGAGGCCGCATACACTCCGGGATTGAGCGAAGCCGAGCAGAAGCTCACCGTCGGCGCGCTGGTGACGGCGCGGCTCGGCGGCCATGCCGAATATGCCGACCGGGTGCTGATCGGCCCGATCGAATTGATCGTCCGCGACGTCGACGACAAGGGCAAGATCACCGGTCTCGGCCTCTCCTTCGAGCCGACCGCGCCGGTGGCGCGGGTTCCGGTGTTCCTGAGCGCCGGCGAGATCGGCGATCGGGTCTCCGCCTTCATCCGCAACTGGCACAAGCCGACCGAGACGCAGACTGCAGAGGCGATAGCCAATGAGAAGGCCCTTGAGCCGACGGCGGAAAAGATAACGACCGAAGGCTGACAAGCGATCGGTTCACGCTGACGTCCCGCATCATCACGACAGCCTTCGCCTTGATCTCAAAATTTAGCTCGCACCCCGGCTCAAGCCTTGCATCGTCATCGATGCGAGGTATGGTCCCGGCGATTTTTCACGGAAAGGTATCAGCATGGCCGCCTTCAAGACACTCGACGATATCGGCAATATCAGCGGCAAGCGCGTGCTGGTGCGCGTCGACCTCAACGTGCCCGTCGCCGACGGCAAGGTCACCGACGCCACCCGCATCGAACGCATTGCGCCGACCATCGCCGAACTGTCCGGCAAGGGCGCCAAGGTCATCCTGCTCGCGCATTTCGGCCGCCCGAAGGATGGTCCCTCGCCCGAATTCTCGCTGGAGCCGATCGCCAAGGCTGCCGCGGAGGTGCTTGGCCGCCCCGTCGGCTTTGCCGGCGACTGCGTCGGCGACACGGCGGGCAGTGCGGTCGCCGCCATGAACAAGGGCGATGTGCTGCTGCTGGAAAACACCCGCTTCCACAAGACCGAGGAGAAGAACGACCCGGCCTTTACAGAGCGGCTCGCCGCCAATGGCGATATCTTCGTCAACGACGCCTTTTCCGCCGCCCACCGGGCGCACTCCTCGACCGAAGGCCTGGCGCGGCTGTTGCCGTCCTATGCCGGCCGCACCATGCAGGCCGAGCTCGAGGCGCTGGAGAAGGGGCTCGGCAATCCGGTCCGCCCTGTCGTCGCCATTGTCGGTGGCGCCAAGGTGTCGACCAAGATCGACCTGTTGATGAACCTGGTGAAGAAGGTCGACGCGCTGGTCATCGGCGGCGGCATGGCCAACACTTTTCTCGCTGCGCGTGGCACCGCTGTCGGCAAGTCGCTGTGCGAGCATGACCTTGCCGCGACCGCCAAGCAGATCATGATCGAGGCCGCCGAAGCCGGCTGCGCCATCATCCTGCCTGTCGACGGTGTCGTCGCCAAGGAATTCAAGGCGGGTGCCGCCAGCGAGACCGTTGCCATTTCGGATGTCCCGGCTGACGGCATGATCCTCGATGTCGGCGAAAAGACCGTGAAGACGATCGGTGAATGGATCGACCGCGCCGCGACGCTGGTCTGGAACGGCCCGCTCGGCGCCTTCGAGATCGAGCCTTTCGACCACGCCACGGTGGCGGCGGCCAGGCACGCGGCGGCCCGCACCAGGGCCGGCAAGCTGGTCTCGGTCGCCGGTGGCGGCGACACGGTGGCCGCCCTCAACCATGCCGGCGTCGCCGACGACTTCACCTATGTCTCGACCGCCGGTGGCGCTTTCCTGGAATGGATGGAAGGCAAGCCGCTGCCCGGCGTCGACGTCCTGAAGAAGCAGGCCTGATCGGGACGAGGGCGTCAAACGAGGCGCTGGAAACTTTCAATCGATTCGAGCTTTCCGATGCCATTCCTTTGGCGGTAGACTTCCCTTAAGCGCGGAACAACACCGTCAAGGAGAAGCAAAAATGAGCGAACGTCTCGAAGACATTGCCGCCGCGATGGTGGCCGGCGGCAAGGGCCTGCTGGCCGCCGATGAGAGCTCCGGCACCATCAAGAAGCGCTTCGACGTTATCGGCGTCGAATCGACCGCCGATAGCCGCCGCGACTACCGCGAGATGATGTTCCGCGCCAAGGACGCAATGACGAAGTACATCTCCGGCGTCATTCTCTACGACGAGACCATCCGTCAGAAGGCTGCCGACGGCACGCCTCTGGTCGACATCATCAAGGCGGCGGGCGCCATTCCCGGCATCAAGGTCGATGCCGGCGCCAAGCCACTCGCCGGCTTTCCCGGCGATACCGTTACCGAAGGCCTCGACGGCTTGCGCGAGCGGCTCGCGGATTATTACAAGCTCGGCGCCCGCTTTGCCAAATGGCGCGCGGTGATCGACATCGACACCGGCAAGGGCGTGCCCTCGGCCAATTCGATTGCCTCCAATGCCCATGCGCTGGCCCGCTATGCCGCACTGTGCCAGGAGGCCGGCATCGTGCCGATCGTCGAACCGGAAGTGCTGATGGACGGCGCGCACGACATTGCCACCTGCTACGACATCTCGAAGGCAACGCTGATCAAGCTCTATGACGAGCTGCATGCGGCGCGCGTTGTGCTGGAAGGCACCATCCTGAAGCCGAACATGGTGCTGGCCGGCAGGAAGTCGGGCAAGGTGAGCAGCCCCGAAGAGGTCGCGGAAAAGACCATAAAACTGTTCCGCGAAACCGTACCGGCAGCGGTGCCGGGCATCGCCTTCCTTTCGGGCGGGCAGTCGGACGAGGAGGCTACCGCCAACCTCAACGCCATCAACGCCATCGGCCCGCATCCGTGGAAGCTGACCTTCTCCTATGGCCGCGCCTTGCAGGCCGCCCCGCAAAAGGCCTGGAGCGGCAAGGCATCGAACGTCGCCGCCGGCCAGGCCGCCTTCACCCATCGTGCCCACATGAACCATCTGGCGGCGCTGGGACAATGGACGGCGAGCCTCGAACAGGCCGCCTGAGCGCAGTCCTCCCGTTGTCATACAACCCGGGCCGATGCGCCCGGGTTTTGTTTATGACAAGGCGGGCTTGGGACGGAGTTCGCCCATCCTTATCTCCTTTTCGGCAAAAGCTGACGGCGATGTCGGTTTCTGCCCACCCCGAACGTCCTTGGGTGAACAGACAGGGAGAACTTCATGACTCGCAAGAAGGTGGTTTCGCGTGAAGACTGGTTTGAGGCGCACAAGGCGCATCTGGCGCGCGAGAAGGAATTGACACGGTTGCGTGAGCGCATCGCCGCCGAGCGGCGTGAACTGCCCTGGATGAAAATCCGCAAGGACTATGTCTTCGAGACCGAGCAGGGTCCGAAGAACCTGGCCGGACTGTTCGGCGCCAACAGCCAACTGATCGTCTACCACTTCATGATGACGCCAGGATCGAACCACCGCTGCGAAGGCTGCTCCTTCCTTGCCGACCATATAGACGGCGCCGATCAGCATCTCAGGCGCCACGACGTGTCGCTGGTGGTGGTTGCGCGCGCGCCGCTGGCGGAACTGCTGCCTTACAAGCAGCGTATGGGCTGGAAATTCGACTGGGTGTCGTCCTACGCCTCGGATTTCAACTTCGACATGCAGGTCTCCTTCACCGACAAGCAGATCGCGGCCGGCGACACCACCTACAATTTCGAGACGCGTCCGCGCACGTCAAAGGACCTTCCCGGCACCAGTGTTTTCTACAAGGACGAGAACGGCGACATCTTTCTCACCTTTATGTCGCGCGCCCGCGGCGGCGAGGCGCAGATCGGCACCTATGACTATCTCGATATGACGCCGAAGGGCCGCGGCGAAAATGGCCCTTATCAAAGCCTGATGGACTGGGTGCGGCTGCATGACGAATATCAGGAAAAGCAGGCGGCTAAGGAAAACTGCTGCGACTAGAAGCGCGTTCACCTGCGCCCAAACATGCGCTAAGGCTGCCGTTAACCTCTAACGGTATTGCCATGCGCTTCCCGGCCCTTCTTACCTGGCTCGCCTACCCCGTCTATGTCTGGCAGGGCCTCGGCGTGCGCCGCCGCACCACCCGCATGCTGCCGGCACAAGGGCCGGTCATGCACGAAATATCGGGCAAGGCGCCGGCCATCTCGCTGCTGGTGCTGGGCGATTCCTCGGCCGCTTCCGTCGGCATCGGCAATTCCGAGAACGGGCTTGCCGCGCAGCTTGCCGTCATGATCGCGCAGCGAACCGGCCTTGCCGTGCGCTGGCGCGCCGCCGGCTTCAACTCGGCAACGTCGGGCCAGATCCGCGACCATGTGCTGCCCAATCTGTCGGCCGATCGGTGGACGCATATAGTGCTGGCCATCGGCACCAACGACACCAAGAATTTCCACTCGGTGCCGCGCTTCAAGAAAGAGTTCGGCGGCCTGCTTTACGCGCTGCGCGCCAAATGGCCGGAGGCCCGCGTCGTCTGGTCGCCGGTGCTGGAATTCACCCGTGCGCCGGCCATGCCGCCGCTGCTCGGCAAGATACTCGAAATCCGCGCTACCGCAATGAACCGCATGGGCGAGCGCCTCTGTTTCGAGCGCGGCGCCGTGCCGGCGCCACGGCTGCCGATCACCAACCCTGAGGCCGGCTTTGCCTCCGATGGCTTTCATGCCTCGGAAGCCGGTTACCGCGCCTGGGCCGAACATCTGGTCGGATGGGTGCTCGCCGATTGACCTGAGGGGGCACAAGCTCGGACTGGTGGGCTTCAGAGAACTGACGCGGGTATTTCCAAATACTGTTGATTGCAGCCTGCTTCCAATGGATCTGAGCCAGAATATCATCCAGCAGCAATGGACGAGCTACGGCCTGGATTCCGAAACCGGCAACGACACCTGCACGCTGACCGGCAACCGCGCCGAATCGAGCAAGCATGTCATTCCGGCCGGCCCGGCCAACGCCACGCCTTTTATTGCGGCGAACCTGCCGGAATTCATGACGACGCGCGGTGGCGATTACTTCTTCGTGCCCAGCCTCAACGCCATCCGGATGATTGCCATGGGAACGGTGGACCCGACCTGACCCTCAAGGCTATGCCCAGTGCCCCAGCGCACCCGCCAGCGCGATGGCCGCCATGGCGATCAGGGCCAGCTTCCAGAAATCGCCGCGCCGCTTCAGGCCCGGCCAGCCGAGCGGCTTGATCAGCTGAATGGCCATCATGCCGATGATGACGAGCGCGAGGAGTTTCGACATGCCCGCCTTTGAGCAGCATCGCGACAGGCTGTCAAAGCGGTTCTTGCATGGTCTCGGTCGACTTGGCCATTCCTGACAAAAGGCTCGTTTCCGAACCGACCGCCAAGCACCTCGCAGCTTTCTTCAACGAGCTGACATGCTCCTGACAGACTGCTGTCAGGAGGGGTATGCGATAGTGTCTCCATCAGAGAAGAGGAGATTGTCATGAACAGCTTTGGTATTTTGAACAGCGTACAGCACTATGTCGGCAAGATCCGCACGATGCGCAATGAAGTCCGTACCCAGCGCTTCCTGAACTCCTTGCCGGCGGACATCCGCAAGGACATTGGCTGGCCGGATATGTATGAGGGTCACAGCCGCATTCGCGAGATCTGAGGCGTTTTACCTGACAATGCTTGGATGCGGACCCCGCAACGCCCGGATCATTGACATGGACCCCCGGGCAGCGACCCCTCGGGCTGGCGCAAAAACTTTGGCGCCTGCTACGGACAATGCTGAAGGCTCCTGACAGAATGCTGTCAGGAGCACCATGCCATAAACGTGTCAGGAGACATGAATGGTGAAAAGCTGGAACGACAGGCTGAACACGCCGGGCGTCAACGGCGTGAAGCCGACGCCACGCACAATGGGCGACGTCGTCGAGGGCCAGCCGATGCTGGTGCCGACGCCCCGTCAGGTCGATGATTTCATCCGCACGATCCCCAACGGCGTCGAGATGGATGTACGCGCCTTGCGCACCGCGCTCGCCATCGAGCATGGGGCGCAAGTGACATGTCCGGTTACCATCGGCTATCATCTGCGAACCGTCGCCGAAGCCGCCAATGAGGATCTCGAACGCGGCATGACGCTGAACGATATCACGCCGTACTGGCGTGTGCTCGACGTGAACACGCCGACAACGAAGAAGTTGTCCTTCGGCGCGGAATTCGTCGCCGTGCAGCGCAAGCGCGAAGGACTTAAACCATAATGCGTGTCGCCCAAAAGTGCGCAGCGGTTTTTGGGAGAACGACAAGCATAAAACAGGACATGGATGTCACCCGGAACCGGTTTTGGGACCATGTCATTCATAGACAAGCAGCCGAGGGACCATACGATGCGACGTGCCGACAGGCTCTTTCAGATCGTGCAGCACCTGCGTGGCGGCCGGCTGGTCACCGCCCAGAAGCTCGGCACATGGCTCGAGGTTTCCGAGCGGACCATCTACCGCGATATCGCCGATTTGCAGTCGACCGGAGTGCCGATCGACGGCGAGGCCGGCGTCGGCTACATGATGAGGGAGGGTTTCGACCTTCCGCCGCTGATGTTCACGCGTGACGAAATCGTCGCGCTGGTCGCCGGCGCCCGCATGGTGCGGGCCTTTGGCGGCGCGGCCATGGCGCGTGCGGCCGACGAGGCGCTGGTCAAGATCGGCGCCGTCCTGCCCGACGCCGAGAAGGACCGCATCGCCCGCACCGAGATCCACACGCCGATGTGGGTGGTGAGCGACGCCGCGCGTGAGGCGATCGACGTGATCGAGCGCGCTGTCGAGAAGCGACAGGTGCTGACCATCGACTACCGCGACGAGGCCGGCCGCGGCACCGGGCGTGACATCCGTCCGCTCGGTCTGTGGTTCTGGGGCAAGGTATGGACGCTGGTTGCCTGGTGCGAGATGCGCGACGATTTCCGCGCCTTCCGCATCGACCGCATCGCCTCGGTGGTCATCGCCGGCCGCATCTTCAAGCCTGAGCGCGGCAAGCAGCTTGCCGACTTCTACCGCGCGGTCGAGCGCAGCGAGGATTATGGCATGACGCCGGACCGGGCGGCGCGCAGCTGAGATTTCGACAATCAGTTAAAAAGCCCGCTCGAAGCGGGCTTTTTTGTTGAACTGTCGCAAACCTCACTCGTCGTCCGCATCTTCCTTCTTGGACTTGAGCGCCGAGAGCTTGGCGAACACGGCGTTGGCGTCCAGTTCGGCATCCTCGTCCTTCGGCTTCTCCGGCGCCGGCACCAGGCGCTCGGTCACGGCAGCCGGCAGCAGCGTGTCGCCGACAGGCTGCGCCTGCTCGCGGCCGCGCGAGGCGCGGTTGACTTCCATGTCGAGGTCGATCTGCGAAGCGAGACCCAGCGTCACCGGGTCCATCGGCTGCAGATTGGCCGAATTCCAGTGCTTGCGCTCGCGGATCTGTTCGATCGTCGACTTGGTCGTGCCGACCAGGCGCGAAATCTGCGCGTCCTTCAATTCCGGATGGTTGCGGACCAGCCACAGGATGGCGTTGGGCCGATCCTGGCGCTTCGACAACGGCGTGTAGCGGGGACCCTTGCGCTTGGATTCCGGCACCCGCACCTTGGGGTCGGACAGTTTCAGGCGCTGGTTCGGATCCTTCTCGGCGCGCGCGATCTCGTCGCGGGTCAGCTGTCCGGTCATGATCGGGTCCATGCCCTTGATGCCTTGCGCCGATTCGCCGTCGGCGATCGCCTTGACCTCGAGCGGATGCAACCCGCAGAACTGCGCGATCTGCTCGAAGGACAGCGCGGTGTTGTCGACCAGCCAGACGGCGGTCGCCTTGGGCATCAGCAGCGTATTGGCCATTTCAAAAATCCTTCTCGTTCGCCCGCGTTCCCGCGCGGGCGGTGGTTTAGAGCCACCAAAATGGGAAATTCGCGGCCTGTATAACCGCTCCGCTGCCGTTTCGCAATGTTTTTGGCGCAGGGCGCAGCCGTCGGACACCGGACAGCGGGGGAGGCCAGGAGGACCTCGGCTCCGGCGATCATTGATGCCGAGTTGTACAGGGGGTCCAAAACGACAAAACCCGCCGGACAGGGTCCAGCGGGCTCGGAACCGGCGACGGGATACCGTCTGCGGCGGCTCTTGCTTCTGCCGCGTGGTCAGGCCTCATCGGCCGACCAAGCTTCGAATTAGATGGCCTTGCGGGCAATCCTCTCGATGTCGCCGCGGCTGATGCCGAGGTCGCTGAGCTGACGGGCGTTGAGCTTGTTCAGCTCGCGCACGGTTTCGTTGTACATACGCCAGTTACGGAAAGCGCGGATCGGGTTCATGGTTGTCCTCCAGTTGTTGGATCAAATCGTTTCGATGACGCTTAGATAGGCAGTGCTGCCCACGAATTGAACAGACGTCTTTGCATAGCCGCAATGCAAATGCTGCATTGCAGCATTAAGCTTCTGTTCATCTTGCCGACAGGCTGAGCGCGGAGCATGGCGCGAGGTTCAGGTCAGGCCGAGCAGAGAATGGCGGCTCCCGACAACCGGAGCGGAGCGTACTTCAGTACGAAGCACCGGCCTACGCCGGCCGTAGCCTTAACTGCCGCACCCCTCATGAGGGCTTCGGCCGGCGAAGGCCGGAAGCGCAGGGAGCCGCCATTCGCAGGCCGGCCTCACCTGAATCTCGCCCCATCTAGCCGACGTCGAGAACGATCTTGCCTATATGCTCGCCCTCTTCCATGCGCTCATGCGCCCGCCAGGCGTCGGTCAGCGGGAAGATCATGTCCATCACCGGCGCTACCTTCCGGGTGCCGAGCAGCGGCCACACCTGTGCTTCCAGTGCGGCGGCGAGCGCCGCCTTGAACTCGACCGTGCGAGGCCGCAGCGTCGAGCCGGTGTGGGTCAGCCGCTTGACCATGATTTTCGAGAAATCGGCGCTCGCCACCGCGCCGGCCTGGACGGCGATCTGGACGATCCTGCCCTCGACCGCGGCGGCCTCGTAGTTGCGCGCGATATAGTCGCCGCCGACCATGTCGAGAATGACGTCGGCCCCCTTGCCGCCGGTCGCATCCTTGACCGCCGCGACGAAATCCTCCTCGCGGTAGTTGATCGCCCGGTCGGCGCCGAGCTTCAGGCAGGCGTCGCATTTCTCCTTCGAGCCGGCGGTGGTGACGACATGCGCGCCGAAGGCCGACGCCAGCTGGATCGCCGTGGTGCCGATGCCCGATGAGCCGCCATGGACCAGCAGCGTCTCACCCTTTTTCAAGCCGCCGCGCTCGAACACATTGTGCCAGACGGTGAAATAGTTTTCCGGAACCGCGGCCGCCTCCGTGTGGGTGAAGCCGGCGGGCAGCGGCAGCACGCTGCCGGCATGAACCTTGACATATTCGGCATAACCGCCCCCCGGCGTCAGCGCGCAGACCCGGTCGCCGATGCGCCAGCGCGATATCTCGTCGCCAAGGGCGGCCACTTCGCCCGATGCCTCGAGACCGGGCAGGTCGGAGGCGCCGGGCGGCGCCGGATAGGCGCCCTTGCGCTGCTGCACGTCGGGGCGGTTGACGCCGGCCGCACGCACCCGGATCAGGATTTCGCCGGGACCAGGCACCGGCACGTCGCGCGTTTCCGGTTTCAGCACACGCGGCCCGCCCGGTTGCGAGATTGCGATGGCCGTCATCGTGGCTGGAATTTTATGTCCGCTCGCCATGAAATTTCCCGTCTCGGTCCGCCGGTCTGTCGCCGGCTGCCAGCTTCTTGCCGGCTGTTTGCATCTGCGCCCCTGCCCTATGTATGCTGATTGCCGGATCAGGCAAATGGCCAAATCAGCCCAATACTGAATAGGGAGGAGCGACGATGGCGATCTTCGACGACGAACCCAAAAAGAAAGCCCGCCCGCATGAGATCGGACAGGATCTGTCGCTGCTTTCGGTCGGTGACCTTACCGAACGGATCAGCATCCTGCGCGAGGAGATTGCCCGGCTCGAAGCCGAGCTCCAGACCAAGGGCAGCACCAAATCGGCGGCCGAAGCCCTGTTTCGCCGCGGCTAGTTTTCGCGTTAGTTTCGGCGTTGAGCATCCGCCGCCGAAAAGCCCGAATGCGCCTGTCTTCAGACCCCGCCACCGAATCTCCAGACGGATCAAACAATGTTTGCAAGCTACAGGCCGATCCTCTCGCTGCTTCGCGGCACCGCTTTCCTGCTTGCGGCTTCGGGATTGCACGGCCTGTTGTTGCCGTTGCGCGGCCAGATCGAAGGGTTTTCGACCGCATCGCTCGGTCTGATGGGCACGGCCTGGGCCGGTGGCTTCGTCACCGGCTGCTTCTTCGCACCGCGCCTGGTGCGCCGCGCCGGCCACGTCCGGGCGTTCGGCGCCTTTGCCGCTTCGGGCGCCATCGTGGCGTTGCTTACCGGCCTGATCATCGACGAATATGTCTGGATCCTGCTGCGCGCCTTCACCGGCTTCACCATGGCCGGAGCCTTCATGGTCATCGAAAGCTGGCTGAACGAGAAGGCCACCAACGAGAACCGCGGCACCGTCTTCGGCCTCTACATGATGGTCACCTATGCCTCGATCATGGGCGGCCAGATGATCGTTGCCGGCGGCGACGTCAGATCGGCGTCGCTGTTCATGATCACCGGCATATTGTTCTGCCTGTCGCTGATCCCGACCGCGGTGTCGTCGGCTTCGTCTCCCAAGCCTTTGCAGGACGTCAAGCTCGACGTCAAAGGTCTCTACGCCAACTCGCCGGTGTCGGCGATCGCCTGCCTGTTGGTCGGCATCGCCAATGGCGCCTGGGGCACGCTTGGCGCCGTCTACGGCGCCCGTATCGGCATCTCCACCGCCCAGATCGCACTGATGATGAGCCTTGTCGTTATTGCCGGCGCGGCCATGCAGCTTCCGGCCGGACGCCTCTCCGACAAGACCGACCGCCGTTTCGTGCTGGCGGGCGCGGCTTTCGGCGCCGCACTGTTCGCCATCCTGATCTTCCTGTTCGAACCGCGTTCCGCCGTCCTCGTCATTGTCTTCGCCGCCGCCTACGGCGCCTTTGCCTACACGCTCTATTCGATCGCCGTGGCGCATGCCAACGACCACGCCCGATCGGAGGATTTCGTCAAGGTCTCGGGCGGCCTGCTGCTTCTGTATGGCTTCGGAACCATGATCGGGCCCCTGCTGGCTGCCGCCCTGATGGGCTGGCTCCGCCCCGAAGGCCTGTTCCTGGCCACCGCGCTGGCGCATCTCAGCCTCGCCGCCTACACGCTGCTGCGCATCAGCCGCCGCGCGCCGGTGCCGATCGAAGACCGCGATGCCTTCAAGACCCAGCCGGCCGATCGCTCGGTCACCCCTGAAGCACTGCGGCTCAGAAAAGCGGAAGCCGACGGTTGAGATTTGAAAAGCTTTGCCCCACAAGTATAGGCATGATCTTTTCTGACGCCTTCATGGCGATTGCCGACCCCAACCGGCGCTATCTTCTGGAAGAGCTCCGGCGTGGCCCGAAAACCGTCAACGAGCTGGCTGCGGGCCTTCCAGTCTCCCGCCCGGCCGTGTCCCAGCATTTGAAAGTGCTGCTGGACGCCGGTCTGGTTCAGGCCAGGGCCGAGGGCACGAGGCGGGTCTATACAGTCAGCAGTGCCGGCTTCCTCAAGCTCAATATTTGGCTTGATCAGTTCTGGGAAGCATAGGCCGAGATTCCAGCTCGCCTCCCTGGCTTTCAAGTGTCCGTTGCCAGTGCCTTGCCCAGCGCATCGAGCAGGAATCCGGTACCATGCTCGCGCGATGACGGTGTGTCGTGCCCATCAAGAAACGCGCCCTGCTCGGTCAGCACCAGACGCGTGCCCGTGCCTTCCGGGCGAAGCTCAATTGTCGCCAGCGAAACCGAGATTCTGACATCACCGAACAGCATGTCGTAGCTGTAGACGATGCGCTGGTTGGGCACGATGTCCTGATAGGTGGCGGTATAGGTGTGGATCGGCCCGTCCTTCGACCCGCCGGCATTGACCTCCTGGCCGCCAACGCGAAAATCCATTTCGTGCCTGTGGGTCATCGGGTTGTCGGGGTCGGCGAACCAGCGCCGCTTGGCGGCCGGATCGCTGAGCGCGAAATAGACTTTCGCCGGTGCAACTGGATAGAGGCGCTCGAGGACGAAGGTGGAGTGGACGACGGATCGTTCGGCCATGTCAGGTCCTCTTGGTCAGCTTGATGGTCTCTGCGCGACGAAGACGCCGTCGCGATAGGACGCGCCGAAATAGACTTCGACGGCGCGCAACCTGTCGCCATGGAACAGATGCAGTTCGGTGTTGCGGAAGGTCTTTCCGTCCGCCGTCTCGCAGCGATAGAGGACAAAGGCGGCGTCCTCGTCCTTGCATATCCGCTCGATGACGATCGAGCTGAAGGCCGGGCTGTCCGGCCAGCAGCGCTCGAAATAGGTCGCACGGTCGATGGCGTCGTCACAGGGGCTGGTGAAGGTGAAATCGTTGGCGAGCACCGCCGCGACGGCAGCCTTGTTATTCGCCTGGTAGGCGGAAAAATAGCCGCGGATCAACTCCGCTCTGCTTTTGCCGGGCATGGTCATTTCTCCTCTGCTTCAGGTCATTCGGTCGGCGAGAAAATCGCCGAGCCGGTCGAGCCGACGCTCCCATGTCAGCCGCCGTTCGTTGATCCAGTGTTCTGCACTGCGCAGCGCCTGCGGCGCGATCTGGCAGGTGCGCACGCGGCCGAGCTTTTCCGAGCGCACCAGCCCGCTTGCTTCGAGCACGTTGAGATGCTGGACGACGGCCGACAGCGACATCGCCAGCGGTTCGGCCAACTGGCTGACCGAGGCCGGCCCACGCGACAGCCGTTCGACCATGCTGCGCCTGGCCGGGTCTGCGAGCGCCTGGAACATCAGGTCGAGCTGGGCGGGATCGTGCAGCATCGCGATCAGCCGTTATTGTAGGGAAAGAACTTGAAGTAGGGCTGCGCCTCCTCGATTACCCGGGCGAAGGACGGCCGCTTGAGCAGGCGGTCGTGGTAGCGTTTCACGGCCGGATAGCTGTCGCCGAACGGCTCGACCTTGTTGGCGTAGAACAGCGCCGGCGAGGCCGCGCAGTCGGCCATGGTGAAGGTGGGGCCGGCCGCCCAGAGTTTCGAACGCATCTCCTCCCCGATGATCGCATAGGCGTTGCGCAATTGCGCGCGCGCCTCGTCGACCCCGAACGGATCGGTCTTGTCCTGCGGGCGCAACCTGTCGCCGACGATCTTCTGCATCGGCGCCTGCACGTAGAAATCGTAGAAACGGTCGGCCTGGCGGACCTGGAGAGCAAGGTCGGCCTCGGCCGGGATGAGCTCGACCGGCCCGGGATAATGCGCGGCCAGATATTCGATGACGATGGTCGATTCCAGCACCGTGCGGTTGCGTGCATCGTCACGCAGCGCCGGCATCTTGCCGGTCGGCGACACCTTCAGGAACGCTGCCCGCGACTGCTCATCGCCGAGGTCGACGATAACCGGCGTGAAGGGCGTATCGTTCTCGTAAAACGCTATCAGCGGTTTCCAGCAGAACGATGCCAGCGGATGGAAATGGAAGGTCAGGGACATTTTTTGCTCGTCTGTTTGCGGTTCGTCGATGCTGGAGCGGTGCCAGCCAGCGCCAACACTGAAGCATTTACTTAACTATTTCCGTGAGGCGAATGTGTCAAGGTTCGAGACTGCCTTCAGGGCTTGGTATGCGTGACGATGGCGGCAACGATCGTGCCCCAGTCGTCGGGATGCAGTTCGTGGCCACCGCCTTCGACGCGGACAAGCCGCCCGCCGGCAACAGCGTCGGCAAGGGCTGCGCCATGCTCGACCGGAAAGATCGGATCCGATGTCCCGTGAATGACGAGCAGCGGAACCTTGATCTCGCGCAGGCGTCCTTTCAGATCCTCGCAGCTCTTCAGCATGAAATGGTTAGTCGCGCTCAGGAAGCCGCCGGATCGGTCGTAGTCCCGTTCGACGAACGCCCGCATCGCCTTCTCGTCGAAGGGATGCGCGGTGCTGGCGATCGCACGCGCATCCTTGACGACGAAGCCGACCACCTGGTCGCGGTCCGACCAATCGACCTTGGCGCCATCGGCCGAGTGCTCCATATAGGCCTCGGTCGTTCCCGGCAGCTGCGATGTGTCGATCCCCACCGGCGAACTGCTGATTACGGTCAGCGAGATGACACGCGAGGGATGTTTCAACACCAGTCGTTGCGCGATCATGCCGCCCATCGACATCCCGACCACATGCGCCTCGCCGATGCCGCAACCGTCGAGGACGCGCACCGCATCGTCCGCCATGTCGTCGAAGGTATACGGCGGCTCGCCCGGCGCATATTTGGTCGACAGGCCGGTATCGCGATTGTCGTAGCGGATCACGAAACGGCCCTCGCCGGCGAGTTTTTTGCAGAGCGCCTCCGGCCCCCACAGCATCGAGGCCATGGCGCCCATGACCAGCAGAACGGTTGGATCTCCGGGATCGCCAAACGTCTGGGAGACGATTTCGGGTGCTGCGGCCCGTGTCATGGGACTCTCCTCGCATCGGCCAATCAAAGGCCAACCAAACTGATTGCGTTTTGCAATCGGTTGCACGATAATAAAACTGGTACGATAATGCAACTGGTTTTTGAGGAGAGTCGGATGAAAACCGAACACCGCTCGGGATGCCCTATCAATCTGTCGCTGGAAGTGTTCGGCGATCGCTGGAGCCTGATCATCCTGCGCGACATGATTTTTGGCGGCAAACGCCACTTTCGCGAACTGCTCAACGGCTCGATCGAGGGCATCGCTTCCAATATCCTGGCCGACCGGCTGAAGCGGCTGATGGAACTCGGCATGCTGACCAAGGCCGACGACCCCTCGCACAAGCAGAAGGCGATCTACAGCCTGACCGAGATGGCCATCACGCTGGTGCCGATCATGGCGCATCTCGGCGCTTGGGGCCGCGTCTGGCTGCCGGTGAGCGAGGAGCTTTCGATCCGGGCCGAGCTGCTGGAGAAAGGCGGACCGCCAATGTGGGAGCAGTTCATGGACGAGTTGCGCCACGACCATCTGGGCACGCCTGTCGCCACACCCGCGCGGCCTTCCGTCCGCGCTACATTGCAGGCCGGATATGAGGCGGTGGTCGCCCGCAAGGCGTCGAGCGGCATCGAGGCCCCCGCCGCTTGACCAACTTATTTCCCCATTATCAGGCCGGCTCTGCTATCAAGGGGCTGAAAAACATAATTTACGGGATGGATAACGCTCTTGGTCGAGAACTCTAAGGATACTGCCCGCGCCCGGGCGGATATGCGTTTCAAGAAGCAGGAAGAGGCCGCCACGGTGCGGCAAAAGGCGATGGCGGAGTATGTCGCCGAGGCCGACGCCCGCCAGGCCAAGACCAACAAGCTCCGGGCATTGCGCCTTGCCAAGGAAGCGGAAGACCTCGCCAACGCCCCTGCCGTTCCGGTCAAGAAAGCGCCCCGAGCCAAGAAAAAATAGCGCGGCCTTCTTCATCGACGCCCGATCTGGATGCCGGCGGATCGTATCCGCCGCCATGTGCCACGATCAGCAATGCCCGCCATTTCCGCTTTCCCACGCGAAGCAATTTCAACCGCAACCGGGATTTCGCATCCCGCATGTCAGGTCGATGATTGACGCGTTTTGATCAGGAGACAGCCATGACCGCACTGACCCTCGAAAAAGCCAAGCACATCATCGACGCCGCCTTCGCCAAGGGCGCCGAGCTGAAGCTCAAGCCGCTCGGCGTTTCCGTGCTGGACGCCGGCGCGCATCTCGTCGCCTTCCAGCGTCAGGACGGAGCCTCGTTCCTGCGCCCGCAAATGTCGGCCGGCAAGGCCTATGGCGCGCTCGCCATCGGCATGGGCTCGCGCCGTGTCGAGGCTTTCGCCAAGGAGCGGCCGCATCTCGTCGCCGGCATTTCCGACGTGTCGGGTGGACGCGTGTTGCCGGTCGTCGGCGGCGTGCTGATCCGCGACAAGGCAGGCGCCGCCATCGGCGCCGTCGGAATTTCGGGAGATACGTCGGACAATGACGAAGCCGCCGCCATCGCCGGCATCGAAGCGGCGGGCTTCACCGCCGATCCGGGCTGAGGGGGAGCTTCGCCATCCCAGGGCGAAGCAGGAACGAAACTCCGTCGCGAAGACCCTGGGATCCATGCCGCGACCTTTGCCGCAAGTGTAAGCGGAGCAGAATTCTGAACCGTTGCAACGCCTTAGCTTCACGGAATGGATCCCAGGGTCTGCGCCGCGTCGCTTCGCTCCTTGCTTCGCCCCAGGATGACGACCAGAAAGAGCAGCCACGCCAATCGCGAACGGATGCGACCGTCCAACGAAGGCGGCTAGTTCAAATTTATGTCTCTACTCGCCGACCGCATCGACACCGAAAACCCGGCCAGCACATCGAACAGGGCGATCACCATCAGCGTGAAGAAGACGGAGTGCGCCGCGCCCTTCACCAGCAGGAATTCGACCAGGAACGCCACGAAGACCAGCGTCGACAACAGATGGTCCATGATCGAGGCGTTCGTGGTGCGCACCGACTTCACCATTTCCAGGAACAGGAAGATCAGCCCGATCACCACCATCAGGTCGCCGAGCGTCATCGAGAACACCCCGCCCGACATCATGCTGAACGAGAAGATCTCGGTCGCCCACGGATCGTCGCCGCTGCCGAATATTCCGAGGAGTCCGAGATTGTAGGCCACGAAGGGCACGATCAGCAGCGGGATGGCACCGAACATCAGGCGTCTCCTCTAGCAATTCCAGGAAAGCGGTTTCCCAAGGAATTGCCTAAACAATGGGGGCACCTTCTGTAGAATGCCCCGCAGGCACGCCGTCAAGATTTTTCGCTAGCGCCCGCAAACACGGAAAAAGACCGCGCGAAACAACCCTGTCAGCCACAGTTGCCCCGGCTGACCACCGACACGCCGGGATTCAGCGCCTGTCCGCACGGCGGCGCCGATAGCGTTGAGGATGAAAAGGCCGGCGGTCATCGAGGTGATCTCGTTGACGTCGCGCGCCGGCGCGATCTCGACGATGTCGATGCCGACGACACGTCCCTTGGCGAACAGCCCCTTGATCAGTTCGATCGTCTGCCGGTAGCTGATGCCGCCAGGCGCCGGGCCTTCGACCGCCGGCATGACAGCGGGATCGAGACCGTCGGCATCGATGGTCAGGTAATAGCGGCCACGGTCCGGGATGCGCTTGAGCAGCGCCGCCGTACCGATATCCTGCCATTCATTGGCGGTGACGATGTTGGAGCCGTAGGCGCGGGCCGCCTCGACCTCCTCGAGCCGGGCGCTGCCCTGGCCGCGGATGCCGAGCTGGAAAATCCCGGCTATATGCGCCATCTCCGAAGCGCGGCGGATGGGGCTGGAATAGCCTTCCCTGACCCCGTTGACATTGTCGCGCCAGTCGAGATGGGCATCGATCTGAACCAGGGTGATCGGCCCTTCGCCGTCAAGCGCCCGCAGGATCGGGATTGGAATGCCGTGATCGCCGCCAATGGTGATCGGCAAGGCGCCGGCGACGCGGATCTTGCGGATCGCCGTTTCGGCCAACCTGTAGTGGCTGCCGGCGGCATCGCCGGGGACATCGCCGACATCGACCACCTTGACGTCCTGCCCGTCGAACAGGGTTCCGCCAATGTCGAAATCATAGCGGTCGAGCCCGAGGCTGATGCGCTGCGAGGCGCGCCGCACCGCGGTCGGCGCGTTGGTCTGGTCGTTGACCAGCTCGTCGATCGTGTAGGGACTGCCGTAAGGCATGCCGATGATGGCGACATCCGCCTTCAGCGCATCGAGGTCCTCGACCAGCGGGAAGTTCATGAAGGTCTGGAAGATATCGCGGGGTGCTGTGGTGAGCTTGGTCATGTGGTCCCTCTGAAGCCGGCCGATCATCGCGCGGAAGCGCCGCGACAAGGCATGCGGGCTCAATACAGCACCGCCGCCGCAGCTTGTATCGCCACGGACGCCCGGTCTTTGGCATAGTTGGCGGCGCGGCGCGCACCAAACGCAAAAAAACCGGCCAATGGCCGGTTCTTTTGGCATTCAAACCCTTCGAAAGCTGGTCTCAGCTTTCCTTGGGCGTCAGAACCTGGCGGCCGCGATACATGCCGGTCTTCAGGTCGATATGGTGCGGACGGCGCATTTCGCCGGAATTCTTGTCCTCGACATAGGTCGGGGCCTTGAGAGCGTCGGCCGAGCGGCGCATGCCGCGCTTGGACGGAGAGGTTTTTCGTTTCGGAACGGCCATGGATATGCTCCACTACATGGTCAAAATGCCCCGATAGCCCTCGTGAAAGGGCCGCGTCAGGGCCATAATCTGAGAAAGTCGGGTGCCTATACACGCCCTGCGCCGTTTTGGCCAGCACCGTGGCGATTTTTTTTGAGCCGGCAGCGGTTCGACCTAATCAAGACAACCGACATACGCGCCCGAACGGCCGGCGCGGCGTTCGATCAGCGACGCCAGCCGCCGCAGCCCCGGACCGGGCTTGGCCGGATTGCGGGCGATCGGATTGGGCAGCGAGACGGCGAGCAGTGCCGCCTGCCGCCGCGACAGTTGTTTGGCCGAAACGCCGAAATGATGCTGGGCCGCCGCCTCGATGCCGTAGATGCCCGGCCCCCATTCGGCGATGTTGAGGTAGATTTCCATGATCCGCCGTTTCGACATCACCGCGTCGAAATAGACGGCCAGCGGCAGTTCGACCACCTTGCGCACCGAGCCCAGCGGCCGCGACCACAGGAAAAGGTTCTTCACCGTCTGCATGGTGATGGTCGAAGCGCCGCGCGTCGCCTCGCCGGCCAGCGCATCGTCGACGACGCCGCGCAATTCGCCAAGATCGATGCCGCGATGGAAGCAGAACTGACCGTCCTCCGACATGATCACCGAATTGGCCAGCACCGGCGACACATCGTCGATCGACACCCAACGCCGGTCGTAACCGGAGAAGGTCGTGAGGTCTTTGACCATCAAGGTCGATATCGGATGCACGAAGGACGGCAGATAAAGGAAGGTCAGCACAACGGGTATCGCCGCCAGCACGACGGCGACGACCAGGCCGCGCCGTGCCAGGCGCTTCAGACCGGCGCGGTTCACGCGCCTTGGTCGCGCCATCTCAAACCCTTCGGTTTCATGATCGACGATCGGTTCCGTCAAGCCGCCCCCACCCGCGCCACTCTCCCGCCTCCGGCATAATGGCGCGAGGCTTCTTGCGCAACGTCTGAGTGTCGGCTACCGCTCCCGGCCATGACGAAAGACGAGCAATTGGCCTTTGAGGCCGCACTTCTGGGGCGGGCGGCGGCGATCGAGGCCGGGCTCAGGCTGCTGCTCGACGGCCGCACGCTTGCCGGCGAGATCGCCCGGCCGGAGCGTCTGATGGCGGCCATGCGCCATGGCGTGCTGAACGGCGGCAAGCGGCTGCGCCCCTTCCTGGTCATGGAAAGTGCCGCCCTTTTTGGCGCCGATGGCGAGGCGGCGATGCGCGTGGCGGCGGCCATCGAATGCGTGCATTGCTATTCGCTGATCCATGACGATCTGCCTGCCATGGACGACGACGATCTGCGCCGCGGCCAGCCGACCGTGCACAAGGCCTTCGGTGAAGCCACCGCCATCCTTGCCGGCGATGCGCTTCTGACGCTTGCCTTCGATGTCCTCGCCGATGAGGCGACGGCGCTGCCGGCGGAGCGCAGGGCGGCACTGGTGCTGGCGCTGGCGCGCGCGGCCGGCACTGGGGGCATGGTCGGCGGGCAGACGCTCGACCTCGAAGCCGAGCGCAGCAGGCCGGACGAAGCCGGCATTATCCGGCTGCAGGCGATGAAAACCGGCGCGCTGATCCGCTTCGCCTGCGAAGCCGGCGCGATCATTGCCGGCGCCGCACCGCAGAACCGCGACCGGCTGGCCGAATTCGGCTCGGCGGTCGGGCTTGCCTTCCAGCTCGCCGACGACCTGCTCGACCTGACCGCCGATGCCAGCCAGATGGGCAAGGCGACCGGCAAGGACGCAGCCGCCGGCAAGGCGACGCTGGTGGCGCTGCATGGCGCGAACTGGGCGCGCAGCCAGCTCCATGGGCTGGTCAAGCAGGCCCATGAATTGCTTGAGCCATACGGTGAACAGGCATCCTTGCTGAAGGCAGCGGCAAGCTTCGTGGCAATCCGCAACAACTGAGGTTTGGGCAATCGGATGCCGAACCGTTTTCGGAATTTGTCGGCCTTGCGCTGCCTTGCTTGGTGTCTCTCAAATGCCCCAAAGCAACTGGGCGCGCTATCTGACCTTGACGACGACCTTGCCCTTGGCGCGTCCTGTTTCGACGTAAGCCAGCGCCTCATTGGTCGCTTCAAAAGGAAAGACCCTGTCGACGACCGGGCGAATCGCCCCATCTTCGATGAGGGACGTGATTTTGCTCAGCTGCTCACCTTGCGCCGACATGAACAGGAACGAAAATCCCACGCCCCGGCGCTTGGCTTTGGTCCTGATAC
The DNA here is from genome assembly GCF_040323255.1 of Mesorhizobium sp. M0052. Taxonomy (NCBI): domain Bacteria; kingdom Pseudomonadati; phylum Pseudomonadota; class Alphaproteobacteria; order Hyphomicrobiales; family Phyllobacteriaceae; genus Mesorhizobium; species Mesorhizobium sp. M0052. Next base: position 45,323 of record NZ_JAMYUS010000025.1, on the reverse strand, counting down.
CACGGCTCAGCAGCCGCAGCAGCAGCCTTAGCACCACGTTCAGTCTCTGTTTCCTGGCAAATTCGGGATCCGGAGGACCGGAAATCGAGATGAGCTTCCCACCCGGTTTCAGCACAGTCAGGGATTTCTCAAGCGTCTTGGCGTCCTGGCTGTTCAGGACGACGTCGTAGCCCGACAGGATTTTCTCGAAGTCGTCCTTCCTGTAGTCGACGACGACATCGGCGCCGAGATCCCTGACCAGATCGTTGCTTGCCGCGCCCGCTGTTGTCGCAACGATCGCGCCGAGGTGCTTTGCCAACTGGATGGCGAATGTCCCCACGCCGCCGGAGCCAGCCTGGATGAAGATCTTCTGGCCTGTCTTCAGACCCGCCCTCTCGATGAGAGCCTGCCAGGCGGTCAGACCGACCAGCGGGATCGAGGCCGCCTCTTCCATGCTGAGGTTCGCCGGCTTCAGCGCCACGTCGGCTTCATCGATTGCGATGAATTCGGCGAATGTCCCGATCCGGCCGTCGCGCGGCCGCGCATAGACGGCGTCGCCGGGTTTGAATTTGCGGACTTTCGAGCCCACCCTGACAACCCTCCCGGCAACGTCGTGACCGAGGATGAAGGGCCGGCGATAGGGAAGGACGAGTTTGAATTCGCCGGTCCTGATTTTGGAATCCAGCAGGTTCACCCCGGCGGCATGGACCTCGACCAGGACGTCATTGTCCAGCAGCTCCGGCTCCGGCATCTCGGCCAGCCGCAAAATGCCTTTCTTGCTATATTTGTCGACAACGAATGCCTTCATGGCAGTGACTTTCTGAGAGTGTCTGTTGGCCTGCTGTCTGTGCGTGAAATTCTCCGTCCCACCGTTGTTCAGACCGGCAGGCGGAACTGCTTGCGCAAGGTCTTGTCGAACATCCCCGCGGGGGCGAAGCGGCGCAGCAGGCTGACCTGGCGCGCTGCCTTCCCTGCGGTATAGCGCCGTCGCGGACGGGCGTCGGTCGCTGCCTTGACGACCACATCCGCCACCACTTCCGGCCGATCGGCTTTGGGCATCACATCGGCAAGCAGCGCCTTGAGCCCGGCGCGCGCTTGATCGTACTCCTTCAACAGGGAATCCGGCTCGATGCCGTTCTGGTCGAAGACGGTGCGCACGAATGCCGGCTCGATGACCGAGACGCGAATGTTGAAGGCGCGAACCTCATGATCGAGCGATTCCGAATAGCCCTCCAGCGCGTGCTTGACCGCCGAGTAGTGCGCTGAGTATGGCGCGGGCACCAATCCCAGAATCGAGCCGATGTTGACGATGCGCCCTTGGCCGCGGCGCCGCATCGACGGCAACACCGCATTGGTCATGCGCATGACGCCGAACAGATTGACGTCGAACAGAGCCTGCACCTGTGCGACCGAAGATTCCTCGGCGCCGCCAAGCAGGCCGACACCGGCATTGTTGACCAAGAGGTCGATGCGGCCGGTCTGGGCCAGCACGGCTGAAACCAGGGCGCTGACCGACTCCCCGTCGGTCACGTCGCAGGTTAGCATGGACACCTGCGCCGGGCCGTTGCCGGCCTTGCTGCGGCTTGTCCCGAAGACGGTATACCCCGCCCCCGCCAAGGCCTCGGCACTTGCGCGGCCGATGCCCGAAGAGGCTCCGGTCACGACTGCGGTTCTTCCCGAAAGGGTATTCATTTGATACTCCAGAGACATGAGGGCTAGCTTTTTGCCGTTGATTGAATTATGATCGTAATATCACACTACACTCTTAATGCAATAGCAGAAAGGAAGAGCCGCCATGCGCTACGAAAAGGGCCGAAAGGACGCCTCCCGCGATCGCATCGTCGAGGTCGCAGCCCAGCGTTTTCGCGGTGACGGCATCGCCGCGTCCGGACTGGCAGCCATTATGGGCGACGCCGGGCTGACGAACGGAGCCTTCTATCCGCATTTCCAGTCCAAGGCGGAGCTTGTGCGTGAAAGCCTTGTAGCGGCACTGGAGGCCCAGTCGCAGCAACTGCAGGAGGTATTGGCAGCCGGTGGTCCGGAGATGGGCATAGCGGCGTATCTGTCAGCTGAGCACCGGGACAATCCGGGAGCCGGCTGCGCGTCGGCCGCCCTGTTGCCGGAACTCGCGCGTCAGCCGCCCGAAACGCGCCAAGTCTATACCGAACGCTTGCTGGTTCTGGTGCGCCAGTTGTCTGCAGTACTTCCGCAGACCAAGGACCCGGAAGCCGCCGCCCTGGGCGTTTTTGCGACCCTCATAGGCACGCTTCAGCTGGCCCGCGCGGCAGCGGGGACGGAATTGTCGGATCGCATCCTTGCGGCAGGAGCAGACGCCGCGCGCAGCCTGATCCAGCCACGTGAGGGCGAGAAGGCATCCATTTAGAGATAGAGCGGCAGCAGCAAAGAGCCTGACATCCTCATCATGGCGGGCCGCATTACAAGAAGGGTCGCTTTGCCTAAAGTCATCGGCCATTGCCAGCACGAGGCCATCTCAACCTGCATCAGGGAATGACCGCATAAGGGCCGGAAGCGACTGGCAGCTTCAAGGCTCGGAATCGGACGGCCACCGCGACGCAGTCCGTAAGGGGGGTAACTTGCGACGGAGGAATCGATTGGACGCCCGAAAATTGTGCTGATGAGGGAGGGATAACTCACTTCGCCAAGTTAGAGCGGCGTGTTTTCGCCCTTCCGTCACGCCTTGAGACGGAGTGCCTCCACAAGAAGAGCGAACGCTGCAGTGTGCTGGCGTCGGCTGGGATAATAGAGGTGATAGCCCGGGAAGGGTTGGCACCAGTCTTCCAGCACCCGGATCAGGCGTCCGTCTGCGACGAACGGAGCGACCTGGCTTTCAAATGTGTATGCTAGTCCGAGCCCGTCGAGGGCCGCAGCCTCCAGCATTTCCCCGTCATTGATAATGAGTGGGCCATTCATCCTGACTTCAAGTTCCTCACCGCGTTTTTCGAACTCCCAGGCAAAGAGCCCGCCGCCGGTCTTCTGACGGTAGCTGATGCCTTTGTGTTCCCCAAGTTCGCGCGGTGTCTTTGGAACCGTTCGGGTTGCAAAATACGACGGTGATCCAACTACCGCCATACGCAGGTCCGGGCCGATCCTTACTGCCACCATGTCCTTCTGGACCTGCTCGCCGATCCGGATACCGGCGTCGAATTTGCTTGCAACGATGTCAACCAGACCTTCGTCCAGGCTCAATTCCACTTCGATATCCGGATACTGCAGAAGGAGTTTGGCGATGACGGGCCACAGTACTGATTTGGCAGCATACCGGAATGTCGTCAGGCGAATGAGGCCAGTGGGCTTGTCGCGCAGGGCGGCGACGGCGGCGATCTCGCTTTCGATGTGATCGAAGGCCGGTCGCAGGCTTCGCAGCAAGCGCTCTCCAGCTACCGTCACGGACAGGCTGCGGGTGGTGCGTGAGATCAGCCGGACTCCCATGCGCTGTTCCAGCGTTCTGACAGCGTAACTGAGCGCCGACTGCGATAGACCAAGCTTTGCTGCGGCGCGTGTGAAGCTGCCCGCCTCTGCTACGGCGATGAAGACTGCCAGCTCGCTGAAATCTCCGCGCCTCATTTATCAATCCCATTTCTAACTTCATGCAGATTATAGAGGCTAATCGTATCGAGTCCTATTCCCTATGTCACCTGGCAGACAACGAAACGCTGAGACGGACGTGCCAAGCCAACGCGGCATAAACTGAAAGATACCGACCAGGAAGGATACGACTATGAGTAGAGTATGGATGATCACCGGCGCAGGGCGAGGCATGGGCCTCGACTTTGCCAAAGCGGCCCTGGCCATCGGCGATAAGGTCGTTGCGACCGGTCGTAACCCAGATCGGGTCGCCAAGGGGATCGGGCAGTCGGACAATCTTTTGGTCGTCACGTTGGACGTGACCAAGCCGGCCGACGCCGACGCCGCGGTGAAGGCAACCCTGGACCGCTTTGGTCGCCTCGACGTGATCGTCAACAATGCCGCGGGCTTCTATGCCGGCTATTTCGAGGACCTGACTCCGGCCCATATCGAACTTCAGCTCGCGTCCACCCTGACCGGCGCCATGAACGTCACCCGCGCAGTCCTGCCGGTCATGCGCGCGCAGGGTTCTGGCAAGGTCATTGCCATCTCATCGACGGCAGGCCTGGTCGGCTTTGAGTTCTGTTCTGCATACGCCGCGGCAAAGTTCGGCGTTGATGGCTGGATCGAGTCACTGCAAGCCGAGGTGGCGCCGTTCGGCATTGAAACGATGATCGTGAACCCCGGGTTTTTCCGCACGGAGCTGCTGACGGACGAATCCACTCAATATGCTCCGTCATTCGTCAGCGATTACAGCGAACGTCGCGCCCGGCAGATAACGGGTTGGAAAGCCGCGAACGGCCAGCAAGTCGGCGACCCCGCCAAACTCGCGCAGGCGTTGATCACTCTGGTCGACAAGCCGGAGCTGCCCCGTCGGTTCATCGCCGGTGCCGATGCTCTTGCAATGGTCAGGCAGAAACTCGCTCTGCTGCAGCAGCAGGTCGATGCCCATGAGGAGCTATCCGGCTCACTGGCCTTCGACAGCTGAACGTCGCATCCAGCACTGCCGTCGTCGCAGGTCTATTTATGAGCGCCATCGATAGGCTCATGCGAATTCTGGGGGCTAATCCGAATGTCGCGCCCGTGCTCTCCTGAGGGTTGACCGTTGGGCAACCGGCCAACGACCGAACTTCGGAATGGACGTTCCCTTTCCCACTGATGCCGCCAGGCGTCGTCGGTCCGATTAGCTTCGCGTCCTATATCCCGCCCGCCACTCGAGGAGACGACATGCCAGAGCCCCGACAGCTAGCCTTGGACATCAACAGCCGGCGCCACCAGTTCAATCTTGATGTACGCGTGACTCTGCTGGATGCACTACGCGAGCATGCCAACCTGCCCGGCACGAAAAAAGGCTGTGATCATGGGCAGTGCGGCGCCTGTACCGTCCACGTCGACGGCGAGCGGGTATTGAGCTGCCTGACGCTGGCGGCCCAGGTCGAAGGCCGTCAGGTCACGACGATCGAGGGCCTCCAGGCTGCCGACGGCGTGATGCACGCAGTCCAGACCGCGTTCATCGAGCACGATGCATTCCAGTGCGGCTATTGCACCCCCGGTCAGATCATGTCGGCCGTTGCATGCATTCGTGAGGGCCACGCCGATACGGACGAGGACATCCGCGAATACATGAGCGGCAACATCTGCCGGTGCGGCGCTTACCCCCATATCGTCGCCGCGGTGCGCGATGCCGCCAGCCGCCTGAAGAAGGAGGCAGCACTATGAGACCTTTCGAGTATCTCCGCGCCAAAGATGCCGCGACGGCCATTGCCGAGGCTGCCAAGCCGGAGACAAGATTTCTCGCCGGTGGGACCACGCTTGTTGACCTCATGAAGCTGAATGTCGAGCGTCCTGCGCGGGTGGTCGACATCACACGCCTTTCAGGCCTGGACACGATCCAGGTATCGGCGGATGCCATTCGCATCGGTGCGCTCGCCAAGATGAGCAAGGTCGCCGACCACGCCGATATCAAGCAGGCTGCGCCGGTGCTTTCCGAAAGCCTGTGGCGCGCTGCCTCGGCACAGCTGCGCAACATGGCGTCCATCGGTGGAAACTTGATGCAGCGAACCCGTTGCACCTACTTCCGGGACCCGGGCGCTTATTCGAACTGCAACAAGCGCAATCCTGGTTCCGGATGCGCTGCCCTTGACGGCGTCAACCGCAACCACGCGGTGCTCGGCACGAGTGACGCGTGCATAGCAATCTACCCCGGAGATTTTGCGGTTTCCCTGGTGGCATTCGACGCCACGGTCATCATCCGGGGAGCTTCCGAACGCAAAATTCCCGCCGACGAATTCTTCCTGCTCCCTGGCGATACCGCACACCTTGAGCATAATCTGTCGCCCGGAGAGATGATCGTCGGGATCGAGATCCCGCGTTCGGCAGCCCTGGAACGCTCGCATTATCTCAAGGTCCGGGATCGCGCGTCGTACGAGTTCGCCGCGGCCAGCGCCGCTGTCGGAATCGAATTGGAAGCCGATGGCAAGACAATTCGCGAAGTACGCATTGCGGTCGGCGGCCTCGCCACCAAACCCTGGCGCCTGCGCGCCGTCGAAAATTTGCTCAAGGGAAAGACGCTCGACGAGGCGACGCTTCGTAGCGCCTCGTCAGCCGCCGGCGACGGCGCGAAGTCGAGCGGACACAACGCATTCAAGATTGAACTGGCACCGAAGGTCGTGGCCCGCGCCCTGATGACGGTAGGAGGTATCGCATGACACATGGTAACGCGTTCGAACTCAACCGCCGCACCGTCTTGAAGCTCGGCGCCGGCGTAGCCGCTGTCGCTGGCGCCGCTGTCGATCTCTCGTCAAAAGCCGTTGCGGCTGAGACCGTCCCCGCCAAGGCGCCAGCTCTCGGTGCCAGGCTTTCCCGCGCCGAAGGCCCGTTGAAAGTAACCGGGCAGGTTCGCTATGCGATCGAGCAGAAGCTGGAGAACCTGGCCTATGGCGTTACCGTCCAATCGACGCGGCCGGCAGGGCGTATCGCCAGTATCGATACGTCGGCCGCCAAGGCTCTACCGGGTGTCCTGGATGTCTACACCGCGCAGAATTCCCTGAAGCTCAACAAGCCGACCGTCTACAGCAAGGGCGGCGGAGCGACCGAGGAATTTACCCCAATTCAAGACGATGTGGTCCGTTTCAACGGCATGCATATCGCGCTCGTGGTCGCAGAAACCTTTGAGCAGGCAACGGAAGCGGCAAGTCTTCTCAAGATCGAATATGAGGACGGCGACCCTATTCTCGACATCAACGATCCCAAGGCAAAAGTGCAGCCCATCGATGAGATGGGTGCCGCGTGGGGCGATGCGGCGACAGCGTTGGCCAATGCCGAGGTCAAGGTAGACGTCACTTACACGACGTCACGCGAATACAATGTGCCGATGGAGCCGCATGCGTGCATCGCTTCCTGGGACAACGGGAAAATCACCGTCTGGGAGCCCAGCCAGTGGGTTGGCGGGGCACGGACCGTCGTGTCGGAATGGCTCGGCATCGACATCGAGAATGTGCGGGTGATCTCGCCCTATGTCGGCGGTGGGTTCGGGTCCAAGATCGGGGCACATCCGCATGTGGGGCTGGCTTGCGCGGCCTCGCGGAAACTGGGCAGGCCGATCAAGGTTTCTCTCACGCGGCCGCAGACCTTTACCGGCCTTGGCGGCCGACCGGCGACACGGCAGACACTCTCAATCGGAGCCTCGAAGGACGGAAAGATAAGCTCGATCGTCCATGAGAGCTGGAACGAGACGGCGATTGACGAAGTCCATATCGAGGCTTGCAACAATGTGACGAAGATCATGTATGCGACGCCGAACTTTTCTTCACGTCTCAACGTCGTCCCGGTCAATACGGTCCAGCCCGGCTGGAAACGGGGCCCCGGCGAAAACCCCAGTGCCTATGCTGTAGAAAGCGCGATCGACGAGCTGGCGTACGCGCTCAGCATGGATCCGGTCACGCTGCGCCTTGCCAACTGGGCGGAGACGGATCCCAGCAATGGGATGAAGTGGAGCACTCGACAGTTACGCGAAGCCTATGCCGTGGGCGCGGAAGCCTTCGGCTGGTGGAACCGGAACCCGGCCCCTCGCTCGATGCGCGAAGGCCGCGAGTTGATCGGTTATGGAATGGCCGCCGGGTCATACCCCATGATCCGTACCGCGAGCGAAGCCAAGATCGTACTCCATGCCAGTGGACAGATCGAAGTCCTCAGCGCGGGCACCGACATGGGAACGGGGACCTATACCATTCTCGCCCAGACAGCGGCTGACGCATTGGGCGTTCCTGTTGAGACAGTCGCGGTGCGGCTGGGCGATACCCTCCTCCCCAGATCGGCGCTCGCAGGCGGTTCCCAGCAGGCCAACAACCTGACGGGAGCGGTGGACAAGGCGGCCAGGAATGCACGGGACGCCTTGCTGGCGCTTGCCGCATCCGATCCGAAGTCGCCGCTGGCAGCCTCGAAGGCGACTGACCTCACGTTCGAAAACGGCTCGGTGCAACCGACCCGACGGCCGAACGGCGGTATCGGCATCGCGGAACTCTTGAAGGCGGTGGGCAAAGACAAACTGGAAATCGAGGGTAACACCTTTGCTCCCGGCGCCACCGAGGAGATGAAGAACGGAGCTGACCGCAGTTTTGCACAGTTGAAGGGCGCTGTGGAAGGAGGCGTCTCGGCCCATAGCTGGTGTGCGCATTTCGTGGAAGTTCGGATCGATGAGGATTTTGGCACGATCCGCGTCAAGCGCATGGTCTCGGCATTCGATAGCGGCAGGATCTTCAATCCGAAGCTTGCGGAAAGCCAGTGGATCGGCGGTATGGTCATGGGTCTCGGGCAGGCTCTCCTGGAAGAAGGTTACGTCGACCAGCGAGACGGGCGCACCATCAACGCGAATTTTGCCGACTATGCCGTCCCGGTTAACGCCGATGTGCCCGACATCCAGGTGATTTCGGTTGGAATTCCGGACATGCAGGCAACCGCTCTTGGCGGCAAAGGCGTCGGCGAGATCGGTGTCGTAGGGGTCGCACCTGCGATCGGTAATGCCGTCTTCCACGCGACCGGCAAACGCATTCGAAGCCTTCCGATCACGCTGGAAAAGCTCGTTTGAGTTCGGTCGATGCGCTCTGGTGACCCTCAGGCTCGCAAATAGGCGAGCATGCAAAAACAACGATTCTAAACCCAAGGCAAAACTGGGTCGCTAATCCCTGGTCGCCGCCTGTTGAACGTCACCAAGCAACGCCGGGAAAGTGTGCAACGGTTTTCCCGGCGCGTTCAATCGTCTTTGATCAGCACGATCTTCGCCGGATCGAAATCGATCCCGACCATCGTCCCTTCCGCCACGGCGGGTGTGACATCAGGCGATGTCGCGAACAGTTCGACCGCCGGATCGCTGATCGCGATCCGGTATTCCATGTGGTCGCCGAGATACGAGCTCTTGACCACCTGGCCCTTCATGGTGCCCGCTGGCTGGCCGGGCAAGATTCGCACGGCATTCGGGCGCACAGCGAGCATCGCCGGTCCCGGAGCGTTACCGCGACCCGGCATGTCGAGCAGCAAGGGTCCGACCTTGACCCTTGCACTGGTCGCATTGCTGGAAAGCACCTCGACGTCGAGCAGATTGGCGTCGCCCATGAAGTCGGCGATGAAACGGTTGGCCGGCTCGTTGTAGAGGTCGCGCGGCGTACCGTCCTGGGCGACGCGAGCGGCGTTCATGACGATGATGCGGTCGGAGACGGCGAGCGCCTCTTCCTGGTCATGCGTGACATAGACCATGGTCAGCGCCAGATCTTGCTGCAGGCCGCGGATTTCGTCGCGCACCCGCCGGCGCAGCTTGGCGTCGAGATTGGACAGCGGCTCGTCGAACAACAGCACCTTCGGCTCCAGCACGATAGCGCGCGCCACCGCGACGCGCTGCTGCTGGCCGCCGGACAATTCGCTCGGCTGGCGCTTCTCGTAGCCGGACAGGCCGACAAGCGACAGCTTTTCGGCGGCGCGCTCGGCTGCCTGCGCCTTGCCAAGCCCCATCGCCCGCAGGCCGTAGCTAACATTCTCCATCACGTTCATATGCGGAAACAGCGCATAGGACTGGAACACCATGGAGACATCGCGCTCAGCGGCGGACAGCAAGGTGACGTCCTTGTCGTCGATCAGGATGCGCCCGGTGCTGGTCTGTTCCAGTCCGGCGATCAGCCGCAGCGTCGTCGTCTTGCCGCAACCCGAGGGCCCGAGCAGCGTCACCAGGCTGGCCGGCGCGATGTCGAAGCTGACATTGTCGACGGCGATCACCGCGCCGTATTTCTTGGTGACGCCCTCGAACCGCACGGCCGGCCTGTCCGTGACAACCGGGGCAGCATTCTTCGCCGTCTGATCCACGCCGCTTCTCCCCATCAGATTGCCGCCACGACGGCTTCCGGACCCGCACGGCGCCGGCCGAGCCGGCGTTCGCCGACCAGCAGCTGGATGCCGATGAGGATGACCATCATGACAACGATCATCACCGCCGAATAGACAATCGCGATGCCGTATTCGCCGACATCTGCGCGCCCGACAATGTAGACCGTGGCGAGATTGAACCGGCCGCTCGCCAGGAAGATGACGGCGCTGACCGCCGTCACCGCGCGCACGAAACTGTAGATCATCGCGGTCACGATCGCCGGCTTCAGGATCGGCAGGATCACCCGCCGCAAGGTAGCAAAAGACCGCGCCCCAAGCGTCAGCGATGCCTCGTCCAGGCTCTTGTCGATCTGTCCGAGATTGGCAAGCCCGGCACGGATCGCCACCGGCATGTTGCGGAAGATGAAGGAGATGACGATGATCAGCCCGGTGCCGGTCAACTGCACCGGCGGCACGTTGAAGGCAAGGATATAGCTGACGCCGATCACCGTGCCGGGAATGGCGAAACTCATCATGGCCAGGAACTCGAACATGGTACGCCCGGCGAAACGCTGCCGGTCGAGCAGATAGGCCGTCAGGATGCCGAGCGCCGCGGTGAACGGCATCGCCACCAGCGCCAGGCCGATGGTCATCAGCAGCGACGGCCAGGCCGAGCCGCTGAAAAACCAGCCATTGACACCTTTCTCGATCGAAAAGGCGGTGAGGAAATATTGGAGCGTCGGCGTGTTGTCGCGCCCGATCGATTGCACGAAACCGCCGCCCAGGATGATGCCGTAGACCACGATGGTCAGAACCAGCCACGGAACGACGGTGGCGTAGCAGCCGATCCGCAAGGCCTTGGGCAGCGTCGCCGGTACGCCGCCATCGCCCTTGCCTGCAACGGTGACGTAGCTGCGGCTGCCGATCCAGCGGCGCTGGATGACGAAGGCTGCCAGCGTGAACATCAACAGCACGATCGCCAGCACCGCCGCGCGGCCCTGGTCGTGCGCCGCGCCAACCACCGCGAAGAATATATCGGTCGACAGCACGTTGAAATTGCCTCCCAGCACCAGCGGATTGGCGAAATCGGCCATGCTCTCGATGAACGAGATCAGGAAGGCGCTGGCCAGGCCCGGCCGGATCAACGGCCAGGTGACGGTGCGAAACGTCCGCCAGCGGCTGGCGCGCAAGGTCTGCGACGCCTCCTCCATGCTCGGGCTGACCCCTTGCAGCACGCCGACCAAAACCAGGAAGGCGATCGGCGTGAAGGCCAGCACCTGCGCGATGGTGATGCCGGCCATGCCATAGATCCAGCGGCTGCGCGGAATGCCGAGATGCACCGACATGAGGTTGGTGACGATGCCGGCGCGGCCGAACAGCAGGATCAGCGCCAGGCCGATGACGAAGGGCGGCGTGATGATCGGCAGGATGGACAGGCCGCGCAGCAACCATTTGGCCGGCAGCTTGGTGCGTAGCGCGATCAGCGCCAGCGCTAGGCCGAGCGCCGTGCAGAAAAAGCCGACGAGGACTGCGATCGCCACCGTGTTCCACGCCACGCCGCAGGAGCCCTCGCCATAGAGGCAGCGCAGGCTCCATATGTTGGCGCTAAAGATCTTATCGAAGAACAGCGCCGGCACGACATTGCCGTCATTGTCCTTGATGGCCGAGGTGAGGATCGACAGCAGCGGATAGGCGACGAACAGGATCAGCGAAGCAATCACGATTGAGAGCGAGCCGACGACGAAACGGTCGCCCTTGCACCATCCCCGCGCAGCGAGCGCCTCGGCGATGAACATCAGCATCGCCACGGCATAGAGCGCCGCGCCCCAGCCAAGCCCCGGCTGCATCGGTCCCGGCGTGCCGGCGATCCGGGTAAGCAAGCCAAATCCCCAGCCCGAATGGATGATGGAAAAGCCTTCGATGGCCAGCCAGAGCAGGCCCGCCGCGCCTGCAACCGCCAGGCTCTTGGGGTTGTTGCGCGCCACCAGCCAGCTCGCCAGCAGAAGCGGCAGGATAAGCGGCAACAGCCAGGGCCGGCCACCGAGCGCCAGCATGATGGCCGGCGTCGCATCCGCCGGCTGTGCCAGCCAGTCGAACGAAAGGAAGCCGCCTTCGACCTTGTACCAAGGCAAGAGCACGAAGCTCGCCCACGCGGCCATTACCCAGGGGAGCGCGCTGCGTCCAGGAGCGGAACTGACCATGGAACCGGCCGCGGCCATTCAATGTCTTTCTGTTGCCAAAGGATGGTGCGCCGGCTGCCGCTAAGGGATGCCGGCGATCAGATGCTAGAGTGAGCGCAAAAGAACGCGCTCAGCCGCCATTGCGGACCTCGTCGGTGAACTTCTTCAACAGTCGCTTGCGTTCGGCCGACGAGCCGTATTTGGCGAAGTCGTAGTCGATCAGCTTGATCTTCGAGAGGTCCGGCGCCTCGGGCGGCACCGGCGTGGCGGTGTTCGACGGGATCTGGAAGCTGCCGTTCGGCGCCGCGAGCTTCTGCGCATCCGGGCTCAGCGCCCAGTCGTAGAATTTCTGCGCCTCTTCGACATGCTTGGCGCCCGTCACGATGCTCATCGAGCCGATCTCGAAGCCGGTGCCCTCGCAAGGCGACACCACCTTCACGGCAGGGTTCTGTTTCGCGGCATTGATCACGTCGTGCTGGAAGGAGATGCCGATCAGCGTCTCGCCCTTGCCGACGGCGAGCGCCGGCGCGGCCCCTGCCTTGGTGTATTCGGCGATGTTCTTGTTGAGCTGCTTGAGATAGTCGAATGCCTTGTCCTCGCCCATCAGCTGGACGATGGTGGCAAGCATGGTCCAGGCCGTGCCCGATGAATTCGGGTCGGCCATCTCGATCTCGCCCTGGAATTCCGGCTTGACCAGATCGGCCCAGCACGCCGGCGCGGTCAGCCCGCGCTGCTTCAGATCTTCCTCATTGTAGCCGTAGCCGAGCGCACCGAGATAAATGCCGACCGTGCGGTTCTTCGACCTGTCGGCCTGCTTCAGCGCCCAGTCGCGCAGGTTTGCCAGTTGCGGCGACTTGTATTCCTGGGTGAGGCCCTCTTCCGCCGCCTGCAGATGCGGGTCGCCGGTGCCGCCCCACCAGATATCGGCTTGCGGATTGTCCTTCTCGGCCCGGAGGCGGGCGTAGATTTCGCCGGCGCTCATGCGGGTCATGTCGACGCTGACGCCCGTCTCCTTCTGGTAGGTGGTCGCCATCGCCCGGCACCAGGCCTCGTCGACGGCGCAATACATTGTGAGGCTGCGGGCGGCCGCCTGGGCGGCACTCGCCAATCCGAACAAGGCCAGCGCCGCGCCAAGGCCAAGCCAGGCGGCGCGCAAGCCTTGCTTACTGTCAAATGTCTTCATCGATATTCCTCCCTGTCTTCTCACTGGAAACGATCTACCCGTCGTCGAGCGGCACTCCGATCACCTGGGACAATGTCGCCGCAACGCCGGGTGCTGCCGCTAGCACGGGATTGCCCTTCGCCATGCCGTCGCCGTCGAGGAACCGGTTCACACGGCCGCCGGCCTCCTCCACCAGCAGCAATCCGGCCAGGCAGTCCCACGAATTGATGTGCAGCTCGGCATAGGCATCCGAGCGGCCGTCGGCCACATAGGCCAGCCCAAGCGCTCCGGAGCCGGAGCGCCGCACATTGGCGCCGAGTGCCCAGACAAGGCTCACCTTGTCCAGATAGTCGCGATTGGGAATCCTGGGCGACCAGCCGAACTCGACAAAGGCGCGGTCGAACGCTTGCGTCGGCGACACATGGATCGGCGCGCCATTGCGCGTCGCGCCTTGCCCGCGACGGGCAAAGTACGTTTCGCCGACGGCCGGATTGGCAATGCCGCCGATCTCGCTGCGGCCGTCCTCGACGAAAGCTATCGAAATGCAGAAATGCGGAATACCGCGCATGAAATTGGCCGTGCCGTCGATCGGGTCGACGACCCACATGCGGGCAGAGCCGATGCCGCCGCCTTCCTCGCCCAAAAACCCGTCCTGCGGAAAAGCCTCTGCGAGCGTCGCGCGGATGTGCTCCTCGACCTTGCCGTCGGTTTCAGTGAGAAAATCCTGCGGGCCTTTCATCGCCACCGGCTGGACGGCGCCCTGCCGGGCATAGCCTTCCATCGCCAGTTGCCCGGCCGTGACAAGCAGTTTCCGGCAGACCTCGGCACGCCTGTCCATCTCGGCCTCGGACAGCCGGTCCGCCTTCGGATGCGCCGCCGCCCTGCTCATGCAGCCGGTCCGGACAATCGCGCCCTCAATGCCGTCTTCGGCGAAATGGACAGGGTATTCCTCCGATGCCACTCTTGAGCCGGCTTGTATTGCACGGCTGTGCAAAGCTGTTGCATTCGGCCATGCCTGTCAAGTGCGGTGGGTGGCAATGGCAGAAGAGTTGCATTACATTGCACGGGCGTGCAAAGAATCACGAAAACAGCAGCGAGAGCATTGGCTTGACGGTTCCGAGAATCCGCACCGGTTTTTCCAGCGCCCAGCAGGTTGCCGACCTCGCCGGGGTTTCGCGCTCGGCCGTGTCACGTACCTTCACGCCTGGCGCTTCCGTTTCCGGGGAAACCCGCGAGCGGGTGATGCTGGCGGCCGAGCAACTCGGCTATCACGTCAACCATCTGGCTCGCGGCCTGATGCGGGCCTCGACCGGCATTGTCTGCCTCATCGTTGCCGATGGCGACACGCCCTATCATGCCCGCCTGCAGAAGGCGCTGACCCAACATCTGCGGGACGCCGGCAAAATGGCCATGGTGTTCAACACCTCCGGCCCCAGCCACCATGTCGACCAGGCGCTGCGCAACACGCTGAACTATCGCGCCGATGCGAGCATCGTTCTGTCCGGCTCGCCGCCGCAGTTGCTGATCCGCACCTGTCTTGAGAACGGCCAGCGGCTGGTGCTGATCAATCGCGATGACCGCTTCGACGGCCCGCACAATATCGGTGTCGACAACGCTGCAGCCGCAGAGGCAGCGCTGCATGCCTTCATCCGGGCCGGCTGTACCCGCCCCGCTTTGGTGACCTCGGCTGCCGGCACGCCCAGCCTGCTCTCCCGCGAAACCGCCTTCCTTACCGCCGCGCAGAAGGAAGGGCTGGAGGTGACCGTGTGGCGCGAGGGCCGCACCGGCTATGCCACCGGAGCCGATGGCGCCAGGCGACTCTTTTCCGGCCGGCAGCGGCCGGATGCGGCGTTCTGCGTGACCGACCTGATTGCGTGCGGCTTTCTCGATGCGGCCCGCCACGAGTTCGGCATCAACGTACCCCGCGATCTCTGCGTCATCGGCTTTGACGACATTGAACAGGCCGACTGGGCCTCTTACCGGCTGACGACGTTCTCGCCGCCGATCGAGGAGATCGCCAGGCGCGCCGTGCGGCTCGCGACCGGCGCGCGGGAGGAGGCTGGCAGCCGCCTGATCTGCCATGCGCCCATGGTCTGGCGCAGCACGGTGAGGCCGGGCCAGGGCTGATGCGAAACATGTGTCGGTCAAGACGGGAAACGTACTGATGTCCAAGAAAAAGGCCAGGAAGACCCGCCAGGCGGCAAGACCGGTGGAGATAGCTGTAGGCCCCGAAATCCGGAGCATGATGCGCAAGTTCGGCCTGACCGAGGAAGAAGCACTGCGCATGATGCGCGAATGCGATGCCACCCTCTATGGCGCCAACTCCGGGCACGTGCAGCCAGGATCTTGACGGCCCGCCAGGCGCGAACGGAATTTTAATGTAAATCAAGCGTAATCCCGACCGTTAAAATGATGCGTATGTGTTGGGGTTGCGCATGCCGGAATATTCTTTCTTCATCCGCTCGATCCGGATCCGCTACATCTCGGGA
Source organism: Mesorhizobium sp. M0052 (assembly GCF_040323255.1). Lineage (NCBI taxonomy): Bacteria > Pseudomonadati > Pseudomonadota > Alphaproteobacteria > Hyphomicrobiales > Phyllobacteriaceae > Mesorhizobium > Mesorhizobium sp. M0052. The sequence goes on along the minus strand of NZ_JAMYUS010000025.1, from coordinate 29,577 downwards.
TTGCTCATCTTTGCGCTGGCTTCCACCGCGGTGATGTTTGCGCTCAATCGCGTCAATTCCTTCCGCCACGACATCGACGCGCTGAGCAGCAATCTCGTCGTCTTCACCCGCGACCTGCGCAACGCCTCCAGCTTTGCCGAAACCGCCAGCACGACCTGGCGCACCGAAACCCGTGACGGCCTTGCCGCCGCAGCGCGCGGCCATTCGCAACGCCTGACCAGCGAGATCGAAACACTGTCCGCGGAGTTGGCCGCGATCAAGCCGAGCCTGTCGGCCAAAACGCTGGACGAACTCTCGTCGGCCGCCGTCAACGGCGACCTGTTCTGGTCGTCGCGCGACATCGTGCGCAACTTCAACCTGATGTCGGCAGCGCAACAGACCGACGAATGGAGCTCGCGCGAAATCCTCAACCAGAACGACCTGTTCGTCCAGCCGATGCTGATGCGTGTGCGGACCGCCATGGATGGCGAACGCCATCTGGCCGACGCCTCCAGCGACAGGCTGCTGTTGTGGGCAAGCGGCCTTCTGTTCGCGGTTCTTGCCATCGTCGCCCTCTGGATCTTCCGGCCGATGGAAAAGGCAATCCGCCGCGCCTTCACCGAATCCGCCGCATCCTTGTTCAAGGCCGAAGCGGCCGACCGCGCCAAATCGGAATTCCTGGCCAATATGAGCCATGAGATCCGCACGCCGATGAATGGCGTGCTGGGCATGGCCGAACTGCTTGCCAAGACCGAGCTTAACGCACGCCAGAAGACCTTCACCGAAGTGATCGTCAAGTCCGGCAATGCGCTGCTCACCATCATCAACGACATCCTCGATTTCTCCAAGATCAATGCCGGTCAGCTGACGCTCGATCCTGCACCCTTCCGGCTTGCCGAAGCGGTCGAGGACGTGGCCACACTGGTGTCGGCGCGCGTCGCCGAAAAGAACCTCGAGCTGATCGTGCGCGTCGACCCGCGCCTGCCTGCCCATGTCGTCGGCGATGCCGGACGGTTCCGTCAGATCGTCACCAATCTGCTCGGCAATGCGGTGAAGTTCACCGAGAAGGGCCATGTGCTGATCGATGTCGGCGGCGAGGTGGTCGACGGCATGGTCCAGCTCAAGGTCCGCGTCGAGGACACAGGCATCGGCATTCCTGCCGAGAAGCTCGAGAACGTGTTCGAGAAATTCGCGCAGGTCGACGGCTCGTCGACGCGCCGCCATGAAGGCACCGGCCTCGGCCTTGCCATCGCCGCCCGCCTCATCGATCTGATGGGCGGCAAGATCGGCGTCGAAAGCGAGATCGGCCGCGGCTCGGTGTTCTGGTTCGCCGTGCCGCTGCCGGCGCATCAGCAGGACACGCGCAACGAGATCGTGCCGGTCGACGTCACCGGCGCCCGCGTGCTGGTCATCGACGACAACCCGGTCAACCGCGAGATCTTGCTGGAGCAGCTCAGAAGCTGGAGCTTCGACTGCGCGGCCGCCGAAAGCGGCGCCGTCGGCCTCGCCTTCCTAGACCGGGCCAGCCAACTCGCTGCTGCGGTCGACTGCATCATCCTCGACTACCAAATGCCCGGCATGAACGGCGCCGATGTCGCCAAGGCGATTTCCGCCGACAGCCGTCTCTCCGCTATCCCGGTGGTGCTGCTGACCTCCGTCGACCAGGTCGATTTCGGCAAGATGGTCATCGATTTCGGCATCGCCGCGCATCTCACCAAGCCGGCGCGCTCGGCCGTCCTGCTCGGCACCGTCATCTCGGCAATCCAGAAAGCGCGGGCCCAGATCGGCAAGGCCCAGTTCGTTCGCGAGCCTGTTGTTCCGCAGGCGGCACCTGTGGCGCCACCCGCCTTCACCTTCATTCGCGGCCCGGCAATTCCGGCGGCCACAGTGCCTGAATCGATCGCCACGCCAAACGGCCCGATCGATATTCTGATCGCCGAGGACAATGACGTGAACCAGCTGGTGTTCGGCCAGATCCTCAATGGGCTTGGCCTCAGCTACCGCATCGCCAGCAATGGCCGCACGGCCGTCGAGATGTACCGGGCGCTGCGACCGAAGCTGATCCTCATGGACGTCTCCATGCCGGAGATGAACGGCTACGAGGCGACCCGCGCCATCCGGGCGGCGGAGGCAGCGAGTGGCAATCACACACCAATCATCGGCGTCACCGCGCACGCACTGAAGGGCGACCGCGACAAATGTATCGAGTCCGGCATGGACGACTATCTACCCAAGCCGGTGTCGCCCGACCGTCTCGGCAGCAAGATCGGCACATGGCTCAGCGAAACGGTGGCGGTAAAGAGGGCTTGATCAAATCGCCGCGTCCAGACGATAGCGGCGCATCCAGTCCAGACTAATCTCGTCCGAGAGCTTGGCGACGCCCGGCTTTACGTCGGCGGCATTCGGCGCCGGAACGCCCAAGGCCTCGCAGATGGATGCCAATGCCGCTGCCGGATCGGCTGACAGGCGCTCATAGCCGATTCGCAGCGGGACGATCCCCTGCTCCGCGAACCAGACGTTCCAGGCCCCGTCATAGGCTTCGAGTTCGGCAAGCTCGCGCTGGATCCGCTTGAAATCGTAGCGGGGTTCCTGCGGCGGTGCGACTCGTTCGATCTCGGTTCCGTCGGGCGCGATGTGCCAAAGCCCGGTCTGCTCGGCCTTGATCAGCGACACCGCCTGCGCCAGCTTGTTTTCGCGCGAAAGATGGATGTAGAGGACCCGCCCGAAGGCCTTTTCAAAGCGTGCTTTGTCCGATGGCAGGTCTGGGTAGATCCGGTCGAGGATGGCCGAGAGTTCACCCAGGTTCTCCCGCATCAGGCGCAAGCCGAAGACGGCTGTTCCGCCCTTTCCCGCGCTGATTGCCGCCTTGAGGTAGGCGACATCGAAGTCATGCGCGCTCATCGTCTCGGGATGCGGCAATTTCCACTCTTCGGCCCATTCCGCCTTGTCCTCCCGCCTATAGAAGGAGTGCGGATCGCCGGCTGTTTTCATCGATGCCAGCAGACCGCACAGCAATGTGCTTCCGGTTCTCGGCGTGCCGCAGATTATGTAGCCGTCACGCATCTGGGGGCTCTGTCGCTTGTCATGGATTGGGCTACCTCGCCAGGCGCGGTGACACGCGCGGTTCGCTAATGGATCCAGTCTAGCCGCGCCGGAAGGGATAGAGGAATTGCTGCCAGTATCCGTTCGGAACGGGATGTCCGTGAATGCCGTAGCCGTTCGGCCAGCGTCCTTCAGGCATATGGTGGGTACCGAACAGCCGGTCGAGCAGCGGGAAATGGATGGCGAAGTTTACGTCGATCGCTTCTTTCTCGAGGCCGTGATGCCAGTGGTGGTAACGCGGCGACACCAGCACCTTTTCGACTGGACCGAAACTGGTTCCGATGTTGGAATGGATGAAAGACGAATAGACGTAGACGATCAATATATACGTCTGGATAGCCGATTCATCGAACCCCAGCACGAACATCGGGGTGGCCGTCAGGCTGCGCAGCACGATAATTTCCAGGAAATGCATGCGCGCACCGGCAATCCAGTCCATCGACTTGGCGGAATGGTGCACGGCATGGAACTTCCACAGCCAGGGAATGCGATGAAAGGCCCGATGCACCCAATACTGGGCAAAGTCGGTCAGGAACATTACCGCCAGCAGTTGCACCAGCCACGGCAAGTCGTGGACCCAGGCGCGCACCGAACCAAGGGCGCCCTGCGCATTGACGAAGTTGGACGGCGCCAAGGTCAGGTAGGTCAAAATCTGCACCAGCAGCGATGAGACCAGATAGTAGAACAGGTCCTCGCGCCATTCGTCGCGGAACACGGTCTGATCCTTGTTGCGCGCGAAAAGACGTTCGAGCGGGACGAACAGCACACCCATGAACAAGGCGTTCAGGATGAAGAAATCGAGCCCGAAGAACACCCCGTCTATGTGCAGTTGATGGCGCACCGGAAGCATGCCGACCAGCGACGCCAGCAGCACAGTGAACATGGCTGCCGCGCCGAGCGTCTTTTGCCTGCGCAGCGTCATGCTGAGGATCGCCAGGATATAGCCGGAGATGAGGACGAAATAGAGCACCGGCTTGAAGAACAGCATCTGGTGGATGGGGGCCAGATCCGGCATCGATGTAAGCGACGGGTAGCGCAGCACGATGACCATCAGCAGGGCGGTGACCCCGGCAAGCAAGCCAATCGAGCCGGACAGCCAGCCAGAACCGAACGGCCGTTTGGCGCGCGGCGTTTCAAGTTCACCGACGACGCGTCTAAGGAAATTTGTCACCGGCATGATGTTCCCCCGTTAACGGCCCCAAAGGTCTCGCCAGAAATTTCGACCCGTCTTACTACAGCAAGGCTCATAAATATTAATCGACACGACTTTGCAGGCCAGAGACGGCTATCTGCGTTTTGGGCAATTGGTAAAAGCTGCGATCGTGTCAAAGACACCGGCCACTATAGTCGGAATCTTTCCTGGATGCGACGGGCGCATTCAAGCGGCGTCAGCAGGCTGGTGTCGACTTCGAGGTCGTAGTCCATGCCCTTGTGGACGCGTCCATATTGCCAGCGCGCCAGGCCAAGCAGCCTGTCGGCGCACGCGGCCTCGCGCGCTTCCAGCACCTCCAGCGGCGCCATGACGCCGACCAGATGCAGGTCAAAGCTCGACAGCAACTCGACATACTCCGCTATCTCTTCATTGAAGATCACGTCGTCGACGATGAGATTGTTGCCTTGCCCGGCCATGGCGGCGATGGCATGGCGCATGCCGCGCATGGCTCGCGCGCCGACCGGCCCGCTCCTGATCACCACCGACGGCTTGCCGTCTTCCAGCACGGTCTCAAAGGAAAACCCGTCGGCATGATCCTGCAGCGCCGGCGGCAGCATGTCGATGAAAGCATCCATCTGGACATGCAGGAAGGGCTCGGTGGCGATTGTTTGCAGCGCCCTGGCGATCAAGCTTTTGCCGGCGCTGCCGACGCCATTAAGCAGGACGATTTTGGCCGTCATGTCGCCCCCTATCGGTTGCGCACGACGATACAGGCGCCGCCGACGCTTTGCAGTTTCTGGCAGATGACGTTGGCGGCGGCGCGGTCGTCGACGCCGATCCTGACGGCGTAGATGCCGCGTCGGCCGATCGGCGTGCGCACCCGGCTGACCACCGGGTCACGACCGGAAAGCAGCGCCGGAAACCGGCTCCTGACCCTCAGCCACTGATTGATCGCCGCGCCCCTGCGGAAATTGCCGGCCACCTGGACGCCCCATGGCTTCACATTGATCGACGCCATCGCCACGGTTCTCGACATGATCACCGGCAGCTTGCGGCAGGCGACGGCAAAGCTGGTTTTCGCGTCGAGCGGCTCGACCGTCCCGGTGTAAGCGCTGTCGGAAAACTTGTCGACGGGTTCGCCCATGACGTCGAAGACATAGCTCTCTGTCTCCATCGGCAGGAAGCCGCCCGAACCCAGCCAGCGCGACACCCGGTTCTCGCCGGCATTGTAGGCGGCCGCCGCCAGGCCGAGATTGCCGTAGGCGAGCTTCATCTCGCCGAGATATTTCGCCGAAGCCGGGATCGCCTGCTCGATGTCGAAAGGATCGGCCAGCCCGCGCATTTTGGCGGTGCCCGGCATGAACTGGGCGATGCCTTCGGCGCCCACCGGGCTAACCGCATTGGGATCGAAGCGGCTTTCTTTCCAGATCAGCCGGGCGAAGTAATCCTTCGGCAGGCCGTTCCGCTCGGCATGCGTCTCGATCAGGTCACAGACATGGCCGATCAATCGTTTCGCCGCCGAGCGCGATTGCGGTGGATCGGCAAGTGCCTGTCCGGCACTCAGCCCGCAGAGCAGGATCACCCCGGCTTTGAGCAGCCCCCGCATGGCTCATTCGGCCGCGGCTTTGCCGTGCTGGCCAAACCGCCGCTCGATATAGTCGGCAACCATTTTTTCGAAATCGGCGGCGATCGACGGACCGCGCAGCGTCGCCGACTTCTTGCCGTCGACGAAGACGGGTGCGGTCGGCATCTCGCCGGTGCCGGGCAGCGATATGCCGATATCGGCGTGCTTGGATTCGCCGGGGCCGTTGACAATGCAGCCCATCACCGCGACCTTGAGGTTCTCGACGCCGGGATATTTCTCCCGCCAGACCGGCATGTTCTTGCGCAAATCGGCCTGGATGTTCTGGGCGAGCTCCTGGAACACGGTGGAGGTCGTGCGACCGCAGCCGGGGCAAGCGGCGACGATCGGCACGAACTGACGGAAGCCCATGGTCTGCAGCAGTTCCTGCGAGACCTGCACCTCGCGAGTGCGATCGCCATTCGGCTCCGGCGTCAGCGAGATGCGGATGGTGTCGCCAATGCCTTGCTGCAAGAGGATGCCCATGGCAGCCGACGAGGCGACGATGCCCTTCGAGCCCATGCCGGCTTCGGTGAGGCCAAGATGCAGCGCATGGTTGGAACGCGTGGCAAGCTCGGTGTAGACGGCGATCAAATCCTGCACGCCGCTGACCTTGGCCGACAGGATGATCTTTTCGCGGGCGAGGCCTATCTCTTCGGCCATTTCGGCCGACAGGATCGCCGACTGCACGATCGCTTCGCGGGTTACTTCCTCCGCCGTCAGCGGAAAGCCTTGGCGCTGGTTCTCGTCCATCAGCCGGGTGAGCAACTCCTGATCGAGCGACCCCCAATTGACGCCGATGCGCACCGGCTTGTCGTATCTGATCGCCATTTCGACGATCGCTGCGAACTGGCGGTCCTTCTTGTCCTTGAAGCCGACATTGCCGGGATTGATGCGGTATTTGGCCAGCGCCTCGGCGCAGGCTGGATGGTCGGCCAGCAGCTTGTGGCCGATATAGTGGAAGTCGCCGACCAGCGGCACATTGATGCCGAGCCGCTCGAGCCGTTCGCGGATGCGCGGCACGGCGGCGGCGCTCTCGTCCCGATCGACGGTGATGCGCACGATCTCGGAGCCGGCGCGATGCAAAGCCGCAACCTGCGCGACGGTCTGGTCGATATCGGCCGTGTCGGTGTTGGTCATCGACTGCACGACGACCGGCGCGCCGCCGCCGACGACCACGCCGCCGACATCGACGCCGACCGATGTCCGGCGCGCAAAGGGGGAGGAAAAATACCCGGTCATGCCGGCAGCCTCTTGATCACCCGAGCGACATACGTCCACGTCGACGCACGCTCAAACAGCTATCAGCGCACAGCGCTGAGGTTCGGGCATGAGGTGGAGGAGCAAAGATGGCTTGTCAATGGCGACAGACAAGCAGAGCCGCCAAATCGCAGCAGCGCGGCGCCCCACAGACGGGTTTCGCCGGCCAACAGTATCGGAATCAGTAGCAAAAACAGGCCTCCGGCGGCATGTCGCCACCGGAGCGATAGTCACGCGCCAAGGCGGCGCTTCTAATCCTGGAAGGGCGTCAGTGTCTCGTCGGTTTCGCCTTCAGTTTTTCAATCTCGTCCTTGAGTGCCAGCTTGCGTCGCTTCAGATTCACGATTTCGAGGTCGTCGACCGATGGATGGTTCATCGCATCGTCGATCTCGCGTTCGATGTCACCGTGTTTCCGCTGCAACTCATCAAGATGGGATGCAAGAGACATGATTGGTTCTCCCTTTCATGGTTTTCCTCGATTGCAGCCGTCAAAGGCACGTCCACCGCAGGTCGCATCTGTGACGGCACCATGACAGTCTGCCACCATCCGGCTGCGATGTCGAATGCTGCGTGGTAGCATTCCACGACAATGTGATATGTGATATTGGCTGCGCGCCGGCGGCAATTGATGCCGCCCCCGCCCAATCATGCCCATTGCCGGGCGCCGCAGACATGCAGACGGTAGAGAATGTCCGACCAGGAAAAGGCCGATGTCCGCCTCGAATTTTCCCGCCTGAAGCAGGAGCATGCCGATTTCGACGCGGCCATCAATGCGATGATCGCCATGGGCTGCGACCCCTTGCAGATCCAGCGTATGAAGAAGAAGAAGCTTTTCCTCAAGGACCGGCTGATGGCGCTGGAAGACAAGATCATTCCGGACATCATCGCTTAGCCGACGGCCTCGGGGCCTAACTGCTCACCCCGCTATCGACAGCCGCGCCGCGCGATGGCGCAGCAACGTCAGCAATTCGTCGGTCTTCTCCGCTGAAGTGTCGATCGGCACCACCAGGCACATCGTCGCCTCGACCTTGCCGGCGGCCGCGAAGACAGGGGCGGCCAGGCATTTGGTGTAGGCGTCGACCAGCCCCGAAGTGATGCAATAGCCGGTCGTTCTGGCCGTCGCGATATCGGCAATGAAGTCGTCGAACTGCAGCCTGCGGCCGTCGGGCAGCAAAAGGTCGTCTTCCGAGACCATGTCCTGGATGGCGGCCCTTTCCAATCCGGCCAGAAGCAGCCGCCCCGATGCCGTCCATGGCAGCGGGATCTGCAGGCCGGTGGCCGAGCTGATGCGGAACGGCCTGGTGCCGGGGCTGGAATGGACGATGGTATAGCGCCCGCTTTGCAGCATGCACAATTCGGAGGTCTCGCCGGTCTCGCGCGACAGATTGTCGACCTCCTGCCGGCCCCGCCTAAGCAGGTCGTTGCCCCTGACATAGTCCATTCCATAGAGGTAGAGCTTCTTGCCGAAATAGACCCGGTTGCCGTCGCCCTCCATCTCCAGGAGACCCGCATCGACCAGCGAGCGCACCAGCGTATAGGCGGTGGAGCGCGGCGCATTCACCCCCTTGGCGAGATCGCCAATGCCGATGGCGCGCTGCGTAACATGCAGGAAGTCCAGGATCTCCAGCACCCGGTTGAGGCCCTTCTCGCGCGAGCCGGAGGTCTTGTCGGGCGTCGGGCTCTCGGCTGGACCAAGCTCCGCCCGATCCGTGAGTCCATTGCTGTCTTGCATAACTGATTCCTGATGTTAGTATCTGTCTTGTATAGGATACATGTGTCTATTGTAAGAGACAATCAGGTCGGCGACACGTGTGTCTGTAAGGGGAACTCAAACAACAGGAGGTCGCAGTGAACGACACATCCAAACGAGATTTTCTGAAACTGGGCATGGCCGGGCTCGCAACGGCGGGCGTGATGACCGTTGTCAGCGCCGAAAAGGCGGCGGCACAAGCCGCATCCGACAGCGTTCTGCGCACCGCGCTTGACCGCGGCAAGCTGATCGTCGGCACCGGCAGCACCAACGCGCCATGGCATTTCGAAAACGATGCCGGCGAGCTGGTCGGCATGGACATCACCATGGGCCGCATCCTGGCCAAGGGTCTGTTCGACGATCCGAGCAAGGTCGAGTTCGTCATGCAGGATCCGGCGCAGCGCATCCCCAATGTCACCACCAACAAGGTCGACATCACCATCCAGTTCATGACCATGACCGCGCAGCGCTCGCAGCTGATCCACTTCTCCAGGCCATACTATGTCGAGGGCGTCGCCCTGCTGACGCTGCCGACTGCGGAAAACAAGACCTTCGACAAGCTGCTCGCCGGCGGCTCGGCGACGCGCATCTCGATCCTGCAGAATGTCGATGCCGAAAGCTCGGTCCATTACGCCCTGCCGGAGGCGCAGGTGCTGCAGATCGACACCCAGGCCAATGTGCTGCAGGCACTGGAATCGAAACGCGCCGATGCCGCCGCCGTCGATCTTTCAACCGTGCGCTGGCTGGCCTCGCGCAACCCCGACAAATATTTCGATGCCGGCAAGAGCTGGTACTCGATGCTCTACGGCGCGGCGGTCAGGCAGGGCGACCTGGACTGGCTGACCTTCGTCAACCAGACCTTCACCATCGCCATGTTCGGCCATGAGACCGCACTCTACGACGCCGCCTTCAAGGACTATTTCGGCCAGGAGCCGCCGGCCCGCCATCCCGGTTTCCCGGTTGTCTGACAAGTGCTGGCGGAAGGGTTAGCCCTTCCGCCTTCTAGTTCGCATCCCCTTGGTTATTGCGGGAGACGCATGGGCTATACGCTCAACTTCAACCTGATCTGGCGCCATTTCGACAAGCTGTGGGGCGGCCTTCTGCTCAGCCTCGAGCTTGCCGTGATTTCGATTGCCATCGGCGTCGTCATCGGCCTGGTGCTGGCGGTCTGGTATGTCTCGGCCGGACGCGTGGTGCGCGCCATCATTGCGGCTTACGTCGAATTCATCCGCAACGTGCCGCTGATCCTGCTCGTCTATCTTGTCTTCTACGGCCTGCCGACGGTGATCGACGTCGCCTACGACGCGCCGACCTCGTTCGTGCTGACGCTGTCGGTCTATAGCGGCGCCTATCTGGTCGAGGTGTTCCGCTCCGGCCTCGAAGCCGTGCCGCGCGGCCAGCTCGATGCCGGCAAGGCGATCGGGCTCACGCCTTGGCAGCGGCTGGTTCATGTGCGCCTGCCGACCATGCTGCGCATCACGCTGCCGGCGCTGTCCAACACCTTCATCTCGCTGTTCAAGGACACGTCGATCGCCTCGGTGATCTCGGTGCCCGAGCTCACCTTCGGCGCCCAGTGGATCAACTTCAACACCTTCCGCATCGTCGAGGTCTATCTGGTGACGACGGCGATGTACCTGGTGACCGGTTACACCCTGCTCTTCGGGCTGCGGCTGGTCGAACGCCGGTTCAGGGCTGCGCGCTGACATGCTGAGCCAGATCCTCTACGCCGTACCGTTCCTCGCCCAGGGCTTCGCCATCACTTTGTGGGTGTCGCTGCTGGTCGTGGTGCTGTCGCTGATTGCCGGCGTCGCGCTCGGCGTCGGCCTGGTCTACGGCCCGGCGCCGCTGCGCTGGGCCGTGCGCATCTTCTCCGACACCATCCGCGGCATCCCGATCCTGGTGCTGATGTTCTTCGTCTATTACGGCCTGCCGGCCATCGGCCTGCATCTGCAATCCTTCTCGGCGGCGGTGCTGGCGCTGACCTTGTTCAAGACGGCGCAGGTCATTGAGTATCTCCGGGGCGCCGTCGGCTCTATTCCCAAGGGCCAGTCAGAAGCGGCGATGGCCATTGGGCTGACTTTTCGCCAGCGGCTCACCTACGTCATCTTTCCGCAGGCCTTCCGGCGCTTCCTGCCGCCCTGGATCAACGGCGTCACCGATGCGGTCAAGGGCAGCGCCCTGGTCTCGCTGCTCGGCATCACCGACCTGATGCAGGCGATCAACCAGGTCATCGGCCGCACCTATGAGGCGATGCCGCTCTACATCCTCGGCGCCTTGATCTATTTCGCCGTCAACTATGCGCTTTCCTACGCCAGCCGGCGGCTGGAACGGCGCTTTGCCTTCATCCGGGACTAGCACGATGGCCACAAGCTCGAACGACAATGCTGCCCTTCTCGACATTGCCGGGGTCTCGAAAGCCTTTGGTTCGGTCGAGGTGCTTCGCTCGGTCAGCCTCAAGGTGGACAGGGGCGAGGTGGTCACCGTCATCGGCCCTTCCGGCAGCGGCAAAACCACCCTGCTGCGCTGCGTCAACTTTCTCGAAAGCTACGACTCAGGTTCGATCCGCATCGACGGCAAGGAGGTCGGTTTTCGTGAGGCCGGCGCGCGCCAGCGGCGCAGCGAGCGCGACCTTGCCAATATGCGCGCCGAAACCGGCATGGTGTTCCAGAGCTTCAACCTGTTTCCGCACCTCACCGCCGCCGGCAACATCATGCTCGGCCTCACCAAGGTGCGCGGCAAGAGCAAGGCCGAGGCGCGCCAGATCGCCGAGCATTGGCTGAGCCGCGTCGGCCTCGCCCACAAGGCCGACAGCCTGCCGGCGGAACTCTCCGGGGGCCAGCAGCAGCGCGTCGGCATAGCGCGGGCAGTCGCCATGGAGCCAAAGATCCTGCTGCTCGACGAGATCACCTCCGCGCTCGATCCCGAATTGGTCGGCGAGGTGCTGGCCGTTGTGCGCAGCCTGGCCGAAGACGGCATGACAATGGTGATGGTCACGCACGAGATGGCCTTTGCCCGCGACGCTTCGAGCCGCATTGTCTTCATGGCCGATGGCGGTGTCAGCGCTGTTGGCCCGCCGAAGGAGATCCTTGCCGAAGAGACCACCAATGAGCGCCTGCGCTCTTTCCTGGCGCGGTTCCGCGCCTCGCATTTCTGACATGGGCGGCCCGAAGCAATTCCAGGAAAAGTGTAAGCGGTTTTCCCGGGAAAAGCGCGAAGCGCTTTCCCTTGGGAATTGCGTAAAACAACAGGCCGGCCCAAGGAGAATTCTTCCATGACGCCTTACATCCGGCTCGCCGAGCTCGGCCTGACGCTGCCCGAGCCGCCGACGCCGATCGCCAATTTCGTCACCCATGCGGAAAGCGGCCGGCTGATCTTTCTTTCGGGTCAAGGGCCGCTGCGCGCCGACGGCACGCTGTGCACCGGCAAGGTCGGCGAGGACGTCACCGTCGAGCAGGCCTATGAGCATGCCCGCCTCACCGGCCTCAACCTGCTCGCCGTCATGCACGCCGCCGCCGGCGATCTCGGCCGCATCGTGCGCGTCGTCAAATTGCTCGGCTTCGTCAATGCGACGCCGACCTTCAGCGACCACCCGAAAGTGGTCAATGGCTGCTCGGACCTGTTCGCCAGCGTCTTCGACAAGATCGGCGGCCATGCACGCTCGGCGATCGGGGTCGGCTCGCTGCCTGGAAACATCACCGTCGAAATCGAAGCGGTCGTCGAGATCGCCGCCTGACCGTCAAGGGATTGCTGAACATGAAAACCTATTCCGACACCGGCTCCAACACCACGATCCGTGAACGGCTGGGACTGAGGCCGATCATCAACGTCTCCGGCACGATGACGACCCTCGGCGCCTCGATCATCGTTCCCGAGGCGATCAGCGCCATGGCCGAGATCGCCTCGCAATGGGTGGAGATGGACGATCTGCAGCGCGCCGCAAGCGTGATCACCGCCCGCCTCACCGGCGGCGAGGCCGGCTTCATCACCGCCTGCTGCGCCTCAGGCATCACAATGGCGATCGCCGGGGCGATGACCGGCACCAATTTGCTGGCGATCGAACGGCTGCCCGACGACACCGAAGGCCTGAAGTCCGAAGTCGTCATCCAGCTTGGCCATATCGTCAATTACGGCGCGCCGATCGACCAGTCGATCCGCGTCGCCGGCGCCAAGGTCATTCCAGCCGGTACCGTCAGCGTCACCCAGGACTATCACCTGCGCGAAGCGATCAATGAGCGCACGGCGGCAGCACTCTATGTCGTCGCGCACCACACCGTGCAGTACGGCATGCTTTCCCTCGAGGAATTCTGCGAAATCTGCCACGCCAGGGGCGTGCCGGTGATCGTCGACGCGGCTTCCGAATATGACCTGCGCAGCTTCCTGGCGCGCGGCGCCGACATCGTCGTCTACAGCGGCCACAAATTCCTTTCGGGGCCAACCAGCGGCATCGTTACGGGACGCAAGGATCTTGTCCGCGCCGCCTATCTGCAGAACCGCGGCGTCGCCCGCGCCATGAAGGTCGGCAAGGAAAGCATCGCCGGCACCATGGCGGCGCTCGAAGCCTGGGAAAAGCGCGACCATGCCGGCATCCGCCGGCGCGAGGAAGCGGCGCTCAATCTGTGGAGGGATTCGCTACAGGGAATACCCGGCATCGTCGCAAACATCATTCCCGACCCGACCGCCAATCCGCTCGACCGGCTGCAAATCTTTGTCTTGCCCAAAAGCCGCTTCACCGCCGCCGGCCTCGCCTCGGCATTGGCGGCCGGATCGCCGCCCATCATCGTGCGCAACCACGAGGCCGAGCGCGGCCATTTCTTCCTCGACCCGTGCAATCTGCACCCCGGCGAGGCCGAGATCGTCGCCGAGCAGCTGCGCGCCGTGCTCACCGCGGCCGACAGGCCGACGGATGCGATGAGACAGCCGCGAAAGGATTCATCCGGCGCCCTGCGCTGGCCGGACTAGGCTGCGGCGGCCGCCATCCTTGCGGGCCAGCCCGAATTCCGCTAAGGCGCGCCTTTACCGCCGGGAGCATGCGCTTGACCGACCACCGCGCCGACGTCGCCATCATCATGGGCAGCCAGTCCGACTGGGCGACGATGCGCCACGCCGCCGAAACGCTGGAGGCGCTGAGCATTCCGCACAAGCGGCTGATCGTCTCCGCCCACCGCACCCCGGACCGCCTCTATGATTTCGCCAAAGGCGCCAAGGCGGCCGGCTACAAGGTGATCATCGCCGGGGCCGGCGGCGCCGCCCACCTGCCCGGCATGACGGCGGCTCTGACGCCGCTGCCGGTGTTCGGCGTGCCGGTCGAATCGAAGGCGCTGTCAGGCCAGGATTCGCTGCTCTCCATCGTCCAGATGCCGGCCGGCATTCCGGTCGGCACGCTTGCCATCGGCAAGGCGGGTGCGGCCAACGCCGCCCTTCTGGCGGCCGCCGTGCTGGCGCTGAACGACGAAGAACTTGCCGCCCGCCTGGATGCCTGGCGCACCGCCCAAACCGCCAGGGTCGCCACCGAACCGACGGACGCGCCGTGAGCCTGCCCGCGGGATCGAGCATCGGCATCATCGGCGGCGGCCAGCTCGGCCGCATGCTGGCTGTTGCCGCAGCGCGCCTCGGCTACCGCACAATTATCCTCGAACCGCAGGCCGATTGCCCGGCGGCTCAGGTCGCCAACCGCCAGATCACCGCCGCCTATGACGATGCGGACGCCCTTGCCGAACTGGCGGCAGTCAGCGCCGTCGTCACCTACGAATTCGAGAATGTGCCGGTAGCGGCTGCCGGCGCGCTCGCCGCCAAGGTCCCGGTCTATCCGCCACCCAGGGCGCTGGAAGTCGCCCAGGACCGGGTGGCGGAGAAGCTATTCCTGAACGGCATCGGCATCAGGACAGCGGATTTCCGCTCCGTCGACAATGACGACGAGCTGACGGCGGCGCTGAGAGAGTTCGGTGGCAGCGGCATCTTGAAAACCCGCCGCATGGGCTATGACGGCAAGGGCCAGCGCGTCTTCCGCAACATGGAGACGGGCGGCTTTGCCGGCACATGCGAGACCATGGGCAATGTGCCGCTGATCCTCGAATCCTTCGTCGCTTTCGAGCGCGAAATCTCGGTCATCGCCGCGCGCGGGTTGGACGGCGCGGTCGCCGCCTACGATCCGGCTGAGAACGTCCACCGCGACGGCATCCTGCATACCTCGACCCTGCCGGCCCAGATCAGGCTGGAGACGGCGGCGACGGCACAGGGGTCGGCAGCGAAAATCCTGTCGGCCCTCGACTATGTCGGCGTCATCGGCGTCGAGTTCTTCGTTCTTGCCGATGGCACGCTGCTGGCCAACGAAATGGCGCCGCGCGTGCACAATTCCGGCCACTGGACGGAAGCCGCCTGCATCGTTTCGCAATTCGAGCAGCATATCCGCGCCATTGCCGGCCTGCCGCTGGGCAACCCTGGCCGGCATTCAAACTGCGTCATGGAAAACCTGATCGGCGACGATGTGCTGCGCGTACCCGCTTTGCTCGCCGAGCCCGATCTGATGCTGCATCTCTACGGCAAGGCGGAAGCGCGCCCAGGCCGCAAGATGGGCCATTTCACGCGCATCAGCCGCCGTAGCTAAGCCATTCCGGCACTTTGCGCGAGGGCGTGGCTCGAGCCCTATTGCAGCTCGTCGTTCAGATCTCCGTCCTCGTCGGGGCTGGCGCAACTCGCATCGCCTTCCCTACAATTGGCGCCCGCGGTGAGCTGTTTGATGCGCTGGTCCGTCAGTTCGGTCAGGCATTGTGAAACCTCCATCGGATGGATGGAGCCGCCCTCGCTGTCTGTCGTCGTATAGGCGCATTCGGCGTCGCGGAAGGCGATCCAGGCGCGTTGCGCGACCTGCAGCAGCTTCCTGCCCTTGTCGTCGTTGCGACCGACGAGATCCTTGTAGGCCTGGTTGAGCTTGGCATCGGCGGCCCGATAGTCCTCGCCGGCGCAGATGTTCATCATCTGCTGGCTGTCGTCGTTGCGGTCGCATTCCTGCGCCTGCGCGATGGAGGCGGCTGCCAGAACGGCAAGGCTCGCGGACACAAACAACAGGCGCATGGAGGTCTCCAAATCGGCTTGCGGGTGCCGCACCATTCCAGCCCGCCTTCGGCCGCGCAATGGCGTGGAGCCGAGATGGCGGATATTTGATGGCCAAAGCCATTCTCGGCCTCTATCCAGCACGCTTGCGGTTGACACGGGCAAGGCTCCTCGTTTATGAGCCACCGCAAGTTCAAAGGCGCGCTTTTCAGGCGCGCCTTAATAATTCGGCCCGGACAGGGCCCAGACCGACGGGCAAGACCATGAAGATCAAGAATTCGCTCAAGGCGCTGAAGGCGCGTCACCGCGACAACCAGCTGGTTCGCCGCAAGGGCCGCGTCTACATCATCAACAAGACCGCTCCACGCTACAAGGCGCGCCAGGGCTGAGTGTTCGGCCGGAGGCTCGTTGCCTCCGTCCATACGATGGTAATTGCCTGGTTCCAGGCACTTTCACGCTAATTTCAGTTTGACGATCCGCCGTCCGGGGTTAGATTCCGGCGATGCGGATTCTTTTTGCATTTTTGGCCACCCTCTTTCTTTTCGGCGTCACTCCGGCGTCGGCGGACGATCCGCCGGCAAAGCCGCCGGTTGCCCTGACCAGGGAAGCCAGGCTCGACCAACTGTTTGCCGAGCTGAAGCGCGAGCGCAACGAAAAGGCGGCCGAGCGCATCGCCGGGCGCATCTGGGGCGAATGGTTCCAGTCCGGCAGCGCCTCGATCGACCTGATGATGCAATGGTCGCAAAAGGCGATTGACGACCAGAAGTTCGACGTCGCCCTCGACTTCCTCGACCAGGTCGTCATCCTTCAGCCAAAATATGCCGAAGGCTGGAACCGGCGCGCCACCGTCCATTACATGATGAAGAATTTCGGGAAATCGATGTCCGACATCGACCAGACGCTGCAGCTTGAACCACGCCATTTCGGCGCGCTTTCCGGCCTGGCCCAGATCATGGCCGCCACCGGCCACAAGCAATCGGCGCTCGAAGCCTGGCAGAAGGTGCTTACCATCTATCCGATGATGCGCAGCGCCCAGGACCAGGTCGCGGCAATTTCGGAAGAGCTTGCCGGCGAAGGAATTTGATTAGGCAGTAGGAATTAGGGATTAGTGAGTAGTCAGTAGAGAAGATTGGTCGAGACGCCACCTCCCTACTCCCTACTCCCTACTCCCTACTCCCTACTCCCTACTCCCTACTCCCTAGAACTTATCCCCCTCCACCCCCGTATCTCCGCGCATGAACCTCATTTACGCCGCCTGTGCTTTGCTCCTCGCGCTCGTCTTTGCCCTGGCCGGTGTCACCCGCGCCGGCACGTGGCTGATCGAGTGGCGGAACCCGCCGGCCGGCGAATTTGCCGACATCGACGCCACCCGCATCCACTATGTCCACGTACCGGCGCCTCAAAATGCCGAGCTGCCGGCGATCGTCTTCATCCATGGCGCCAGCGCCAACCTCAGGGATCAGATGCTGCCGATCAGGCCTTTGCTCGAAGGCCGCGCCGAGATGGTCTTCCTCGACCGGCCGGGCTTCGGCTGGTCGGCGCGCGGCCCCGGCAATGAGAGCCCGTCGGGGCAGGCCGACACCATCGCCAGGCTGATGGACCGTCTCGGCATCCACAAGGCGATCATCGTCGGCCATTCGTTTGGCGGCGTGATCACCGCCGCCTTTGGCCGCGAACACCCGGAGAAGACGCTCGGGCTGGTCTTTCTGTCGCCGGTCAGCCACCCCTGGCCGGGCGGCGCGACCGCCTGGTACTACAAGCTGACCGCCACCCCCATCATCGGCTGGCTGTTCTCGGAGACATTGACCTATCCGGCAGGCACGCTGCAGATGGACGGCGCCACGGCCTGCGTGTTTTCTCCCAACAAGGTGCCGGAAGGCTATGTCGGCAATGCCTCGATTCCGCTGGTGCTGCGTCCCGGCGCTTTCCGCGCCAACGCCATCGATGTCGCCGGCCTCTACGACTATACGCTGAAGGCCGCGCCGCATTACCGCGACATCACAGCGCCGACCATCGTCATCTCGGGCGACCGCGACAAGGTGGTCTATGCCTCGATCCATTCGGTCGGCCTGGTCAGGGACATCCCCGGCGCCGAACTGATCTGGGTCCACAATCTCGGCCACAAGCCGGATTGGATCGCCTCCGACCTCGTCGTCGGCGCGATCGAGAAAGTCGCCGGCAAGGTCGTCGACCTGCAGGCAATGGCAAAAACCGTGGAAGCACGCATCGCCGGCGATGCGTACAACGATGCACAGTGCCCCGACATTACGGTGCCCGACGCGCAACTCGCCCCGACGTGACGGCCGCATGTATGTCCTGAAGTACGGAATCAAGAAAAACCCCGAAGCGTTCTGGGCGCTACCGGATAGCATCTTCTTCGGCTACGGCGCCTGCCACATCCCTTGCGGGCACCTTCCTCAGCCATCCTCCCCTGGACGGATTCTACGGCGAACGGATCATTCCGGGCGAGGATTTCTACGGCAACCATATCTACATGACGAACGGCGTGATCGCCTTCGACTATCACGGCTATTCCAGCCGAGAGCGGCTTCTGCAGCACCACGGAAGGGGATGGGCTTCGCATAGCGCAGGCTGGCACTGCACGCTGGAAAGGGTCGATTTCGACCTGCTCGACACCGCCGACCTCAACCGGCGAAAGATGCGCGGCCCGGATCAGTATCTCTATGACCCAATCCCTCGCGCACACCGCTTCCTTCAGCGTATCGATCACGCCGAAGGTGCGGCAAGAGCGCTGCGAACTGTGATGAGTTGAAGCCTCTGTCAACCTATGTTGCGGGTGGCCTGCACGTCCGACCCGACATAGGCGATGCGCAGCATGTTGGTCGAACCCGGCGTCCTCAGCGGCACGCCCGCCGTGATGATGACGCGGTCGCCCGGCTGACCGAACCCCTCTTCGAAAGCGATGCGGCAGGCGCGGTCGACCATGTCGTCGAGGTCGCTGGCGTCGGGCGAGACGACGCAATGCGTGCCCCACAAGAGCGACAGCCGCCGCGCCGTGTTGAGGATCGGCGACAGCGCGATGATCGGCACTTGCGGCCGCTCGCGCGCGGCGCGCAGGCCCGTGGTGCCCGACGCCGTATAGGTTATGATCGCCGACAGTTTCAGAGTCTCGGCAATCTCGCGGGCGGCGAGCGAAATGGCGTCGGCGCCGGTTGCTTCCGGTTCCGAGCGCTGCGCGTTGATGATGCCGGCATAGGTCGGGTCGGTTTCGACCTTGGTGGCGATGCGGTTCATCATCGCCACCGCCTCGACCGGATAGGCGCCGGCAGCGGATTCGGCTGAAAGCATGATGGCGTCGGCGCCCTCGAACACGGCGATCGACACGTCGGACACCTCGGCGCGGGTCGGCACCGGCGCGGTGATCATCGATTCCAGCATCTGCGTGGCGACCACCACCGGCTTGCCGGCGCGGCGCGCGGCGCGCGTGATCTGCTTCTGGATGCCGGGCACCGCTTCCAGCGGCATTTCCACACCGAGATCGCCGCGGGCGACCATCAGCGCGTCGGAGAGTTCGATGATTTCGGCCAGCCGGGCGACGGCCTGCGGCTTTTCAATCTTGGCCATGATCAGTGCCCGGCCGCGCGCGATCTTGCGGGCTTCCGCCAAATCCTCCGGCCGCTGCACGAAGGACAGCGCCACCCAGTCGACGCTTTCCGCCAGCACCGCATCGAGGTCCTTGCGGTCCTTTTCGGTCAGCGCACCGACCGGCAGGTCGGTGTCGGGCAGGCTGACGCCCTTCTTGTCGGAAATGGTGGTGCCGGCGACGACGGTGCAGGTGATAGACTTGCCGTCGCTCTTCACCGCCCTGAGCTCCAGCTTGCCGTCATCGATCAACAGACGGTGGCCGGCCTCGACCGAGCTCAGGATTTCGGGATGCGGCAGGTAGACCCGGGTCGACGTGCCGGGCTCGGGATTGTTGTCGAGGGTGAAGGTCTGGCCCGGCGTCAGAACCTCCTTGCCGTTGGCGAACTTGCCGACGCGCAGCTTCGGTCCCTGCAAATCGGCCAGGATGCCGATCGGACGGCCAACTTTCTCCTCGACCGCGCGGATGCGGCCGACCAGCGTGCGCATCAACTCGTGATCGGTGTGGCTCATATTGATGCGGAAGACATCGGCGCCGGCTTCGAACAGCTTCTGCAGCATCTCCTCGGACGAGGAGGCAGGACCGATGGTGGCGAGGATCTTGACCTTGCGGCTACGTCTCATTGACTGTTTGTTCCCGGGGCGGCTGGAGCGCCTCCCGTTGTGGACTCATCGGTCAGCTGGACCATCCAGCTTGCCTGCTCGCCCGTGTCATATTCCTGGAATCCGGCGCGCTGGAAGCCCCGGGCGACGCAATCGGTAACGCCGGCAATCTTGAATTCTTTTTCGGCCACGCACATGTTGATCGGGCCATCCCAGCGCCCGCCGCGCTCGGCGTCTTCTGCATAAAGATAGTAAAACCTCGATGACAGCGGACCTTCGATCAGCGTCTTGCAGCTCGATCCTTCGATGTGCCACCACCCCTCGGTGATCCAGCCTGCCTTGGCGCGGTAGCCGATGCCGACGCCGACCAGGTTCTGCGTGGCGTTGCAGACGCGGAAATCGGCGCGGGCAGGCGAGGCCGCGACCAGCGCGGTGAGCCCTAGCGTCAGGGTCAGGAGCGGCACGGCAAAGGCGGTGCACGCACGCGGCCTGCCGGCGGAACCCATCCCGAAACCCCTCAATAACGTCATCTGCATCTCTCAACGCCCCTTTTCGGAAAAGTCCGGGCGCATGTCAACGCGCCGTTCTGTCCAATTCCAATCGATTTAGAAAGGCCCCCGACACGCGATCTGCCGCGCGTCACAGGATTTTCGCAGAAACCGTGGCCAAACAACGGCATTGCGCAACAGTCCTCTTCGTGGGAATGACGATACCACCCTCCCCGGAAGCCAGCGAACAGACCTTTCCAGCCAATGACCCGATCCACAGTTTTTGCGCCTTTCGATATGGTCGAAGGCGACCGCAAGCGAGGCATCGTGCTTGTCGCTGACCATGCCCGCCGCGACCTGCCGGAGGAGTATGGCAGTCTAGGCCTGCCGGCGGCGGAACTCGATCGCCATATCGCCTACGACATCGGTGTCGAGACGGTGACGCGCGAACTGGCGGCAGCGCTCGACGTGCCGGCGGTGATTGCCAATTTTTCGCGGCTGCTGATCGATCCCAATCGCGGCGAGGACGACCCGACGCTGATCCGCCAGCTCTATGACGGCACTGTCGTGCCGGGAAACTACCCTATGGCGCCGGCCGAACGCGAAAGGCGGCTCGACGGCTTCTACCGGCCCTATCAGGACGCGGTCGGCGCCATGATCGCGTCGGTGGCGCACGCCTCAGGCAAAGCGCCGTTCATCTTCTCCGTACACTCCTTCACCCCTGTCATGCAGGGCTTCATCCGCCCTTGGCATGTCGGCATATTGTGGGACCTCGACGACCGCGTGGCGCGGCCGCTGATCGACATGCTGGCGCAGGATAAAAACCTCGTCGTTGGCGACAATGAACCCTATGACGGCGCGTTGCGCGGCGACACCATGTTCAAGCACGCCATCGTCAACGGCTTTGCCCATGCGCTGATCGAGATCCGCCAGGACCTGATATCAGACAGCAACGGGGCGCTGGCCTGGGCGCAACGGCTGGCGCCGATCGTTGACGCCATCGACCGCCGTCCCGATATACATCAGGTGAAGATGTTCGGCTCGCGCACCGGGCCGCTGTGAGGATCCAAGGCAATGACCGAACTCAGCGATGACCAGAAACGCGATTTCGAGGCCGCGGCCTTCCGCCGGCTGGTCGATCATCTGCGCGAGCGCAGCGATGTGCAAAACATCGACCTGATGAACCTCGCCGGCTTCTGCCGCAACTGCCTGTCGAACTGGTATCGCGAAGCGGCCGAGGCTGAGGGCGTCGATCTCGGCAAGGATCAGTCGCGCGAAATCGTCTACGGCATGCCCTATGCGCAATGGCAGGCGCTGAACCAGACCGAGGCTTCGGACGCCAAGAAAGCGGAGTTCGAGGCAAGACGGCCGAGGGATCGCTGAAGTAGCGCGCGGTTCAGATTGACGTCGGCGGGACAGCGCCTAACGGTTTCCCCTTAGATGTGGCCCACAAGCTTTTCGCAGCCAAGCGCTTGACGAGAAATTGAATCGATCTAATTTGCCGCGCAAAGCCATTCCTTGACCGGATTCGAACCATGGACGCGCAAGACACCATGCAGAGCGCCATTCGCGGGCGATGGGCCGTAGCCGCGATCTTCCTCGCCAACGGATTCCTCACCGGCAGCTGGGCGCCGCAGATTCCGGTGTTCCTGACCCGGCTCGACATCTCGAAATTCACCCTCGGTCTGCTGATCCTTCTGTTCGGCGTCGGCGCGGTCGCGGCCATGAGCTGGTGCGGCCATCTGATCTCCAGGCATGGCTCGCGCACTGTGTTGCGCTGGTTCGGCCTTTGCGGCAGCCTCGGCCTGCTGATCGTGGCGCTGGCGCCCAACGTGCCGCTGGCGGCGATCGCCATGATCATCTTCGGCGGCTCGATCGGCGGCATGGATGTCGCCATGAACGCCAATGCGGTGGTGGTCGAGCGCCGGCTCTCCCGCGCCATCATGTCGTCGTCGCACGGCTTCTGGAGCCTCGGCGGTTTCGCCGGCGGCGGTCTGGGCGGTTACGCCATCCAGACCTACGGCCACCTCGCCCATGCGGCTGTCGTCACGATCATTGCTTTTGCCGTCATTGCCGTGGCGGTCGGCTACCTCATCGCCGAGGACAAGCCGCAGGCCGCCGAGCATCATAAATTAACGCTGCCGGCCAACCCGCTGGTCTATCTTGTCGGGCTGATGGCGCTGCTGACGATGATTTCCGAGGGCGCCGTGCTCGACTGGGCAGCGCTTTATCTCCGGCAGGAGCTCGGCGCCGACCTCGCCATCGCCGGCCTTGCCTACGCCGCCTTCTCCGGCGTCATGGCTGTCATGCGCTTTTTCGGCGACGGCGTGCGCAACCGCTTCGGCGCGGTGGCGACGCTGCGCGGCTCGGCGGTGGTCGCCGCCGCCGGCATGCTGGTCGCCGGCCTGTCGCCTTCGCCCTGGATCGCCATCGCGGCTTTTGCTCTCTGCGGCTTCGGCATCGCCAATATGGTGCCGATCATCTTCTCGGCCGGCGGCAACCAGGAAGGCATGTCGTCGGGCACCGGCATGAGCGTCGTCACCACCATGGGCTATTCCGGCATATTGGTAGCGCCGTCGGCGATCGGCTTCGTCGCCGAGCATTCCAGCTTCGGGCCGATCTTCGTCGCCATGTCGGGGCTGTTGATCGTCGTGCTTTTGATGGCCGGGCTCGCTCACCGCGCCGAATTCGCGGCCGCCCCCGCCGAATAGCGCTTCAGCTCCTCATAGAGAAAATCCGCGACGCGGCGGATGCGCACGCTGGTGCGCACGTCGCGATGCATGGCCAGCCACACCGGTAGGCTGGGCAGCGGCAGGCCGGGCAGCAGTTTCTCCAGCGACGGGTCGCTGTCGGCCAGCGGCTCCTGGCCGAGACCGATGCCGTTTCCCGCCCGCAGCGCTTCCCACAAAACGATCTGGTTGTCGGTCCTGAAGCGGAAGCTGCTGCGGGTGACGGGGATGCCGGCCTGGGTAAAGCCCCGGATCATCTCATCGCTGCGGTCGAAGCCGATCAGCGGATGGTCGAGAAGATCGGCGGGCTTGAGCGGGCGGCCGTGCCTGCCGAGATAGGATTTCGCCGCGCAGCAGCAGAGCTTGATATCGCAGACCTTGCGCGCCGTCAGCTCGTTCTGCGCCGGCTTGACCATGCGGATGGCGATATCGGCATCCCTTCGCAGCAGGTTCTCGACCTGGTTCGAGGCGACGATCTCGACCTCGATGCCGGGTTCCTCGATGCCGAGCCGCGCCGTCATCCTCGGCAGCACATAGGCCGCCACCACCTCGCTGGCGGCAATACGCACCGTGCCTTCGATCGCCTCGACCGAGCCCAATGCCAATAGCGAAAACGCGCTCGCCTGCTCGCTCACCGCTCTGCCGCGTTCGAACAGCGTGGCGCCTGCTTCCGTCAGAGCATAGCCGCGCCGCCCGCGCCGGAACAGCGTGACGCCGAGCGCCTGTTCGAGCTCACCGATGTGACGCCCGAGCGTCGGTTGGCTGGCCGACAGTTTGCGCGCCGCGGCCGACAGGCTGCCGGTCTCCGCCACGGTGACGAAACTCTTGATCAGGTTCCAGTCGATATCTTCCATTCATTTATGAATAACAAATCTGCATTCATAGTCAATTTTCATTCGCGTATGAACGCATCATATTCGCCGTGCAAACACAGACACGGAGAAGAAAAATGACCAAGATCGCTATTCTAGGCGCCAATGGCCGGCTCGGCCGCGTGGTTGGCAAGGCCTTCATCGACGCCGGTTTCGACGTCCGCGCCGTCACCCGCAGCGGCAAGGTCCCAGCCGAACTCAAGGGCGCCACCGCCGTCGCCGGCGATGCGCTCGACCGCGAGGCGCTGATCCGCGCCACGCAGGGTGTCGACATCATCTTCAACGGTCTCAACCCGATCTACACCGATTGGAGCAAATGCCTGCCGATGGCGGAGAACGTCATGGCCGCCTGCCATGCCAATGGCGCGCTGCATCTCTTCCCCGGCACTGTCTACAATTACGGCTCGCCGATGCCTCAACTCGTCACCGAAGACACGCCGTTCCGCCCGACGACCGAGAAGGGCCGCATCCGCTGCGCCATGGAAGCGCTGTTTCGCCGCGAGGCCGATGCCGGCCGCGTCCGCACCATCATCCTGCGCGCCGGCGATTTCTTCGGCGGCACCGGCAGCGGATCATGGTTCGACCTCGTCGTCACCGCCAAGATGAGCAACGGTGTCTACACCGCGCCCGGCCCTGCCAACCTCGTGCATGAATGGGCCTATTTGCCGGACTTCGCCATCGGCTTCGTCGGCCTGGCGCGTAATCAGGGCAAGCTCGGCTTCTTTGAGGCGCTCAACTTCCCCGGCCACGCCGTCACCGACATGGACATCAAGGCCGCGGCCGAGAAGGCGCTGGGCCGTCCGCTGAAACTGACCTTCATGCCTTGGTGGGTGCTGCGCGCCGGCAGCCCGTTCGTGGCGATGTGGCGCGAGATCGTCTCGATGTCCTATCTGCGCTTCGAACCGCACCGGCTCGTGTCCGACCGGCTGGAAGGCATCATCGGCGAAGTCCCGCACACGCCGCTGGACGAGGCCGTGGCCGAGGCATTGAAGGACATCGGCATCAGCCTCGACAATGCAAAAGACGCCGCTTGAATGCATGTCGCCCAGAAGTGTGCGCGGTTCTGGGACAGCGACATGCATCAAAACAAAGACTTTAGACAAAAATCTCTCTCGCAGTGCTGGCCCAATCGCTGGAAATCAGCAACCGGATGGTCATTATGAGGAGACTGTTTATAACGGTCGGCGAGATCACCATCACCAAGGGGAGACGATGCGTTACATACGTCCGCTTTCAATCGAAGACGCCGTTGGCCTGCTGGCCGACGCTTCCGGCACATCAGCCATTCTCGCTGGAGGCAGTGACCTCCTCGTTCGGATGAAGGGCGGGTTTGTCGATCCCGACCTGATCGTCGACATCAAGGCGATCGAGGGCTTGAGCGAGATCAGGGAGACGGCCGACGGCTTCAGCATCGGCGCCACCGTCCCCTGCGCCGTCCTGGGCGAGAGCTCGGTTCTGAAGAAGGCCTGGCCCGGTGTCGTCGAAGCGTCGAAGCTGATCGGCTCGAAACAGGTCCAGGGCCGCTGCACCATCGTTGGCAATCTGTGCAACGCATCGCCGGCCGCCGACAGCGTCCCGGCCTTGGTGGCCGCCGCCGCAAAGGCCGTGGTTGCCGGTCCGTCGGGCAAGCGCACCATTCCGGTCGAGGCTGTGCCGATCGGGCCTGGCAAGACCTCGCTCACCAAGGGTGAGATCGTCGAGGCGATCCTGCTCGACAAGCGCGCGCCGCGTTCGGGCGACGCCTACCTCAGATTCATCCCGCGCACCGAGATGGACATCGCCGTGGTCAGCGCCGGCGTGAAGCTGTCGCTCGACGAGCATGGCGTCATCACGGCCGCCCGCGTCGCGCTGGGCGCCGCGGCCCCGACCGTGCTTCTGGTGGAAGAAGCAGCCGAGGCTCTCATCGGCAGGAAGCTGGATGAGGCGGCACTTGAGCGGCTCGCCAAGATCTGCGCTGGGGCCTGCCGCCCCATCGACGACAAGCGCGGTACCATCGAGTTCAGACGAAAAGTTGCGGGCGTGCTGGCCGGACGGGCCGCGACGACCGCCTACGCACGCGCAGGAGGCAAATGATGGCCGGTGTAGCAGTTTCAACGACAATCAACGGCGATCACGTCGAATACCTTTGCCAGCCCGACGAGACGTTGCTCGACGTCCTGCGCGACCGGCTCGGGCTGACCGGCGCCAAGGAAGGCTGCGGCACCGGCGACTGCGGCGCCTGCTCGATCATCCTCGACGACCGGCTTGTCTGCTCGTGCCTTGTGCTCGGCGCTGAAGCCGAAGGCCGGCATATCGAAACCGTCGAGGGCATGGCGCATGGCGATCAGTTGCATCCGCTGCAGCAGAAGTTCCTCGAGCATGCAGCGCTGCAATGCGGCATCTGCACGCCGGGCTTCCTCATCGCGGCGAAGGACCTTTTGGCCAAGAACCCCGATCCTACCGAGGAAGAAATCCGCTTCGGCCTCGCCGGCAACCTCTGCCGCTGCACCGGCTACGACAAGATCGTGCGCGCGGTCCAGGATGCGGCCAATGTGATGAAGGGAGCGCACGCATGAACTTCGATCCACGCTTTTCGGGCCGCAAATTCTCCTCCGTCGGCACGCGGCCTATCCGTCCCGACGGCGTCGACAAGGTGACCGGACGCGCCCGTTACGGCGCCGACTTCAACATGGCGGGACAGCTGGTCGGGCGTGTCCTGCGCAGCCCGCATGCGCATGCCAGAATCCTCAAGATCGACACTTCGAAAGCGGAAAAGCTGGCCGGCGTGAAAGCGGTGATCACCGCCGCCGACCTGCCCGATCTCACCGATGGCGATGCCGCCATGTACGACGTCCTCGACAATTGCATGGCGCGCGGCAAGGCGCTCTATGACGGCCACGCCGTGGCCGCGGTCGCCGCCGTCGATGCCCGCACGGCCAGGCAGGCGCTGAAGCTCATCGAGGTCGAGTACGAGCTGTTGCCGCATGTGACCGATGTCGACGAGGCGATGAAGCACACCGCGCCGTTGATCAACGACACGATCTTCACCGAGGGTCTCGAGGAAAAGCCGGTAAAGCCGTCCAACGTCACCAAGCGCAGCCAGTTCGGCCATGGCGATGTCCATCAGGGCTTTGGGCACGCCGATGTCATCGTCGAGCGCTCCTTCAAGACCGAACAGACGCATCAGGGCTATATCGAGCCGCACGCCTGCGTTGCGAGCGTCTCGTCCGACGGCACCGCCGACCTCTGGGTCTGCACGCAGGGCCATTTCGTCTACCGCCAGCATTGTGCGCAACTGCTCGGGCTGGAAGCCTCGAAGCTGCGCGTCACCTCCTCGGAGATCGGCGGCGGCTTCGGCGGCAAGACCCATGTCTGGGCCGAGCCGGTGGCACTCGCTCTGTCGCGCAAGGCAGGACGGCCGGTGAAGCTGGTGATGACTCGCGACGAGGTGTTCCGCGCCTCGGGCCCGACCAGCGCCACCTCGATCGACGTCAAGATCGGCGCCCGCAAGGACGGCACCATCACCGCCGCCGAAGCGACGCTGCGCTACACCAGCGGCCCCTATGCCGGCACATGGGCCGAGATCGGCGCCATGACGGCCTTCGCCTGCTACAAGCTCGATAACGTCAAGACGGTCGGCTTCGAAGTGCTGGTCAACCGGCCGAAGACCGCGGCCTATCGCGCACCCTCCGCACCGATGGCGGCGTTCGCGGTGGAAAGCGCTGTGGATGAGCTGGCCAAGGAACTCGGCATGGACCCGGTCGAGTTCCGCATCAAGAACGCCGCGCAGGAAGGCACCCGCTCTTCCTATGGCCCCGTCTACGGCCCGATCGGCATCGGCCCGACGCTGGAGGCGGCCAAGCACCATCCGCACATGAAGGCCCCGCTGGGCAAGAACCAGGGCCGCGGCATGGCCTGCGGCTTCTGGTTCAACTTCGGCGGTCAGACCTGCGTGGACCTGAACATCGGCATGGACGGCTCGGTGTCGCTGGCCGTCGGCACGGTGGACGTCGGCGGTTCGCGCGCCTCGCTGTCGCTGGTGGCGGCGGAGGAGCTCGGCATCGACTATGCCCAGCTCAAGGCGGTGGTCGCCGACACATCCTCGCTCGGCTACAACGACATGACCGACGGCAGCCGCGGCACCTTCTCGTCCTCGATGGCGACCATCTCGGCCGCCCGCAACGCCATCAAGATCCTGCGTGAGCGCGCCGCCCAGACGTGGGACATCCCCGTCGACGACGTGGTCTGGGAAAACGGCCACGCCATCGCCAAGGGCGAGAAGTACGGCAATCTTGCAGCCCTGTCGCTGAAGGAGATCGCCGCCGCTTCCGGCAAGACCGGCGGGCCGATCGCCGGCCACAGCGAACTCGTCGCCGACGGCGCCGGCGTCTCCTTCGCCACCCATATATGCGACATCGAGGTCGACCCCGATACCGGCTCGACCAGGGTGATCCGCTACACGGTGATCCAGGATGCCGGCAAGGCGGTGCACCCGACCTATGTCGAGGGCCAGTACCAGGGCGGCGCCGCGCAAGGCATCGGCTGGGCGCTCAACGAGGAGTATATCTACGGCAAGGACGGGCGTCTCCAGAACGCCGGCTTCCTCGACTACCGCATCCCGGTCTGCTCGGACCTGCCGATGATCGACACGCAGATCCTCGAGATACCCAACCCCAACCACCCCTATGGCGTGCGCGGCGTCGGCGAAACCTCGATCGTCCCGCCGCTGGCGGCCATCGCCAATGCCGTCTCGAACGCAGCCGGCGTGCGCATGACCCACATCCCGATGTCGCCGCCACGGGTTCTCGCCGCGATCGAGGCGGAACGGGGAGGCTAGGGCAAAAATGAGGTTCTTGCCCTAATGGTCGAAGTGACGCTCTGGGGCGCGCTGGGCCAGCTCGCCGGCGGCCAGAGCAAGGTCGAGGTCGAGGCCAAGGACATAAGGGAGCTGTTCAGGAAACTGGCTGAACAGTATCCCGGCATCGAGCCCTGGATCGAGAAGGGCATCGCGGTGGCCATCGACGGGACGATCTATCGCGATACGTGGTCGAAGGAACTGCCGCCGGGGGCGGAGATTTTTCTGCTGCCGCGGCTGGCTGGGGGGTGAAGTGGGGTGTCGCCCTACGTCCCAGAGCGGACCGGCATCCTCGGTCTGCGAACTTCAAGTGCAATGTCGGTCCTCGCCTAGATGCCAGTTTTGCTGACCGCGTCTTATCGGCGGCGGGTTGGCCAACAATCCAGAGAACCTGATCCGCTGGATTACTATCGGCAAGGGACATCAGTCCGCACACGGCTCTGAAGTGGGTAGTGTGCTGAGAGTTCTGCAAATTCGCTGAGAGGGGGCGGTCATGGCAGGCTGGTGATTGTTCACGTCACCTGATTCCCGCG
>NZ_JAMYUS010000024.1:0-95700 GCF_040323255.1 Mesorhizobium sp. M0052 | reverse complement strand
ACAAAAAATGCGGCATCAAGATCGAGGACATGGTCAAGAGCCGCTGGGTGTATCGCAAGCTGCGCAACTTCCGTGCCGGCATCGAAGCTGGCATCTCTTGCCTCAAACGCGCTTACGGCTTGGCACGCTGCACCTGGCGCGGACTTGACCACTTCAAGACCTACGTCTGGTCCTCGGTCGTGGCTTACAACCTCTTCACTCGCCTCCAACAAACCTGATCCCAACTCGGCATTGCTGCTGTCTCAGCCGGCAAACGCCGTCCGCGGTGGCCTGTGCTTGATCGTGCCGATGACACCATCCTGTCGACAATTAGTGCTCTTGATCCTGTCCTTGCCGTCAAAGGCGCCTTTCAGGTCCAGCACAAAATCTTGTAAACGCTGTGAAATACGCACGTTTATGGACGGAAACTAGTCTAGAAAACCCTCGGCAAACAGGCAGCGTACCAATCGGTTGAGCGCATTGCGCGATGCATCCTCCCAAAGCTGCGCCTCACGGGCCTGAGTTTCCGCCATTTGCCGCGGCAGGCATTCTCTTGTCCATTAGGCTTCCTCTCTGGCCAAGTGCTTTGCAAACACGCGGGGCGCTTTCTGCCACCCAATGCCGGCAGCTTCTGCTGCCTCGCTACAAGGAAGGTTCAAAAGTCGTGCCAACAAAGCAGAAGGAGCGTCAGAAAGAATGTTCCGCCTTATATTCAGAGACTTAAATGAGAGTGCATCAGCAACGAAGCCCACCGCCACCGTGTCGCGGACTCGACAAAAACGACAATTGGCGTCGGCGCCCAGCGTTTTCCCGGAACTAGATGCCGCTATTCCTCCTGTAGCCGGCGCGCTGCCGGAGGGATCAGTTGCCGCACGGTAGACGTTCCATTCGGAGATGAGCACGGTCAAACCGGCGCCCTCGCACCGCGTCAAAGGCATCATCGCGGTCCTCGGAAACCGGGCTGACGGTCAGGGCACACGACCCGGCGGCTATGGAAGCTGCGAAGGTGCTTTCGAGGGTCGGATGGTGCCGTCCGGCGCCTGCACCTCGCTGATATCGCCTGCCTTGGGCTTGAAGGCCACGCCGAGCACGGCGACGGTGCCCCCTGCCTCAACAGGTGCGACCGCATTCATCTTCGGACTACAGAACCCCGGAACCAGATGCAATCCTGTGGCCGGCTGCCCAACCCGGACCAGCTTCGCCAGCCACCCCAGCCGTAGGGCAAAGATCAAGCATGCACTAACGTTGAACATGGATCACTCGATGGGGGTCGGCCAGCCGATGGGCTGCTCACGGCGAAATCGTGCTCTTTGAAACAACAATGTCGCGCAGGTTTTACGATAACAACACACTCGATCGACTGTTTCTGGTCCAAACTCCGCTCGTGAAAGTGCGCCAAGCGGGAGTTTTGTGATGTTGCACGGCCGACCGCTTGCCTCGACGGAACTTCGCCTTAACCGGACCGGAAAACCCCTTTGTCCAGCTTTCGGCCGCGATCGGCATAAAAAAATAAAGTGAGCTATCAACAGCCCTAGAGCGAGGTAGGATAATGGACCCTGAGACCATCGGCTTTATGCCGGCCGTCGAGCTGGCACAGCTAATCCGCACCAAAGAGATTTCGCCGGTCGAGTACATGCGCGCCCTGCTGTCCCGCATTACCGAGCTGGAGCCCAAGGTGAACGCCTTCGCCTACCTTGCCGCAGATCGCGCGATGAATGATGCGAAAAAGGCGGAAACCGCCCTGATGAGCGGTGCGCGAATCGGACGGTTGCACGGCGTGCCCGTCACGATCAAAGATTCGATCACCAAGGACATGCCGACACGGAACGGCAGCAAGATAGTCGTCCGCGATCAGCCGATCGAGGATGCGCCGCTCGTGTTGCGTCTGCGAGACGAGGGCGCAATCGTCATCGGCAAAACCACCATGCCTGAGTTCGGCTGGACCGGTGTCTCGCGCAGCCCACTCACGGGCATCACCAGCAATCCGTGGAAGCTCGGCTACAACGCCGGCGGGTCCTCGGCCGGCGCAGGCGCCGCTGCAGCGGCGGGCTATGGGCCTCTGCACCAGGGCAGTGACGGCGCCGGATCGATCCGCATGCCCGCGCATTTCAGCGGTGTGTTTGGACTGAAGCCCAGTTTCGGGCGCGTGCCGAATTATTCACTGCCCGGAAGTGACATGACGAACCACAAAGGGCCGATGACACGCACCGTCGCTGACAGCGCACTGATGCTCGAGGTCATGGCCGGTCAGCATTTCCTCGACCACACTTCGCTCGAGGTCGGGCCCGCCAACTATCTCGCGCGGCTGCGCGACGGCGTGAAGGGCAGGCGCATCGCCTACAGCCCCGATCTGGGTGTCGCTCGCGTCGATCCGCAAGTCGCGGAGTTGGTGAAGGCCGCCGTCGCACGATTTACGGAACTTGGCGCAATTGTTGAGGAAGTACCCATCCCGTGGGCGAAGGACGGACCGGAACTGATCCGGTTCTTCTGGTCCGCCCACGCGACCGGCCTTGCACCGTACCTGCCGAGATGGGAGGCAGAGATGGACCCTGGGCTTGTCGCCTGCATCAAGCATTCAGAGAACGTCTCCGTCGCGCGCTATCAAGAGATGCGCGCGCGGAAGATGGTATACGTTGCCAACATCCACCGCTGGTTCCGCGATTGGGACTTTTTATTGACACCGTCCGCTTCAGTCGCCGCTTTCCCAGCCGAGAAGCTGATGCCCGATCATTGGCCAACGCATGCTTGGGACTGGATCATGTGGGCGGAGTTCTCCTACCCGTTCAACATGTCCTGGAACCCGGCTGCAAGCGTACCATGCGGCTTTACTCCGGCGGGGCTGCCAGTCGGACTGCAGATTGTCGGCAAACGCTTCGATGATCTCGGCGTGCTGCGGGCCTCGGCGGCATTCGAACAGTTGCAGCCATGGGCGAACAAGCGCCCGCGGCTCTGACTAGGCCCATCTGGTAGTGTCGTAATGGCGACATACCTCATGAAAGAAACTGGTGCGACCGATCTCGGAAGAGTTGCACCATAAGCGAGCGGCTTCGGTCGCCCTCATAGCCAAAGCCGGACGCGGTGAGCTGGCGACAGAGCAATATTCCTGCCAGAGGAGGGATCGGGAATTCAGCAATTCATGCATTATCGATGACGATGCGGAGAGAGGAGATGCTTCAGGCGGAGGAGGTGGCGGCGATGCTGCGGCTGCATGAGCTTGGCAGGGGAGCCAAGCGCCTGGCGAAGGCACTCGGGTGCGCGCGACACGGTGTTCTCGCAAACCCGTACGACGGACTGCATTTGACCGTTGGACGACTGGTCGGGGGGCGTTTCAGTCAGGGTTCAGAGGCTATGGGGCCTTTTTTAAAGGCCCGCGATCGCGCTGTCGAAGGCCTTATCGACCGGATTGCCGTACCATTTGGTGAGGATGCGGTTAGACCTTGCCAAAAAGCTTCGTTCCATGCGGATGTTGGCGCCGCGTCAACCAGGTCGGGATTCAGCTCCGAGGCATTGGTGACACCGACCATCCGGATACTGTGACGCCGACGCGCACGACGGCCTGGCCGATATGCTGCCGGACAAGAGCCATGGCATCATCAGGCGTGCTTGGCCGGGGAACAGCACGGCCCGATCGCCGGATCGAACGGTGACGGCAAGTGGATCGGGCGAACCTCGTGCTGGCGTTCTGGATGGCGACGATGGAGATCTCGGTGGTCCACCACCCATTGCCGACGGCGATTATGGCGTCGCCATCCGCCGCGCCGTGGTGACGGTTGCGAAGACAAGCCACAGCCTCGGCGGCAATGCGTAATGGTTCGACGGCGGCATGCTGGCGCCATGGTGCGAGCGTGAAAGCGCCGAGCAGCCGGTGCTGGATCTCGGACGCGACGCCGCCGACTGGTGGGATGCGGCGGTGCACGGAACGCTATTAAGGTTGTGTCGATCGGTGGGTAATATCACAAACCAGGTGGTCTTGCCTGATGTTCTTTCAAACACAATGCCAATCGCCGTCACCGAATACCAAAGATGAAATACAAGGTAGAGCTTGATCGACAGCGTGCCGCCCATGACCACGGTTCCCTCGTGCCTCGTTCCAAGCACGGATGAGCTGCGTCCCCCATCCCGCGGTCATCATGCTCGCGACCCGCTCGGTGGCGTGTCATGCAAGCCGGCCCAAGCGAATTGCCATCGAGATAGACCCGATTAGACATTCCGAATGAACCCGGTCACATTCGCGTTGGGCGGCAGTTAACAGCCGACCCCCGGTTTGCCGGGCAGCCCCCGAACGAACTTGGAGCGCATCGCCGGCGCGGCACGAACGTCGCAATCCGCCCAGCGTTAGCCGTTGCGAAAGGTGTAGCCGTACCCGCTGATCGCCGGCGCGCCGCCGAGATGCGCGTAGAGGATCCTCGTCCCCTCCGGAAAGAAGCCTTTCTGGACGAGGTCGATCATCCCTTGCATCGATTTGCCCTCGTAAACGGGATCGGTAATCATTCCCTCGAGCCGCGCACACAGGCGGATGGCCTCCTTGGTTCCCTCGGACGGAATGCCATAACGCGGGTACGCGTAGTCCTCGAGCAACAACACGTCATCCTCGACAAGTTCCGTTCCGAGCTCGACGAGCATGGCTGTATGTTGGGCAATGCTAAGCACCTGCGCCTTGGTTTGGGTGGGGGTGGCAGAGGCATCGATACCGATCACGTTGCGCTGTCGACCGTCCTTGGCAAATCCGACGAGCATGCCGGCGTGCGTGGAACCCGTGACCGTGCAAACGACGATGTAGTCGAAGGCAAACCCAAGCTGTTTCTCCTGGGCCCGCACCTCCTCCGCGAACCCGACATAGCCGAGACCGCCATTTTGGTGAACAGACGCCCCGGCTGGTATCGCATAAGGTTTGCCGCCCCTTGACTTGACTTCATCGAGCGCCTGTTCCCAACTGCGGCGGATGCCGATATCGAAGCCCTTGTCGACAACGCGCACTTCTGCTCCCATGATCCGGCTCAAGAGAATGTTGCCGACCCGGTCGTAGACGGCGTCCTCATGTGGTACCCAGCTCTCCTGAACCAGGAGACATTTCATGCCGATCTTGGCGGCGACCGCGGCGACCATCCGCGTGTGGTTGGACTGCACGCCGCCGATGGAGACAAGCGTATCGGCATTTGACGCGATCGCGTCGGGGATGATGTATTCGAGCTTGCGGAGCTTGTTTCCGCCGAACGCGAGACCGGAGTTGCAGTCCTCGCGTTTGGCGTAGATTTCCACCTTTCCCCCCAGATGCTTGCTGAGGCGGTCGAGCTTCTCGATGGGCGTGGGTCCAAAGGTGAGCGGGTAGCGTTCGAAATTTTGCAGCATGTTTTTCCAGCAACACGTGATCGAGTTGAATTGAGCTATGCACCCAGCCAGTCCAAGAGGCGTGTTTGATTTGACGACAGCTGCGCTATGAGATGTTGGAGAAGAGCCTCATCATCATTTCCAGCGCGTCGCACGGCGACGAAGCAGCCCGCATCCCGGCGTGCTGCGACGGCTCTCATGCCTACGGAGCCCAAATAGCTGCATCTCGCGCCATTAGACGTCCCGGAATGCGATCACCTCTGCCCATGTCAAGCACACCTATTCTTCAACGATCAGCCCAAGGTCCGTGGTTCATCGAAAGTGGCGGGAATCCGAGCTCTGATCTTGTCACGATCGCGCCTCAAGGGAGCAGCAGCGATATAGCTAGCATTTGATTTGGGAGCGAATCTGCCGAGTCACTCGTCACCTCATAGTGGTCTGGCGATTGGCATCCAACGTCCTCGCAACTGCCGAAATGCTCAGCCCTTTGCCCAGCTTCGCGAGCGAAACCCGACCGCCAGGTCAGAAAGAGCACGCTACCGAAATACGCCAGCTGAAGGAGCAGCGAACAAGCCAGCGTCGTGACGACTACTGTGCCGATGGAATGAGAAGCGAAGTAGACAGTCAGTGCGGTGCTGCACAGCACCAGCCCCAGGACGCGGCAAAACATTCTAAAGGCCAACGCCGTTCTCCTGGTTTGTCTCCTCAGATCATGCTGCGACCTGGTCGGCCGCAACATGGGTCTGGCAGTTCTTCGGGCAGACGCGGGCGCAGGCTCCGCAGCCAATGCAGCGGCCGGCATGATCGACGACCATGATCATGCGATTGAGCTCGCCATCGAAATCGTCATCCTCGTCGCAGGCGCCGAGGATTTCACCCGCGTCATCGACGCCGTAAAGATGCATGACCTCGCGCGAGCAGACTTTGAAACAGCGGCCGCAGCCGATGCAGGTCGCGCCGTCTATCGCCGTGAGATATTCCGGCATCCATCCGGAGCCGTCGCGGGTGGTGAATGTGCTCCTCATGGTAACTTCTTCATTGCAGCGAGCTCTCTCCTGGCACCATCCAACTCGGCAAAAACGGCCGACGCTCCCTCGGCAACTTCCTCTATCTCCGTCCATTTTCCCGGGAGATCCTCTGCAAGGTCGCGCAATTTCATCTTGGCAATTGCCGCGCGCAGTTGAAGCTTTCGGACTTTCGTTCCCATCTCATCCAGCTTTGACATAGATCCTTCCTCGAAATCGGTGTCTTCACGCCCGTGCCACGTCGCGATAGGCTTCGGTGGCTGCAGTCGCATCGTCGACCAGTTTCGTACCGGCCTCCGCGAGCTTCCTGAACGTCTCGAAGCCGAACCGGTGGATGTCTCGACAGAGCGACCAACCGCCCGCCAGTGAAGAGCAATCGCCCGAAGCCCCATGGGTCTCATCTCCATCGTTGGCGATGTCATCAGGCCGGAGCGCTCCTCGATCGTTGAGCCCGACGGCCGTGTAGAATATATCGACCTCCACAGCACGTCCGGATCGGGATCGCCGATAATGGGATCGCACGGCGCTGTTTTCTGGTGATGCTGAGGTCGCCCAGCAGTTCGGCGTCCGATTTGCCTTCCCGTGACGCGGAGGCAGCCTGAGCACGGATCAGCCGCACGAGGCATCTGACAAACGGGGTGGCAATGGCCCTCGTCCCCATTGACAGCAGGGCTGACCGCGGCTTCAGGCATTTCATATTCTCCTTATTTCAGTCCTCTTCCTCGAAGGACGATGTCTGTTTTCTGGGACGCCTACTTCGGGCACACTTGCGCAGCCGACGCATGGCTCGGCGCCGCTGATTCCACGCAATTGATGTCCCTCGGGCCGACCTTGAACACGTCCTCGACTGCGAAGTCTTCCACGCGAATTCGCGTCGAACATCGCTTCCGCCGCAATGCGGGAGGCCATGAAGATTCGAGCCTCGATCCTGCTGCAAACGATCGACCAAGTGCTGCATGGACCTCCTTGCTGCGGTCACGCCAGGGAAATGGACGAATTGGCCAGTAAGCAATTTCGACCAATTACCCTTTTTTATCTTTCTTCCTCGGCCGACCGCGCTTTGGCACCTTCGGGAAACTGTTTTGCGCAGCGGCAAAGAGAGCGCCGCAACAAGCCTTCGCACCCCTGTACTTGGCGAGGGCCTGCAGCAAATCCGGCAGATGCTGCTCTTTCAATTCGGCCGGGATAGGCTCCGGACCGTCCAGCGACGTCAGTGCCAGTTCGACCAACTCGATCGCGCGATCATTGTTGCCGTTCTCGTGATAGTACCGGGCGACCGCGGGATAGGATCCGAACTTAGGGCTGTCGCCTTGCGGGGGATTCAGCGCCAGGATCTGTTCGGACAGCTCCTTGCCCATCGCGAAGCGCTCAGCAGGGGGAAGGCGCGAATGGTCATTGGCCGGATGGAAAAGTTGGTCTAGCGCCGAAACTATCCAATCCTCGGAATTTTTGTCGATCGCGTCGCGAACCAACTGGCGCATCACGGGCAAGCCGGTCCACATGTCTTGAATTTTGTGAAGCAACAGATGTGCATGGGCTAGGCGGAAACTGAGGTCGTCCGGCATCAAGGCGATCCCCTCTTCGATCGCCCAGAGCGCCGTCTTCCAATCTTCCAGCTTCACCGCCGCCCAGAACCTGTCATCGATCGGCTTCTTCAGCGCTTGTTCGCGCGCCAGGGGTTCGCTTGTGGTGATCCGCTGCTGATCGGCGGCTTTCGCTTTGTTGCTGGTAGGCCAGCTGCCGTTGAACACTTTGGGCAAAACCTCACCGAGTTGGCTCGGATGACCGATAAAGGCGATGCAGCCGTCTCGGTCGACCACGAACGAAGTCGGAATCCCAACAGAAAAGCTGAGTTTCATCCAAAGCTTGTTCATTTCACCTGTGTGGTCGAACGCGATCCGATAGTTCAGATGCGAGCACTTTTCGGTCAACCAAGCTTTTAACTTGGTGCGAGCCTCAACGGCCGTTGGAGCGTCTTCATCAGCCACGACTGCGACGACCTCAAGTCCGCTGTCCCTGTATTTCTCCTGTAGCCGCATCAGATCGAGCATCTCCGCTGCACATAGTTCGGACCAAGTTGCCCAAAATTCGAGGATATAGACTTTGCCGGGCTGGAAGTTCGCAAGGGGCTCGCCACGCAGCCAGTCCTCCACTTTGATCGAAGGAGCCGGTGACCCCATCCGCAACATCATCTTGCCCTCCAAAGCTATTGCCAAAGGTTGCGTGACCTTATGCGCAAGCTTGTTCCCCTTTGAGACGGGGCACGAGGGTTCAACGAAGGGAGAGCATTGTTCGTCTTGCGCATCTGCGTGCAGTCAGCCTTCATTCAGTGTTGCTGAATATCAATTCGCAAAGGCCGTGCCAACGCGCAGCCGTGCGGTAAACGCTTGATCATGCTTAAAAAAGCTTCCAGGGCGCCCAGATAGCCGGTTGTATTAGTCGCGACATGTTTTCTGCCATTGTCAGGTCTTGGACACGCATCACATCACCCGCTTCGCGTCGGCACAGAAGCGTGGCCACGGACGTCTCGACATAGGGACGAACAGATGGACATCATGACTGCGTTGGCTAGCGCCAGCCACGTCATCATCGTCCGCCTCAAGGCTTGCTTGAGCTTCTTGCCGTTCCGGTCGCTCAGCGGAACGCCATTGCGATTGCAGGGGCCGCTCCCTCCGAGCATCGCCTCTGCCCTACCTCTTCCGCTTTGCGCTTGAATTCCTGGCCGCAACGCCAGAGTTTCACGATGAGGCCGGTCATGTCCGGCTGCGGGTCGCGAATAACGCCAGATTGACGTTGATTATCGTGGCTAAGAGGGCCAGGATGAGTGCCGGCCTGTGCCGGGCCGGTGAACTCTCCCAGCTTCCTGCTTTTGTTGTTCTGTATCCCTGTGCACAGGTCCTATAGGGACCGCCTGGTGCGAATGTGAGCGTGTGGGAATTGACCGGCCTCAAGGCCGCTCGGTCGCCACGCGGTGGGCCGGGCAGACTGAAAACGCCGAAGATGCGGCCGCCCTCGCCGCTGACCCGGCTACCATCCCAGACCATGGCAACGTGATTTATGCGATCGGTTCCCGCCGACCGCGGCAGGAGCCCGACCGTTCGACTCGAAGTTGAGGGCGTCGGCCACGGCACGGTCGTTGCGTTGTTAAGCTCCGGCCAGTAATGAGGAGATCATGATGGCGCGCATACGATGCCGCTACGGGTCCGAACTCGGCCTGCCGCGCTGAAACGACTCTCTTTCTCGACCTGACGCCGACCCGAGATCGGTGTTTTGAGCGCATTGAGGGCGCCTGGGCTTCTGCCCGGCCGTTTGTCTGGGTGTTACGTTGTCTCGGCGAGCAGACACCGAGCGCGTTAGAGGCGTCCGGGCAATGTTCTTCGCGACGGCGCTTGCAAGTTGCTTATGAGCTTCGCGAAACTTGCGCCTTTGCCGCGACCTTTCTCCGACTTGGCATCAGGATAGGTGACCCAGGGGAGTAGAGCTTCGAACAGCATCGGTGCTACTTCAAGCCCGTCAGCGAGCCAAAACAGCGGCAATGGCGGCTTCCGAACTATCCATCTCGTCACGCCACCGAAGAGCCGCTCGCGCAGCCGGCGGCTGCCATAAGCACCCATGACTATCATTTCTGCAGACGTGTTCGATTGCGTGCTGCGCGAGCACCGTGGCTGCCGATTTTCCGGCGCTCGCCAGCAGGTCAACGGACACCCGAGCACCGTGCCGAGTGAGATAGGCAGCGATGTCGGCTCTCGGCTCAGCGCCGTTTCCGGCGCAGGTCGTCTCCGGATCGACGAGTGCGACACGAACTTCCTCAGCACCGGCTAGCAGATTCAGCGCTTCCCGAACCGAACGGGACGCCTCCACTCGCGAATCCCAGCCGACCAGCACGCGCCGTGGAGACAGAGTTGCCTCAGCGCCCTCCGGCACGACAAGCACCGGCTTTCCGGTGTCGAACAGGCTGCCGTTGATAGCAAGGGGACCGACGTTAATGTCGTTGAGAAGTGCGGGGCCGACGATTGTCAGGTCGTTGCAGAGCGCCCGCGCTCGCACTGCGTTACCGACGCTGGCCTGATCGCAGTTGGCAACATCGACATCATAGCACCGCCACGTGGCTCTCAGCAGTTTGTGAATTTGCCTAGATGTTTTTTCCAGACTGGCCGCGTCCTGTGAAAATCTCTCAATTGGCCTGTACGGTTTTTCCCGTGCGGCAATGGCGTGTGCGCGTTGTCTAGGCCACTCGGGGATGCCATCGCCTAGCAGCGGAGGCGACACAACGAGCGGCGGAGGCGACATGATCAGGACGGACAAATGTGCGCCGACTTCGGCGCACAAGCTTGCAGCTGTTCTGACGGCACGATCGGAGTGGTCAGCTCCCGCTACACTGAGTAGGCTTTTGAAGGCCATCTGACTGCTCCCCCTGAGTATGTCGCGCCCGTAGCGCGTTTCGAAGCCGCAAGACTTGCGTTCCAACGAAGATGGACAGTGGCACACCATCCGTTCGCTATTCAGTCGTCCGGCTTCTCGAGCGAGTAGCCGGCAGACCTGACAGTACGAATGACGCTACCTGGCGAGGCCGCCTTCAGCGCCTTTCTGATCCGGCTGATATGGACGTCGACAGTGCGTTCACCGATATGGATATTGTCCGGCCAAGCCGCGTCGATCAGCTCGTCTCGGCTGAAGACCTTGCCGGGAGCCTCAAGAAATTGCCGCAGCAGGTTGAATTCGAGAGGTCCGAGATGGATGTCGTGGCCATTACCTCGAACCCGGTGAGCATCGAGCTTCATCTCAAGGCTGCCGCAACAGAGCCAGCTGCCGTTTTTTATCCCGTTTGAACCCGGCTGTGGCAGCGCCAGCTTCGTGCGTAGACAGTCAAGCAGCTTGGCCGGTGCGAAGGGCCGCACAAAGCTCTCGTCAATACCTGCCTTCAAGAGATCGAGGTGCTGGTTCTCGGCGCCGGGCGCGATCAACGCAATGACGGGCAGGCGGCCGGTCCGGGGCTCCCCCTTGAACCGGGCGCAGATTGTGGAGCCTGCCGCGCTTGATGGCCCGCAGTCCAGCACGACCGCCTGGAGCTCCCGTTGATCGGCCAATGCAAGTGCTTCCTTGACGCCGCCTGCCGGCTCACTCGTGAAGCCGTCCACCCCCAGAATGTGGCTGAGGAACAGATACAACTCCGCATCTTGCGAACAGATCAGTACCACTGGCTTCATCAGCGCTACCCCAAGAACCACATCGGCCTCGACCGCCTCGATTGAGAGGGCTGGCCATCGCATGTCCTCAAGACCTGACATGATCCCCGCGATCGAAAATCGGTTCCATCACGCCCGCGCCACCTCGGGATGAGCCTCAATGGCTGCGGTCGCATCGCCGGCCAGTTTGGTACCGGCCGCGGCCAGTTTCCAGAACGTCTCGAAGCCGAACCGGTGGACGTCGCGCAGGGTCTTTGACAGAACCACCAACCGCCCGGCCGTGAAGAGCACGCGCCCGAAGCCCTCATGGCTCATCTCCATCATCGGCGATGCCATCAGGCCCGTGCGCTCCTCAATCGCAAGCCCGACGGCGGTGTAGAACTTATCGAGCCTCCACAGCACGTCCGGATCGGGATCGCCGATGATTGGAATTGCACGGCGCTGTTTCCTGCTGATGATGAAGTCGCCCAGCAGCTCGGCGTCGGATTTGCCTTCCCATGACCCGTGGGAATCATTGGCACGGATCAGCCGCACGAGGCATTTGACGAACGGGGTGGCAAGGGCCGCCTCGTCCTCGGTGGCGGCAGGGCTAACCTCGGCGTCAGACATTTCGCCTTCTCCTCATTTCAGTCCTCGTCCTC
Source organism: Mesorhizobium sp. M0052 (assembly GCF_040323255.1). NCBI lineage: Bacteria > Pseudomonadati > Pseudomonadota > Alphaproteobacteria > Hyphomicrobiales > Phyllobacteriaceae > Mesorhizobium > Mesorhizobium sp. M0052. Next base: position 83,541 of record NZ_JAMYUS010000024.1, on the reverse strand, counting down.
GAAGGAGGCTTTCTGTTTAGCGACACCTGCCTGCGCCAGCACCTTGCGCAGCCAAGGGGGAGGACACGTCCTGAGCATCATCTGCGTGCGCAACAGCACCTCCTGGATGGTCTGGGGCTGCGGCACTTTGATCGGATGGATCTTTGCGGAAACAAGTTTGGCTGCCGAAGGTCCGCCGATCGCCAGACAAAACAGCAGATGACAGCCCTTCAGCGCCTCCACCTTCGGGGTGATGCGGTCATCGCCCTCAGTTCGGTGCTTCCCGCTCTCGTCGGAAACGTCATCGAAGGCCACGGCTTCGACGAGATTCCACTCCTCGCGCATCACGTCGTAGACAGCAAAGCGCCTGGCCGACCCGAAATGGGCGTTGAGGTTCTTCATGTCCTGCGTGGCGATTGCCACGCGCAATGCGCCGGCTTGGCGTTCCGGCTTCGGTGCGTGAACCTCGTCAGTGACGAGCGAGAGGCGACGAACGGAGCTCATCTGGCATTTCTCGCGTAAGGATTGGATCAAACGCCTCAGGCGTCGGCGCGCGCCGGTTGGCTTCAAAAATGTTGGCAACCTCGAAGATCAGGTCGCGGGTCCCCTGGTAGAGGATTGTGAGCTTGTTCTGGGCCCCGAGCCGGTCGAAGATCGGGAAGCCGACCCGCATGAGCGGAATGCCGAGACGCTGCGCCGCCTGGCGACCGTGGGAATGAGTAACGAGAAGATCAGCGCCGGCACCGAGAGCTTCCAAATCGCCGAGGTCGCCGATTTGAACCGACTGCGCCGGTACTTCCTCCAGAATTTTCGACATAGCGGCCGTTGTGACCGCCGCCGCGATTTCGGAGCCCATGGCGATGAAGAAGCTCGCGAGTTGGTAGAGTTGGTCTGGTTCAGCAGCGATCGCAATTTTCTTGCCTCCAAAGTGGAAATGTCCGTCGAGCAACGCGTCCTGCAACTGCGCCCGGCGACGGCGCACGCCAGCCGGCGCCGCCCTGCCCGAAACCGCGGACAGCAGCGAGACAAACCCGTCGGCGCCCTTCAATCCAGTCAGCGACTGGAACAGCACGTAAGGCACGCCGGTCAACCTCTGCAGCAGCTCGGCCGGGCGGCGCATATGCTCCCCGATCGCGACGCATTGCACAGCCGTGCCGAGTTCGCGGATGTCTTCGACGCTGGTGCCGCCATAGGTGGTCGTGACCCAGCGCTCGGGCACCGTTCCGTCGAGCGAGCCGGAGACGTCCGGCAGAATTACCGGCTTGAGCCCAAAGCTTTCAACCATCTCACGCAAATGCTCGATATCAGCCACAGTGAGGTTCCAGCCAGGCAGGATCACGATCTTCTTCGACTGCCGCGCCTGCTCGCCGGGCCGCGTAATCCTTTCGATCATCGCGGTGACAGCCTTGGCCCAGCCCTCTTCGATCGCGCCATCGAAATCCGGTGTGTTGGCTAGCACCACCTCCGTACCCGCGAGTTCTTCCCTGCGCTTCAGCCTGATATTGGCGATATCGCCTGCGCAGTCTTCGCCCCGGGTTTCCACCAGCGCCGTCGTGCAGACCCCGATCAGTGTGGGCTTTGTGCGGGCCTTCAGGTTGAGGATCGCCTCTTCCAGATGGTCTGCCCCGCCGAGGATCGTCGCCACCTCGTCCATCGCCGTTGTCTGCAGGGGGATGGCTTCCTTGAAATGCCGCACGAAGAGCACGAGCGCGAAACTGGTGCAGCCCTGGCTGCCGTGGAACAACGGCATCGCGCCGTCGACGCCAAGAAAGGCCAAGGCGGCACCCAAGGGCTGCGATGACTTCAGCGGATTGACCGCCGCCGCTTTGGTCTGGGGAAGGATGCGGACCATCGGCTCTCCTCAACACTCGCGGAAATCACCGGCCGTCGTGCCGGCGAATTCCTGGACAGCATGCAAGGTCGCGGTCTCGCTTTTCGTGCGCGGCAGTTCCTGCCTCACCGCAGGCTGGCAATCCCATGGTGCCGGTTCCCGCACCTGGCGCCAGATCGGGTTATGAATAGCGAGGTCGATCTGGCGTACGAGTTCCACCATGCCGTGATAGCCGGCGTACGGGTGTTGGCGCTCCTGGTTGATATCGAGCCAGGGTGTCTTGGCCTTCAGCGCGACGAATTGCGTACGCCCGCCTGATAGCAGGATATCGGCGTTGCGTTCGGAGAGCATGGCGTAAAGCTCGCGCGCTGCCATCTGCTCGAATATGTGGTTGTCGTCCTTGAGGATCTGCTTGATGCGCTCCTTGTCTTCGATGGTCGACTTCTTGACAGCGGTGCCGACGATCTCGATCCCGATCTCCATCAGTGCATGGACGACCGACCAGGACTTCACGCCGCCGGTGTTGAGCAGCACGCGCTTGCCTTCGAGCCTCGGCCGGTAGGCCGTGAGCTTCTTCCAAGCGATCGCCTCCTCCTCTGCAATCAATGCCTCGGTGCGGCCGAGGATCTCCGGATCGGCACCCTTCTTCACGAGCAGCTGAGAGATCTGTCGGAGCGCTTCCGAGGTGTCGCTGATGCCGTAGAAGGAGCCCTCGAAAAACGGGATGCCCCAGCGCTGCTCCATCTTGCGGGCGAGATTGATGAGCGCGGTCGAGCACACCATCATAGCCGCCCGGGCGCGGTGCGCGCCGCCAATGTCGACGTAACGTGCGTCACCCGGAATGCAGGCGCGCACCCGGATCCCGAGCCGATCCAGCAGCGGCTTCACCATCCAGAATTCGCCCGAGAGGTTGAATTCGCCAAGAATGTTGATGTCGTAAGGGCCGGCATCGTCGGGCTCGACCGTGCCGATGACATGCTCGAGCAACGCCTCGCCGGCAAGCTTGTTGCCGAGATTCTTGGAGCCGACGAAGCCCGGCGCATTGACCGGTACAACGGCCAAGCCGAACTTTTCCGCCGCGCGCTTGCAGACGGCCTCGATGTCGTCGCCGATCAGCGCCGTCACGCAGGTCGGATAGACGAAGATCGCCGGCGGCCCATACGCTTCCTTGATCTCGCGGATCGCTTTGAAAAGCTTCCGCTCGCCCTGGCCCATCACAACATCGAGTTCGGTGAGGTCGGTCGTGAAGCTTGTGCGCCACAGGGTTGGCCCGGACGAAGCCGCACCGCGGTTGTCCCAGGAATTGCCCTCGCAGGCGAGCGGCCCATGGACCAAGTGTGCGACATCGGTGATCGGCTGCAGCACGATCTTGGCGCCATCGAAGGCACAGCCGCCGGCCGCCGCGCCAGGGGTCAGTGGCTTCGAACAGCCCTTTTTGCGCGCCTTGGCATCCTTGCCGCGGTTTTTCTCGCAGGCAGGCTCGTTGAAGACATCCTGGATTTTGGCTCTGAGCAAGGACATTGCGTCGGTCTCCAAAGTCCCTCGGGAAGACGACCGGCCAAAGCCGACCGTCACGCTTAGCGGGTGAGGTCATACGAATAGTCCGTCACGCCCGTCTCGCTTGTCTCGCGATCGAGCTTGTCGAAGATCTTGTCGAGGATCGTCGTCAGTAGGCGCAACCCGCCTTGGTAGCCCATCAGCGCAAACCGATGGTGATGGTGGCGATCGAAGATCGGAAACGTCAGCCGGATCAGCGGCGTGCCCGTGTCGCGCTCCAGATACTTGCCATAGGAGTTGCCGATCAGCAGGTCCACCGGCTCGGTGAAGAGCAGCGAGCGCATCGCCCAGAGGTCCTTGCCCGCCCAGACTTGAGCATCCTTGCCGAAGGGCGATGATGCAAGCAGTTCCTTCAACTCCGCTTCCCATGCCGACGTGCCGTTGGTGGCGAGGCAATGGGTCGGCTCGCCGCCCGTCTCCATGATGAAGCGGGCCATGGCGTAGACAAAGTCCGGATCGCCGTAGATGGCGTATTTCTTACCGTGCAGCCAGGATTGGCTGTCGGCCATGGCGTCAACAAGTCGGCCGCGCTCCAGGCGGATTGCCTTGGGGATTTGCTTGCCGGAAATCGCGGAGACCTCCATCAGGAACTCGTCGGTCGCCTGAACTCCGAGCGGGTAATGGAACGAGGCCGTCGCCTGCCCCACCCCCTCGCAATACTCCAGTGTTTTTCGGGTGTTGTAATGCTGTAGCGACAGCGTCGCCTCGGCGTTGAGTGCCTTCCTCACGTCTGCGATCTTCGTGCCGCCGTCGTACATGCGGTATTCGCCGTCGGACGGCGTGTCGAACTGGTCAGAGGCGTCTTGGATGAAAGTATAGGACACGCCTATCAGATCGAGCAGGCGCTTGAGTTCCCGGTTGTTGCCAACACAGAAGCCGTCGAAACCCGGAATGACGTTGATGGTCCCCTCGGCTTCCGTTCGCTCCTCGCCTTTCCAGAAATGCTCCAAAATGCCCTTGACCGCAACGTCATAGCCGTCGACATGGCTGCCGACAAAGGCCGGCGTGTGGGCGAAGGGCACGTCGAAGTCGCGCGGGACCGAGCCTTCGTCCTTGGCGTTCTCGATGAAGCTGTGCAGGTCGTCGCCAATGACCTCCGCCATACAAGTGGTCGAGACGGCGATCATCTTCGGGTCGTAGAGTTGGTACGTGTTGGCGAGCCCGTCGACCATGTTCTTCAGGCCACCGAACACTGCCGCGTCCTCGGTCATCGAGGAGGAAACTGCCGAAGCAGGCTCCTTGAAATGGCGCGACAGGTGCGAGCGGTAATAGGCGACGCAGCCCTGGCTGCCGTGGACGAAGGACATGGTTCGCTCGAAGCCTGCGGCCGCGAACACCGCGCCGAGCGGCTGGCAGGCCTTGGCGGGGTTCACGACAAGCGCTTCGCGAGCAAGGTTCTTTTCGCGGTATTCCCACGTCTTGGTGAATTCGCCTTGGTCGGTAACGATCTGGTCCGGGTGAGGACATTCGAAATTCAGCCTCTTCTCGGCGAGCATCTGCCTGTATTCCGGCTCGCGGAACAGGGGCGCGTGGTCGAGAACTTTTTCAGCCGACTGCGGCATGGGTGGTTACCTCTTTTCCACCTGGCCCGCCATACGGCGGCACAGGGACGTCGAAACGTTTTCAGGTCTCCCGCGGACAAAGGCCACAGGGGTTCAACGGCCTCCCGGCTTCCGGGAGGCCAAGCTTCTCATTCGGCTGCGATCGCCGCCGACGGCTCGGCTTTTTTCTTCCAGGGGGCGTCGTAGAGGTTCCAGACCGGGTTGTTGATGGCCAGATCCATGTCGCGGGCGAAGATGGCGAAGCCGTCGTAGCCGTGATACGGGCCGGAATAATCCCAGGAATGCATTTGACGGAACGGTATGCCCATCTTCTGGACCGGGTACTTTTCTTTGATGCCGGAGCCCACGAGATCAGGACGGATCCCTTCGATGAACTTCTCCAGCTCGTAACCAGTCACGTCGTCATAGATCAGTGTGCCCTTCTTCACGTAGTGGCCGGTGCGCTGATAGTCGTCGTTATGGCCAAATTCGTAGCCAGTGCCGACGATCACCATGCCCAGGTCCTCATATGCCGTGACGACGTGACGGGGGCGCAGCCCGCCCACATAGAGCATCACCGTCCTGCCTTCGAGGCGCGGCCGGTACTTGGCTATGACCGCCTCGACCAGCGGCCGGTATTTGGCTATGACCGCCTCGGCCTTGGCCTCGATTTCCGGCCCGAAGTGCTTGGCTATCTTGCGCAGAGAGGCTTCGGTCTGGGAGGGGCCGAAGAAATTGTACTCCATCCAGGCGATGCCATACTTTTCCTCCATGTGCCGGCAGATGTAGTTCATCGACCTGTAGCAATGGATGAGATTGAGTTTCGCCTTTGGCGCTCGCTCTATTTCGGCCAGCGTAGCGTCGCCCGACCAGTTGCCGACCACGCGCAGACCCATCTCTTCGAGCAGGATGCGCGAAGCCCAGGCGTCGCCGCCGATATTGTAGTCGCCGACCACATTGACATCGTACGGGCCGGCCTCGAACTCGAGGTCCTTCTTCTCGAACACCCAGTCGCGGATCGCGTCGTTGGCGATGTGGTGGCCAAGGGATTGCGAGACGCCGCGGAAGCCCTCGCAGCGCACCGGCACGATTGTCTTTCCGTGCTCCTTGGCCTTGTTGCGGGACACAGCTTCGGTGTCGTCGCCAATCAGCCCGATCGGGCATTCGGATTGCACAGTCATGCCCTTGTTCAGCGGAAACAGTTCCTCGATCTCGTCGATGATCCGTTCCAGCTTCTTGTCGCCGCCGAAAACAATGTCCTTCTCCTGGAAATCGGAGGTGAACTGCATGGTGACGAACGTGTCGATGCCGGTCGTGCCGACGTAGTAGTTTCGGCGTTGAGACCAGGAATATTGCCCGCAGCCGACCGGGCCGTGCGAGATATGGACCATATCCTTGACCGGACCCCACACCACGCCTTTCGAGCCGGCATAGGCGCAGCCGCGAATCGTCATCACGCCGGGGATGGACTTGATGTTCGATTTGACCTCGCATTCGGAAAGGACCTCGCTTTCCTCGCCAGCCTCGTCGCCGCTCTTTGCCACGCTGAGGTGCTTTCTGCGCCGCTTCGCCGATTTGTCAGGATATTGCGACAGCACTTCCTCGATAAGCCTCGCATGGAGGCCACCGTCATTCTCGTATTCCAGGCTCATGGGACCCCCTTCAAGGTTCAGGGTGACGCCTCACCGACGAGGCGCCGTTCTTTGAAAGACGCACCAGGTCAGGCGGCGCCTCATGTCGGCAGTGGTCGCTACTGTGCGGCCGCCTTAGCCGCTTCCTTGACCTGAAGCTCGGCGAGCATCTGCTCGTCCGTTTTCATGATGCCGAAGTCGAGCAGCATGTCCTCGAGCTCCTCCATGGTGATCGGGGTCGGGATGGTGCCCTGGCCCGAATTCCCATGGATCTTCTCGGCCAGCGCCCTGTATTCGCCGGCCTGCTTGGAGTCCGGCGCATACTGGATCACAGACATCTTCCTGAGCTCGGCGTGCTGGACGATGTTGTCGCGCGGCACGAAGTGGATAAGTTTGGAATTGAGCCTGGAAGCAAGCGCCTCGGCGAGGTCGAGTTCGCGGTCAGTTTGGCGCTCGTTGCAGATCAGGCCTCCGAGCCGCACGCCGCCCGAATGGGCGTATTTCAGGATGCCCTTGGCGATGTTGTTGGCGGCATAGAGCGCCATCATCTCGCCGGACATGACGATATAGATTTCCTGCGCCTTGTTCTCGCGGATCGGCATCGCGAAACCGCCACACACCACGTCCCCGAGCACGTCGTAGGAGACATAGTCGACGTCGTCGTAGGCGCCGTTCTCCTCGAGGAAGTTGATCGAGGTGATCACGCCGCGGCCGGCGCAGCCGACACCCGGCTCGGGTCCGCCCGACTCCACGCATTTGATGCCTTTGTAGCCGACCTTGAGCACGTCCGCGAGTTCCAGGTCTTCCACCGAACCTTCCTCTGCTGCGAGATGCAGGACCGTATCCTGCGCCTTCGCGTTCAGGATCAGGCGGGTGGAGTCGGCTTTGGGGTCGCAGCCGACGATGAGGATTCTCTGCCCGAGGTCGACAAGGGCGGCGAGCGTATTTTGGGACGTGGTGGACTTGCCGATGCCGCCCTTGCCGTAAAAGGCGATCTGACGCAAACCTGACATGTAGCTTTCCTTCCTTCGTTCCATTCATCGCGGCTGCCGCGACATGAATGCCGGTCGGGCAGCTGTAGCCGCCTCGCACCTAAGGATCTCAAGACTCGTGCCAACTTGGCTGATCCAACCGAAGAATAGTTTCATGGTTGCTTTTCAGGGATTTAGCTTGAGGCCAAAGAAAGGATCGTCGGAACAAGCCGTGTAGCGGACCCGACAATGGCGACACAAAGCGTCGGATCGCGATCCTCAGCCACCGCATTCGTTCGAACCGCATCGTTGTGTTGAGGTGGGGGAACAGCATCTCGACCCTCTAGCGTTAATTGCGGGATGCGAACTCTTCTGTTTCGGCGAGCTGACGTGCTTGGTCTGGCGTGTCCTCATCGACACTGCGCGGAATCTTGCGCGCCACGCTGGCATACCATCGGATCCACGGCCATCTATCCGGGGCCACGGCGGATAATTCGGCCATATCACCAACCCAAGTGGACTCGGCTCACTTGTCGGCGCAGGAGTTCAGTATCGGCGTCATCGCCTTCACATGTTGGTCGATCCGCTCGAGCACTTTCGCTGCGACAACGTTGCGCTCAGGCAGATTCCACCAGTGCTCGTTGACGAGTTCGACGGTCTCGACCACGGCCTTCAGGACTGCCGGCTCCGGAAGCCTTGCACGGTTCGCAAATGCTTTCCATCGCGGTGCTGCTAGCGCCTTGAACGAGCGCTCCCCTCCAAGCGAAAGCGCCATGGCGTCGGCGGGAATATATGGCACGGTGGACAGGACGTCGTAGATTGGTGCGAGCGCCGGCTTGTCGCCGTTTCCGGGATAGATCAACGACCAGTTCTTCAGGTGCATGTCGCCATTGCCGGTGATGACGGTCAGTGCCAGGCGGCGGACGAATTCGAGAGCCGCCGTAGGGGAGACGGCCACGCCAAGGGCCGAGGCTATGTCGTGATAAGCGGCGCCCTCATATTTGCGCGAGGGATAGACGCCGAAGACCTGAGCGAAATCCTCGATGTGAATCCTCTCGCCCTCAGCGCCGCGATCGAAGCGTTTGACGAGAAGGACCTTGCCCTCTGACAGCGTGTTGAATTCTTCGGGAAAATCCTCAAAATCGGACTTCTCGACAAGTTCGCGTTCAGGAACCTCCATGCCGATTGCTGCTGCCAGCGCCAGGTTGGCGAATTCGTTCTCGGAAACGCCCGGAAACGCCGTCGAAGGGAACTTGGCGATGTACCGGCCCTGCTCGTCGTCCATCGGCAAGGTAAGGCCGCCGCCTTTTCCAGTGTTCTTCATGACCGACAGCTTCATCTGCACGCCGGCAAGTGAGAACCGTGCCTTGGGGTTATCCTTTGAAGCATCCTGCGAAACCGCTATCGCGCCGTCACTGGGCAACGCCCGTACGGCTCCCGGCGCGGCTGCGAAAGAAGGCGGCCAGAACCTTCGATTCCCTCTGCGAGGCGCTCGGCGATATCTGCCACCTGTTCGAGCCGGCCGAATGCCGAAACTTCTTCAAGGCTGCCGGATATGAGGCCAATTAATCGCGACGCGCTTTAGGCGCCCGCCGCCACGTGCGGGCGACCCCGGCCTCAACCGGCGGGCAGATGCGCCGAGGGCAACAAGCGCGCCTGACGCAACGCCGCCAGATCAGCCGAGCCGGTGCAGAAGCAGGCGACGGCCAACTGGCGAATGACGATCTCGAAATGCGCGACAACCGCCTCGGTGGATACCGTAGCCGCGCGCAGCACGCCGGCTGCCTGGCCGGCGATGTCCGCGCCCAGGCGGATGGCCTTGGCCACGTCGACGCCGTCGCGGATCCCGCCCGACGCGATCAGCTTCACCGCTGGCAGCGCCTGACGTACCGCTTGCACACTGGCCGGGGTCGCAATCCCCCAATCGGCGAACGCCATCGCCACTGCGCGGTCGGCGGCATCGGGGGCGCGCTCGCCCTCTACCGCGGCCCAACTGGTGCCGCCGGCGCCGGCGACATCGATCACCGCCACGCCCGCCTCGACGAGCGCACAGGCCACCGAGGCGGACAGGCCCGACCCGACTTCCTTGGCCACGATCGGCACGCCCACGCTGCGTGCGGCGCGAGCGATCTGCGCCAGGACGCCGCCCCAGTCGCGGTCGCCCTCCGGCTGTACCGCTTCCTGCAGCGGATTGAGATGGACGATGAGCCCATCGGCCTCCAGTGCATCCACCGCCCGGCGCGCGAGGTCCAGGCCCTCGGCCTCGCGCAGTTGCGCGGCGCCGATGTTGGCCAGCAAGGGAACGTCTGGGGCCAGGCGGCGCAGCGCGCGCGTCAGCCCCTGGGAGTTGCGGGATTGCAGGCTCACGCGCTGCGAACCGACGCACATGGCGATCCCCAAGGCTTGCGCTGCCTCGCTCAGGTGGCGGTTGATGGCCTCGGCGCGTGGCATGCCGCCGGTCATGGAGCTGATCAGCAGAGGCGCGCGCATGGTCTTGCCCAGCAGCGAGGCGCTGAGGTCGATCTGCGTCAGGTCCAACTCGGGCAATGCGCAGTGTTCGAAACGAATGCACTCCCAGCCGGCGGCCTTGGCCCACGCCGTTCGCCGATCCAGCACGATGTCCAGGTGGTCGTCCTTGCGCCGGCTCAGCTTGGTGTCGCTGATGCTCGCCCCATCCGCCGCATCGGGCGACGGCGTTGCGTCGGATCGGACCGACGGCAGCGCGCGCACGCCGCCGTTCGCGCGTTCAGGCCGGCGCACGCTCGCCTCCCCCCGCAGCGTCGCTGCGGTAGCGGCTGGTTGAGGTCTGGTAGTACTGCGCGCGGATGGCCGCCATGGCTTCCATCAACGGTCCCCACGGCGGTGGAAAGGGTTCTTGCGCCATCACCCGGTGCAGCATGCGCGTATGGCCGGCCAGCTCGTCGTTGAGGAACTCCACCACAGGCATAGCCGGATAGCGCTGCAGCAGCAGGATCGCCGCGTTAGCTCCCTCGCCGGCCGACTTATCCTTTTCGCGTCCATGCAGATCGTTCTGCAAGCGCCCTATCGCGGAGATGAGCCGCAGGACCTGGCGAAACGCCGGATGCGCGCGCAAGGTCGCCATGTCCAGCCCCCACAGCAAGGACAGGCAACAGAACACGTTCGTGTAGGCGATCGAATCCACGCCGTTCTGCAAGTACTCGGCGTAGGACCAGCGCTCTGCCCCTGCCGCCTGCGCATGTCCGGCACGCAGCGCCGCGCAGTAGCACCGGGTATGGTAGAGAAGCTGAGCATAGTCGCGACGATCGTAGGCGAGCGCGGCGAGCGAAGCGCGCAGCACAGCACAGCCCTCGAATCCGGGGAGCGCGCACGGCACGCCTTGCCCGAGCGCCTGCTCCACCGCGGCGAGCTGCTCCGGCGCGATCAGGCCAAGGTCGTTGCAATCGTCGAGCCAGAACAGCAGCGCCAGTTCGCGATAGAAGGCAACGATCAGCGTTTCGTCCAGCGGATCGCGGCCGGTGCGGGCGCTGGTGTCGCGCAGGCTCGGATGGATGCGCTGCAAGATGTACTGGCCGCCCCGGACTGCTTCCACGCCATGCTCGTCGGCGAACCCGGTCAGGGAACGCCCCCACTCCAGCACCTGCTGCAGCGCGCGATCGGTCGGGATCATGGCCCCCCTCCTGCTCCCTCGGCCGAGACGCGCCGCCCCCAACGAAGCGCCAGCCACAACCCGGCGAGTTCGGCCACGCGCACCACCCGGGTGGGGCAATACAGTTCCTTGCCGATCCACAGCGGCGTCTGGGGCAATACATGCGCCGCGTGGCGGGCGAGCATCCACTTCAGCGCACGCGCCACCGCCTGCGCGATGCGCCGGCGCCCTGCCGGCTCTTCGCTCCCGTCCATCACGTGCAACGCGAACAGCGCATAGGCGGTTTCCTCGAATGTGGACGCGCGACCGGCGCCCCAGCCGCCGTCGTCGCGCTGCGCCTGCAGCAGCGCTGCCAGCGCGCGCTCGTCGCGCCACTGGGGCTTGCCTTGCGCCAGCGCAGCGACCGCATGCGCGGTGGGATACAGCCACGAAACGTGCCATTTTTCGTTGTCCCATAGACCGTGCGGGTTGCGATTGGCCTCGACGTAGGCGCTGGTGCCGGCGGCGGGCTTTCCCAACATTCGCAACGCATGCAGGGCATGGATGTTCGTCGACACCGAGGCATTGCGCTCGCCCGGGAAGGTGACGAAGAGCTCGCCGGTTTCGAACTGGCGCAACGCGTCGGCCGCCGGGTCGCGCCCTGCAAGGCGAAGGACGCACAACGCAACGGCGGTGTCGTCCGCATCGGCCGCGAAGTGCAAGGCAGGGCCCAGACCGCGGACTCCGAGGCGGGCGTCGAGTTGCGCGATGATCACTTGCACCGCCTCGGCGAGCGCGGGATGCGCGAACAGACCGGCCAGATGCAGGGTGTACAGCGACCAGCATGGCTCGAACACATTGATTGGCCAGACGTTGGGAACGACACCTTCGATGCCGGTGCGCGTCGCCCGCGATGCCGCCTGCAGATACCCGTCGGTGCGCCAGACTTGCGCCGTTCTTCCCTGTGTCACGGCGTGCGCACGCCACGCGGCGGTGGCCGCTGGACTGATGCCGATGCTGCCGTCGTCGTCCGGGCATGCGGTGGCCGGCGACGTCCCCCAGGCTTCCCAGGAGTGCAGCAACGGATGGCCGCTCGGCAACGTCGCCACAGCCCCCAACTTGACCAGGCGTGCTTGCCGCAACGGCAACAGCGCCGGGTGGCGCGAAAACGCCAAGCCGCCCAGCAAGGATGCGGCCTCGTCGCACAACTGCGGCAGGATCAGCTCCGCGCCGATGGGCGCGTCTTCCAGCACCGCATGCGCGTAGGGATCGGGCTGGCGCTCGATGAACCGGGTTGCAGCGTGGACTGCGTCGGCAGCGCCAGGAAGAGGATCGGCACGCTGCAATGCCAGCAACGCCGCCCACGTGGGCGCATGGCGAAACAGCGGGAAGTCCGCACTTCCCCATCCGCCATCGGCCTGTTGCTGCGCGATGAGCCACGCGTATGCGTCCTGCCGACCGGTGACGTTGCCGTGGAACTGCAGAGCTCGCGCCGTGTCGTAGACGGACGGACCGACACTGCCGCCGTCGCTCATATCGCTCAGCAGGTGGCGCATTTCGGAAAGGATCTGTTCGGACAAGTTCACGCGGGATGTTCCTTCTGCAGAAGGCTAACGAGAACAGAAACGGGCAGACGCCGCGCACGTCGCCGCCGACACGGACACAGTGCAGCATGCAGCGCCCGCCGGCCGATCGCAGCAGCACAGGGGCGAGTCCTTACGGATGCGCGCGCTCATGCGTATGGCGCGGACAGATAGACGTTGGCCCGCTGCAGCATCTGCGCCAACCCTTCCGCACGCGGCCCCAGAGGGGCGATGGCCTCCCCGGCGTCGTGCAACAAGTACAGGGCGAACTGGCGCGCAGCCTGCAGCCCCATGATCGACGCGCAGGTCGGCTTCTGCGCCGCCGCGTCCTTACCGGGGGTCTTGCCAAGAGTCGCGGTATCCGCCGTCGCGTCGAGAATGTCGTCGGCCACCTGCAACGCCAGGCCGAAACAGGCGGTGTAGCGATCGAGCGCAGCATACAGCGCAGCGTGCGCGGCATCCTCCGCGATGGAGTATAGCGCGCCCATGCGAACCGACGCGCGCACTAGCGCTCCGGTTTTCATCCCATGCATCGCCAGGATCCTGTCCAGCCCGGCGTGCTTTCCGACCAACGACAGATCGATGGCCTGCCCGCCTGCGGCACCCTCGGCGGACACCGCCTGCGCCAGTTCGCGCACGAGCGCGATACGGTTGTCGCCCGGCGCATCCAGGCTCGCCAGGGTGAGGAAGGCGTGGGCCTGCAGCGCATCGCCGACCAGGATCGCAGTGGCTTCGCCGAACTTTACGTGCACGGTCGGAAGCCCGCGGCGAAGCACGTCGTCATCCATCGCGGGCAGGTCGTCGTGGACCAGGGTACAGGCGTGCATCATCTCGATGGCGGCGCCGACGTCGTCGAGCATGTGCGCCGGCGTGCCCGCCAGTGCGCCGGCAGCCAGACAGAGCAAGGCGCGGGTGCGCTTCCCGCCATGCAAGGTGGCGTAGCGCATGGCTGCCATCAGCTCTGTCTTACCGTCGTCTTCGGCGCAGAGCAGACGCCCCAGAGCCTGTTCGACCCGCTTTGCGCCGTCCTGCATCCAGATCTCCGGGAGCAGCCCGCCAGAGGCGCCGCGCGCCTGCGCGCCCAATCCCCCGAATGCGGAAACGCCAATTCGGTCGCGTGGAGTGGAACCGGTCTGCATGCTGTTGATGTCCTTGTAGCTGAGACGGCCACGGCGAGCGCAAGTCGTCACGGTGTTGCCGGCGTCACACGAGCGCGTGCGCTGAGTGCAGCAATGCCGCACCCCGCCGGGCCGCTGCCTTGCCACACAAGGCATGCGATGCCGCTCATGAGAAGCCTATTCGAATTTTCATTGACGGATGTGCGGTCGGGTAATAGCGCCGGCCTTTTGCGACGTCGCTCAGCAACTGCGGCCGCACCCCGGCCTTGTGCATGGTCAGCGCCAAGGCGATGCAGAACTGCACCATTTCCAGCCATACCAGGTGGTAGCCGATGCAGACGTGTGGGCCGGTACCGAACTGCAGCATGTCCACGGGCCGGATCGGCTCTGTGCGTAGCAGCCACCGCGCCAGGCGGAACTGATCAGGCGCCTCGTGCAGCAGCGCCGAGGTCGAGAAATGCAGCAGCGGGATGCATAGATGGGTGCCCGCGGGAATGCGCCGTTGGCCGAGTTGCAATTCCTGCAGCGCGCGACGCGGCAGGAGCGTGGTCGCCGGATGCAGGCGCAGTGTCTCGCGGAACAGCGCCTCGGCGACCGGACACTGCGCCAGGTCCGCGTGCCGGGTTGGCACCGCGCCCACGCGTTGCGCCTCCTTAACCAGGGCGTCCCACAGCACAGGCTGCCGCGCCAGCTCGATCACAATCCAGGCCATCGTCGAGGCAGTGGTGTCGTGACCGGCAAGCAGCAGCAAGCGAATATTTGCGACCAGGACGTCATCGGAGAGCGGACCGTCGCTGCTGTCAAAAGCGCTCACCATGTCGTTGATGAACCCGGTGCGCGCGGCATGCGCGCGCGCGTCGCGGACGAACCGGCGCAACTGCGCGTCGATCCAGTCGCGGGCGGCGCGGCCGCGCCGCAAAGGCAGTCCGGGCAGGTCGACCGGTGGCGCGACGATCAACTGCAGCAATTGCCGGTACTTGCGATGCCATCCCGGCAGGTCCTGCGCGGGGATTCCCATGAGGCTGAAGATGAGCTTCAGCATCAGGTCGCCGGTTTCGCGCAGGATGGTTACCTCGCCGCGGGCGCGCCACGCCTGCACCCGCGCCTGGATGACGGGCGCGAACAGGTCGCCGATCCCGGCCTGGGTCAACCCCTTGGGCAAGAACGCTGCCTTGATGGCATCGCGCGCCTGCCGGTGCGCGCCGCCGTCCAGGGCAACCAGCGTTCCGCCAAGCAATTCGGGCGCGATCTCTTCGATCAGCGCCGAGGACACGTCCTTGTGCCTGAGCAGTGAGAATGCGTCCGGATCCACACAGGTCATCAGATGTCCGGCAGGGCCGAAATCCAGCCAGAAGTGGCTGCCCAGCGTCCGTTCTGCGCGCTCCAGCAGGCGCGGCAGGTCGCAGACAATGGCGGGAAGATGCCCGACCAGGGGGAAAGCGCCAGGCATGACCGGGATGTCGCATCGCAGCCGGTGCCGACGGTTGAGTGGGTTGAGCAGCATGTCCATCAGCAGCGCGCCGCCGCCGCCGATTCGGTGTCGCCGGCAGGGCGCGCGGCGCAGCTGTTGCCACCGTCGGCGAATGTCGGCACATGCGCCAGCATGCCGCCATCGATGCACACGACCTGGCCGGTGATGAACGCAGCGTCGTCGGAGAGCAGGAACGCCACCAACGCGGCAACGTCCTCGGGGCGGCCGACGCGCGGCAGGAGCTGGTGCCGGCGCAGATGGCGTTGCATGCACTCGTCCAGCTTGGCGAGGAGACGCTCGGTCATGATAAGACCCGGGGCAACCGCGTTGCAGCGGATCTGCGAGTGACCGTACTGGGTAGCGAGCGAGGCCGACAGCATGTTCATCGCCGCCTTCGACGCGGCGTAGGACGTCTGCGCGGTATCACCGCTGAGCCCCTGGCACGACGACATGTTGACGATCGCGCCACCGCCGCGGGCGATCATCCGTGGGATGGCCTGCCGGCAGCAGAGCAGCGTGCCGCGCAGATTGGTCGCCATGGTCTGGTCCCATACTGCCAGGTCCAAGTCTAGGATGGCGCGGTCGCGCGGGGTCAGATGCATGGCGCTCGCATTGTTCACCAGCAGGTCGACTCCCCCGAAGTGCCGCTCCGCCGTCTCGAACAGCGCTGCCACCGCCTGCTCATCAGCGATATCCATGGCTATGGGCAGCGCGTGGCCTGCTTCGGCCGCGATCTGCGCGGTGCAGGCGATGGCCGCCGGGCCATCAATGTCGGCCACCACCACTCTGCCGCCTCCGCGCGCGATGGCGAGAGCGCATGCCTTGCCGATGCCGGTGCCAGCGCCGGTCACCACGGCCACCTTGCCTTCAAACCTTCCCATCGTGTCTCCTGAATTGCATTGGTCTTTCGCGGCATGCCGCTGGGCCTGCGTCGGAGAAGGCGCCGGGTCGGCGCTGGCGCACTCGTCATGGCCAGCGTCGCTTTCGATGACCCGAATGGCGGCGACCGGGCACTGGTTCGCCGCAAGCCGCACGGCGGCGTGCAGCGCCTGCGGGACCGTCGCAACGCACACTTCGGCCACGCCGTCCGGTTCGCGCTGGCGAAAGGTGCCCGGCAGCGTCAGCACGCACTGCCCGGTCGTTCCGCACAGATCCTGATCGACCAGGACGCGCATCTCAGCCCTCCTGCCCATGCAGCCGTACCGGCAGCGCGCGGAACGTCCTAAGGAACGCGGAGGGCTCCCGGGTCGGCTGCTCGGCCAATGCCAGCGTGGGGAAGCGCGCCTGGATCCGCGGCAGGCTCTCGGCCAACTGCATCCGGGCCAGTTGCGCACCAAGGCAGAAGTGGATGCCGTGGCCGAAGGTCAGCATGATCTTCCCGTCGATCGACATGCCAGGACTGGTGCCGTAGAACCGCACGGCATCGAAGCGATCGGGATCGGCGAAGGCGTCCGGGTCGCGATTGCCGGCCGCGATCAGCACGCGCACGTCCGCGTTCTTCGGGATCACCACGCCGCCCAGTTCGATGTCGCGCTGGGCGATACGCGGAATGGAGCTAAACATCGCGGGCGCGTCATAGCGCAGGGCTTCTTCGACGAAAGCCTTCACCCCCACGGCATCTCCCTTCAGCCAGTGCCGCTGTTCGGGATACGCCAGCATCGCCAGGACCGCATGGCCGATGGCCGCGGCAGTGGTGGCGAAGCCGCCCAGCAGCATGCCCCAAAGCATGCTGATCAATTCCGCATCCGACAGCGTCTCGGCATCGTCGTCGTGTGCGCCGACCAGCATTGACACGATGTCGTGGCGGGAATCGGTGCGCTTGCGCTGTATGAGGTCGCCGAAGTAGGCCTGCACCCTGGCGCTGGCCTCGTCCCCCGCGGCGAGCTGCGGATCGCTGGCGTGCGGGCTCAGGCCTTCCAGAATGGCGCTGATGCCGGTGACGAGCGCGAGAATCTCGTCCGGTGGCATGCCGAACAGTTCGCCGAAAACCAGCATGGGCAAGGCCAGCGCGAATTCCCGATGCAGGTCCACCGCCTCCCCGCGCTCCAGCGCGGGCGCCATGCCGTCCAGGCGCGCTGCGACGATGCGAGCGATGGTCGGCCTCAGCTTGTCGATCTGGCCGATGGTGAAATCGCGCGAGATCAGCCGGCGCAGGCGCGTATGCGTTGGAGGTTCCTTCATCGCCAAAGTGGACGCCAGCAGACTTAGCGACAGGCTGGTCGCCGCACGCGGGAAATAGCGCGCCAGTTCGCCTGGTGCCGGCCCCCGAAAAGCATCGCCAGTGGCTTTAAGCGCCCAGTAGATGTCGGCGTGGCGGCTCAACAGAAAGAGGCCCGACGCCGCGCGATGTACCGGATCGTGCTCGCGCAACCACCGCATGAATGGGTACGGGTCCTGAATGCACGCTGGCGACGCCAGTTCGGCGAAGGCGTCCTGGCATGCTGCCGTGGTTTCTTGCACGTCCATCTTGGTCACCTGTTGGCTGGCTGATCTGATCGGCGCGCGGAAGGCGCGCCGGCAACTCGAGAACATCGGGATTCCTGGTGGCGTCCGCGCATCACCAGAGCACCGGGAACTCCTCGAACCCGCCAGTGATGATCTCCCTGCGCAACTTCAGTTCTTCGGGCGCCACGGCCAGGCGCAGCGCGGGAAAGCGCTGGAAGATCGAACCGAACACCGCCTTGAGTTCCAGCCTGGCCAGCGCCAAGCCCACGCAGTTGTGGGACCCGTAGGAGAACGCCAGGTGCGGGTTTTCGTCACGTCCGATATCGAAGATTTCCGGGTCGTCGAAATGGCTCGGATCGAACGACGTCGCCGGCAGGCCGACCAGCACCTTGCTCTCCGCGCGAACATGCACGCCCGCGATGGTCACGTCGGTCCTCGGATAGCGCATGATGCCGTCCCAGCCGGCGCCCGGCGGGTACATGCGCAGGATTTCCTCCACCGCCTTGTCCACCAGGGATGGATCGCCGACCAGGCGTTCGCGCTGTTGCGGATGGCGGAACATGGCCAGCAGGCCGAATTCGATCTGCGCCACGGTGCTCTCGTGCCCCGCCACCAGCATGCCCGCCGCCAGGCCGATCGCCTCTTCCTCGGTCGCCTTGCCCTGGTCGACCGCCGCGAGCAGATCCGTCAGCACGTTGTCGCCCGGATCCTGGCGCTTGTCCCGCATCTTGCCGCGAATGTAGGCGCGGAGTTCTTCCCAGGCCAAGCGCGACGCGCTTCGCGGGCCGCTTTCATGCTGGTGCGTCATCACCTCGTCGGACAGCCCGGCGAAAAAGGCGTGATCCTCGTAGAGCACGCCCATCAGCGCGCCAATGACCATGGCGGGAAGCGGAAAGGAGAGGTGGCGCCGCAGATCTGCGGGCTGGGGCTGGGCCGCCAGTGTCTCGAACAGCTGCCCCGCGATCGCCTCGACCTGCTGCGCGAGCAGCTTCACCCTGCCGTTGCTGAAGGCTGGCGCCACGATCTTGCGTAACCGCGTATGTTCGCTCCCCTCGTGCGAGACCAGCCATCCTGGCGAACCGAGAATCACCGAATCCGGGGTGAATGCCGCCGGCGGCATTCCCGCGGGCCGGAACGCCGCGTCGGACAACACCGCCTTGGCCTCGTCATAGCCTGTCACCCACCAGCCTTCGTGCCCGGACGGGAAGCGCACGCGGTGGATTGGACCGTTGGCGCGTAGCGCCAACATCTCGGGCGAGGGCTCAATGTGATCGACGCGCCACGTCGGCAGCGTCGGCAAAGGTTGTTCGGACATGGGTGGCAACTTCACTCTATAGCGATGGAAGGGCGGAAGGTGACCGGCGGGCGCTGCGGTAGAGAAGACCTAAGACGGCATGTAGACGACGTCGTCGGAAGGCAGACCGATTATCAGGATCGGCTAACGCTTAACTGTCTAGGCAAACGCGCGGCGAGATGCAGAACGTTATCCTGTACCTTCGAGGTCAGGATAAAGTCGGTGTGGTGGGCCTTTGAGCCGCCGCCGGCCAAGATTTCCTGCGCAAGGGTCGACAAGGGCGGCGAGCTGTTGGGTAAGGCGGTTTCGCCGAGGGCCCCTGTCCATAGATGCTATCCGACGCGGATTTGACATTTTGCTTTTCTTTCTTCGTTCCATTCGTGTCATCCACGAAATGAAAGTCGGTCGGCGGCTCCCGGCCCGCAACGAAGGTGCTTCAAATCTCGTGCCAATTTGGCCGCAGCAGAAAAAAATTGTGGCAGCTTCTCAGCGGCTTAGCCTGAGGCCAGAGAAGAGCTAGGCGAAATAAGCCGGTGTCGCGGGCCAACAAAGGCGACGGAACAGTGTCGGACAGAACGCCTCGGGCGACCTTTAGGTCGGGCCTGCGACATTCTGGTCCAGTTTCGAACATAAGAGGGCGGTAAACAGACACGATTGGGGAATTCGATCCTCACGGCGCCAGGGCGCTTGCCCAAGACCGCGCGCTCATGTTGCTGCGACAGGCGCGTGTTCGCGATAGCCGTGCTGCGCACCCATGAACGCTAGCGGCACACGCTACGACTGGAGTGCCCGCAGCCTCAGGTAGTGCATCGGCTCGGCTTCCGGTTCTTCTTTGCCCAGCCGGGGCTGAAGCGCCGAATATCCGCACCATACAGCATCGTTGTTGCCTGTGTGACGAGGCGGCATAGCGCGCGCCCGATCTTCTAAGACACGGCCTCCGAGAAGAAGGTGCGGTCCAACAGCACCTCTATTTGAAATGGCACGCCGCTTGCTGCTCCTGGTTAGAGCACCATCAAATCACGATGAAAGCGACTTGCACCATGCCCGACGCGCGAAGCTCTAGACAGTGGCCTGAGGAGACGGTGCCCGTTCCCGCTGAACATCGGGACATCGTCTCCTCCGGAAGGCCGTTCTCGGTGGCCGCTTTGCGCATGGCTGGTCCGATGCCGGCACGCCAACACGGGCCGCTCGCGCAAATGCCGTTTACCGGTTCTGTTCAGCATGGGAGTGCCCAAGGGCCCCCTCAAAGGGTCACCCAAGCCAAGGCCGGCGGGTCACTGCCACATATCGACAACACGCTGAACCAGTCCAGTGACCCGAGTCTGCGTGAAGTGACATTTCAGGTCGCCACATGCTTGCGATATTGGCTACTGCCGGCCGCTATCCCTTTTCCCCGGGCACGATCGCGGGTGACCGATCCCGCTTCCGGCGCCATAGCCGTGGAAAGCAAGCGGCTCGACGGTCTCCAGCTCGCTCAGATCGATTGCGTTCGCGTGGCCAAGACCAGCCGCCAAGACGTTCCCATACGTCGGGATGGAAAAGGAAGTTGCGAGCCGCCGAGGCCCTCATTCCGTGCCCGAGCATACGAGCCTTTGCTCGGAATTGCGCCAGCCTATGCCAGAATTCAACGGCAGTTTTCTTCTTTAGGAGCAACTTGATGACAGTTCAAAAGAAAGTTCCCTTCGTCACCTTTCTCACGCGTGTTCACGATAAGTCGGTCGAGGGGCCAAATCCATATCGCTGGGAAGAAAAGACATCTGACGACTACTTTGCCGGCAAGCGCGTCATCCTGTTCTCGCTGCCTGGCGCCTTCACGCCGACCTGCTCGACCTACCAATTGCCCAAGTTCGAAGAGCTCTATGATGAGTTTGAGAAGGAGGGAATTGACGCGATTTACTGCCTCTCAGTCAACGACGCCTTCGTCATGAATGCGTGGGGGAAGTCCTTGGGCCTGAAGCAGGTCGAGCTCATCCCCGATGGCTCAGGCGAGTTCACACGCAAGATGGGCATGCTGGTTGCCAAGGACAATCTCGGATTCGGGATGCGCTCATGGCGTTACGCCGCCCTGATCAACAATGGCGTGGTGGAGCACTGGTTCGAGGAGGAAGGTTTCTCCGACAACTGCGAGGCCGACCCGTATGGCGTCTCATCCCCGCAAAACGTCCTTGAAACGCTGAAAGCCGCCGCATGACCTAGAAAACGTCTCACTGGCGCCATTGCAGGCCCCAAGAGGCTCCTCGACAGGATTATCGCACTCACCATGCAATCTTCAGCAAGCCTGTTTCAGCGCCAGAAGCAATCCATCGTCGCATCGCCTCAACTCATTGAGTCGATTCGCTTGCTGCAACTGGCGCATACCGAACTGCATCAGTTCGTGGAGGGGGAAATCGAGAAGAACCCGCTCTTGGAATCTGCGTCAAACGATGGCGGGCCTTTTGACGATGCTTCGATTTCGGGAGCGGATCAGCCTGTCGGCTTTGGGGCAAACGCCGTTGGAGGTCCGACCGGGGCAGGGTCGCCTGAACGGCTCGGGCAATGGAAATCACTTCGCAACACGACCAACAACCCGCCGGGCAATGGCCCTTCCCTCGACGAGTTTGCCACACTCGCCGAAACATTGCACGACCATGTCGCTCGTCAGATCGCCCTCACTGCGTTCACACCACAGGAGCGGCTGATCGCTGGCCAGCTTGCCGCCGATCTGGAAGACACTGGCTACCTTCGGGCAAACCTTTTGGAGCTGGCCGAGAGCCTAAATGTCCATGAGGCTGTTGTGGAACGGGTTCTCGGAACCTTGCAACAATTTGATCCACCGGGAGTTTTTGCGCGAAGTCTCAGAGAATGCCTCGAGATTCAGTTGCGCCAGCGAAACCGGCTCGACCCAGCAATGGCAGCTTTGGTTGCCCATCTTGAAATGCTTGCGCGACGCGATTTTGAGGCGCTGAAGCAGCATTGCGGCGTCGATGAAGAAGACCTTCTCGACATGATGCATGAGGTTCGTGCGCTCGATCCAAAGCCTGGGAACAGATTCGAATCCGGTGCCTCTGAATCAATCATACCCGACGTCTGGGTCACACCCTCGCCGCAAGGCGGGTGGCAGATCGAACTTGATCCCGCCACGCTGCCGAAGCTGCTGATCAACCAAACCTACTATGCCGAAGTCACGCGTCAGACTGCCCAAAATTCGAAAGATCAAGCATTTCTCGAAGAATGCTTGCAAAACGCGAACTGGCTAATCCGCAGCCTCGATCAGCGCGCCAAGACGATTGTTAAGGTTGCGGCTGAAATCGTGCGTCAGCAGGATGCCTTTTTGGAACATGGCGTCGCCCACCTGCGGCCTCTCAATCTTAGAACCGTCGCTGAAGCGATCGGCGTGCACGAGTCGACGGTAAGCCGGGTGACCTCGAACAAGTACATGCTTACCCCGCGCGGAGTTTTTGAACTGAAGTATTTTTTCACCGTCGCGATCGCGTCCTGCCAAGGCGGCGATGCGCACTCCGCCGAAGCTGTCCGGCATCGGATCAAAACGATCATTGCCGCAGAATCTCCCGGCGACGTGCTTTCCGACGAGGACATCGCTGTCCGGCTGAAGGAAACCGGCATTGATGTTGCGCGCCGCACCGTCACAAAGTATCGCGAAGCAATGAACATCCCCTCCTCCGTACAACGCCGCCGGGAAATGCGCTTGTGTTTTTAGATTTGGGTCAAGGCAGCCAACATCACGTTGCATTGCATCAAAGTGGAGACTTCGTTCATGACCCGATCCGCAGCAGGCGTTATGAACGCTGTTCTGCACGACCCAGAAAAGCCAGTCCCACCGTCTGGCCCGGCATGGGGTGCCGTCATTTCGCTTTCCTTGGGCACCTTCGGGCTGGTCACGGCAGAGTTTCTGCCTGTCAGCCTGCTCACGCCCCTCGCGCATGATCTCGGTATCAGCGAGGGAGCGGCTGGACAGGCGATGACGGCGACAGCTATCGTCGGGGCGATCTCGGCGCCGACGGTGGCCATCATCACAAAGCGCCTGGACCGCAGGACCGTCATGTGGACCATGACGGTCCTGCTGATCCTGTCGGACGTTCTGGCGGCCGGCGCGTGGTCGCTGGCGGTTCTCCTGACTGCACGCGTCGTGCTCGGCATAGCGCTCGGAGGCTTCTGGTCGATGTCGGCAGCACTGGCGATGCGGCTCGTTCCAAGCCACCTCCTGCCTCGCGCTATGTCGACCATCCTCACCGGCGTTTCCGTAGCTACCGTCTGCGCAGCTCCAATCGGCGCTTATGTCGGCGATATCTGGGGATGGCGAAGCGCCTTCATGCTCGCCGCAGCCGGCGGCGTCGCTACACTGCTCGTGCAGCTCATAACCATTCCGAGACTGCCTCCGATTGGAGTGACTAGCGTCCGCAGCCTGCTGGATGTGGCAAAGATTCCGATGGTCAAGGTTGCGCTTTTTGTCATCCTGCTGGTCGCTTCCGGCCACTTCGCCGGAATCACCTATATCCGCGCCTTCCTCGAAAAGATTCCCGCGCTTGACGTCGAGACGATCTCGCTTGTGTTGCTTGCTTTTGGCATCGGCGGATTCTTCGGCAATTTGGCCGGCGGGCTTCTGGCCGAGTACAGTCTCAAGGCAGTCGCGGCCCTTGCACCGCTGCTCATAGGGATAGCGGCTGTTTCGCTACTGACGGCGGGAGCATCGGCCTTCGCCTCGGGGATTGCGGTTGGCGCGTGGGGCTTTGCCTTCGGCGCGGTGCCGGTGGGATTACAGACGTGGATGGTGCGGCGGGCCGTTCCCGAGCAGGCCGAAAGCGCCGGTGTGCTGATGGTCGTAGCATTCCAAGTGGCAATCGCAGCCGGCGCGATTTTCGGCGGGCTATTGGTGGAGAATGCGGGGATCGCCAGCGCCATTGCCTACAGTGCTGTTGCCACGTTCGTCGCTGCCCTCATAGTTTTCCTGCTCGGCCCGAAGCGCGGAACCTAGACCGCCTGACAGGAGAGATCTCAGCAGCGCAGCGGGACGAGAGGTCCAATCGCATGCACGGCGCGGCGCGATCCTCCGCTTGCGGGCGATGCCCCGACGGGAGCGACTGGCTCGCCTTCGATAATGCCTTTACTCTCTTGACGAATGCTCTGGCGGATCGATCTGTCGTATCGTTCGCATACCATCAGCTTGCCTGGCCACTCCACCCTTTGACGCGGTGCCTATCCCTCCGGGGCAGCACGAATGCATTTTCGGCGAGCGTCCTAGCCCTGAACGACCTGATCTTATCCTTGTAGTGCTGGGCGGGTTACGCCCCTTGAACTGAACCCATATTGTGGGCGCACCTGCCGATCCAATTCGCCCTTAATCGTCTCGAAGCGACGTAAACGTACCCGTCGTTGGCTGCAACAAAGTTGCATTCTTCGGCGCAATAACCCTGCTTACTCGAAATGCCCCGCCACCGAGAGGCGGGCATCCGCGCTCCGCCCGGCGTAGTCGTTCATCCACGCAACATTGCAGAACAAAATAGGCATTTCTCAGCCTCTATGGGACGTCATGACGGATTCGATCGAAGGTTCCTATGTCAGACGAGTTGGTTAGTTGAACCGTTTTGACGCGAATTCTAATCGGGCCTAATCCAGCTGGTGAATGGTAGATTGTGGCACAACAGCCTTGGCGATTTCACATAGGTGCTTGTGGTGCGTGAGATAGATGACCTGACCTGTGTTCGCCATCTCCCCAAACAATCTAAAAACTTCCTCCGAGCGAATATGGTCAAAGGTTTCCATGATGTCGTCGGCGATGAAGGGAACCGAGGGCCGGAATTGGGCGAACTCGTAATAACCGGCGAGCCTCAGTGCTAGGTAGAGCTGAAAGCGCGCGCCCTTCGAAAGCGCTTCAGCGAGCTTGGATTGCCCGTCGCGCTGCACCGCGATGAGAACCTCCTCGCCTTTGACGGGCTGGGTTGTAAGGCCTGAATACTGCCCACGGGTCATTAGCTTGAATGCGTCTGATGCACGCGCCATCATCCCCGAACGGTGGTTCTCACGGTAGATCCGCAAAGCATTTCCAGCCGACATGATACCAAGTTTCAGCTCAATGTAGCGAACGGCCTTCTCCTCGATTTCCAACAGGGTTGTGCGCCGTTCGGCATCCAGGCGGGCAACCGCGCTGTCACCGCCGATGGCGTCCAACTTGTCTGCCGCGCGGGTCTGTCGGATCAGCTGTTGCTGGATAGTTTCATCGAACTGGCGAAGCCGCTGCTCGCCCTCAGCCTTCTCGACCGCGAGGCTGTCGAAATCGATCGCGTCCAGGATCGAGCGTGCCTGGTCGAATCCATCGACTGCGAGTTCCGCCACTATCCGCTCCTCAAGTTCGGCGACGGTAGTGCGCAAGCCATCGCGCTCACGCAGCAGCTCGTCGCGTTCGACTACCTCGGACAGAGTGGCGACGCCAAAGACGCCCAGCACTTCATTCTTGCGGCGTTCGTGTGCCGAAATCTCGGTGTCGAGGATTTCGCGCGCCTCCTTGAGGCGCTTCAGCTCGTTGCCGAGGCTTGCCTTCGTTTCACGTGTCCGCTCGGCACGCTCCAGGCGCTCGGCAAGGCGGGTGGCCAACTGCTCCGGCTCGCCATCCTTCGTCGGCTCGTCGGCTTCGACCGCAACGGCGATGACCTCGACCAGAAAATTGGCCCTGTCGGCCTCCATCTTGTCGATACGCAGCTGCAGATCCTCCCGTTCCTGCAGGCTTCTTGACAGTTCGGCCAATTGATCGAGCACAGCGCCAACGCCTGACGCGGACAGACCGCTTTCGAGCCACGTTCCCTTGAGCGCTTCGGTAATGCCGGCCAGCCATTCCTCCTCGCGACGCTCCGCCACCCCTACCGCAACCCGTCGGGCAGCTAGATCCTCTTCTTTGGAACTCACCATCCTGAGCGCCTCGGCATACTCGGCGTCCACCTTGCGCTGCCGGTCCAGAAACAGCTCCGCGATGGCCATGATTGCTTCGAGGGGGTCGCCGGGCTCTGATCCTATGCCGACACTTTCCAGCGCCGCTCTCATTTCCAAGTGTATCTGCTCGCCTGCGTCAGCGGCTCGCTCGGCTTTCAAGCGAGCAAGTTCGATCTGCTCCCAGGCAGCGAGCGCATCGCTGCGCGCCTCGATCTGATCCTCGATCCTTTCGATCAGGCGCTCAGACGAAGGTTCCAGGGCTTCTCCGAGGAGGTCGCTGGCGGCCACACGGATTTCCAACAATTGGGTATCCGCATCCTTGACGAGCTGTTGGCTGTGGATGCCGTTTCGTGACAGGTTGGCCGTGGCCTCGGCCAGGGCACGCGTCATTGCCCGGATCTCGGCCAGATCCGCCGCGCCGGCCAGCCGGCCTGCGCTGGCAACGTCATCGCGCGTCAGTGCCACGGCGAAATCGTCAGCGGTGTCACCAGTCAACACTGCGCGGTGCGTTGCCCACGCATCATCGCGGAGACGGCGGATGGCGGCAGCCGCTTCATCGTCGACAACGTCGACCGAGGCTCGAAGGGCATCCAATCGTGCGGCGAGCATTGCATGGTGGCCCTCGTATTCGGCGAGGCGTTCGGCAAGTACCGCGGTGTTCCTTGCCAGTACTGTCGCTACTGTCTTCCAGGCGGCAATCTGCCCCGCGCTCGGAACCGCAACGTTGACGAGAGCGAGGGCATCTCCGTTCCATGGACGCAAGCGAGCCAGCGATGCCTTCCATCGGATTGTTCCCGCATCTCCCGCCTCGCGAGCCGTCTTGATCTCTGCCTTGTGTCCGCTTGCTCGCGCTTTCGACAAAGCCGAGCCCAGCCTTGCCCTGGCGGGTTCGGGCACCGCCCTTTCCTCGCCGACCCGCTGCCTTGCCACCTGCAACGCATCGAGTGCTGCCGCCGCCTCGTCGCGGGCGGCGCGCGCGCCCGTAGCAATACCGGACCTCTGCTCGACCATAGCGCGAACGACGCCAACTGTGACGGCAGGCAGAAGCAGTGCGGCAGGATCCGGCTCGGAAGACCGGCCCAAGGCGGCAAGGCAGCTTGCCACGGTGTTGTTGAGGATTTGCAGCCCCATCCTGCGAGTGGGCAAGTCAAAGCCAGCCGCGGTATGGCGCACCTTGCCCTCCGCCAGGCTGCGAATGCGTTCGGAAATCGATAGGATCCGTTCGTCCTCGTCGACCGCAGTGACTTTTGCCGACAGCCGCTCGACCTCATCGATGTTTGCGGACAGTCGCGTTCTGAGGCTGGCATCGTCATCGATTAGTTCGGTGACACTTCCCGTCCATGTCCGGGCTGGGGAGGTGATGTCCGGCAGCTGATCCAGCCGGGCAATCTTGCGGCGCATATCCGCCAGCATCGGCGCAGCACGTACGTGACGAGCAATGGTATCCAGCCTGGCCACCAGCACCGCCCGATCGCTGATGGTTCGGCCGTACTGCTGCGATGCATCGAGACGTTCGGCCTCCAGCCCCTCATAGGTCGATGCAAGTGTGTCGATCGCATCCCTGCGCGACTTCACGTCAACAAGGCGCTTCTTCAGCAGCGCCAGTTCGGTGCCATGCGCCTGCTTCCGATACAGCGCGTCTGCTTCGGCCTCGAGGGCGTTCAACGTATCGCTTGCGTTCCCAAGACCGGCGCTGGCCGTGAAGAGGAGCTTGCCGAGGTCGCCCCGCGATTCCAGGATCGATTTTCCGCCGGCTTCCAGCGTCTCGTCATCGAGTGAAAACATAGTCGTGTAAGCGTCACGCGACAGTCCGGCGAGATGCGCCGTGATCGCCACCTCGCTCATCGATTGGCCCGTCGCGTTCAATAGCGAATTAGTACGCTGTTTCGTACGCGTGAACGTGTGCTCGGAGCCGGCCAGTTCCAGAACCCCACCGATGCGCATGGCGCTGTACTCATGCAGGAAGTTGTAGCGGCTCCGTTCCTCGATGCCGAACAGCAAATCTAGATAGGCGGAAAGCGCTGTCGATTTGCCGGCCTCATTCAGGCCAAACACGATATGCAGATCAGGTCCGGATTCCGGTTTGGGTCCGAAGTCGATCGTACCATCGGTGAACTTTCCATAGCGAATGAGGTCAAGGCGCTGCAGCCTCATGACGCTCCACCGGACTTAAGGCGGGAAGTCACCAAGTCTGCGCCCTTGGAAAGCACCTGATCGAGGAACCGTTCCAGCCCGGCTTCGTCCTTCCCAGCAAAATCCCGTCCGTCGGCCGGAAGGTCGGCGACCATCCTTTGGACGAACGCCCTCGCCTCGGCGCGGAAGGCATCCGAGGTGGCATCGGCGCGCATGGATTGCTCGAGTTCGAAAATCGGATCAGCAATATCCTCGGCCGTCTCCGCCCGAGGTGGCGCGAGGTCAAGCTCGAGCTTCTCCACCCACGTATGGCCTAGCTGTTCCGCAGCCTGTTCGGCTTCGGCAAGAAGGAGATCTCTGTCGCGGATCAGCGCCCATAACAATGGTGATGTTCCTGTTAGGCCAACGCGGGCCACAGCATGACGCGACCGGACGGCGGCCCGCATCTCTTCGAGTGCGTTTCGAACACGCGCGACGGCCTCGGACCACTCCACTGCTCCCGTAAGGTCGACGCTGACCCTTTCGAACTGCGCAACGCTGGTCAGCCTTTCCTCGATCTGCACCGAACGGTCGTCTCGCACCGTCACAAGGGTGACTGATTTCTCGCCGGCCTCGTTGATATCCCTCCCCTGCGGTATTCCCGGCATCACCACCGTGCTTGCGCCGGAATGGACTTGGCGAAGATGAATGTGGCCAAGCCCCCAATAGTCGAAACCGTGGGCGTGCAGGTCAGCGATGCTGCAGGGCGCGTAAACGTCGTGACCGGGCGATCCGGCCAGACTGGTATGCATGATGCCAATATTGACGGCTCCTTCGCGAGCAGCCGGATATTTGGGCAGCAGGCTGTCCGGCGCCTTAGGGTTCGCAAAGCTCAAACCATGGAAAACGACGTCCACACCGCCGGCTGTCTGCAATACCGACTGAGCACGACCGCCAAAAATGGGCACGGTGTCAGGAAACACCAGCTGTTTGGAAATCCGCGACAGGGCGTCATGATTGCCGCGGATCTTGAAAACCCTGATGCCGGCCTGGTGCAGGCGTGTCATCTGCGCTGCCAGGAACCGCGCCGTCTTCATCGAGGTTTGATCACCATCGTATAGGTCGCCGGCTATTACCAACGCATCCACGCGTTCCTCTAGGCAGAGATCCACTATCGAAACGAATGCCTGGCGGCTGGCGTCGCCCACGAGCCCGGCAAGATCGGGATTACGCATCGCGAGCGAACGCAGCGGCGAGTCGAGATGAATATCGGCCGTGTGTACGAATCGAAATGCCATTCGGCCTCCGCCAGCAAAAGAGGTGTTCCGAGCTTCAACAGAGATTGCAACGAGGGCTCTACAATGCCCGGTCACACTTCAGCTAATGCCTCGCTCGCGGACTCGCCGGCCACCAACAAACCGTCTTGGGGCCGCAGCAAGCCCTTGGCAATCAAATCGGCGACCCCAGCTGAAATCAACTGCCGCAATTGTGCACTTGTGGCTTTGAAGCCCAGCATTCTCGCAACGGTTATTGCGATTTCTTCCTCCGTCGCACCGAGGTTGGATTTCACGACTTCCATGGCGCCTTGGGCGACTTCGTCCTGCGCAATCATTTCGGGCTTGCGCAATCCAGCGGACACGACGCCGCTGCGATCCCTGAGACGAACAGGAGCACCTGGCTTGAAGCAGAAGCTGCCTCGACGGGCTACTGCACCACCTCTCTGCGCTAGGCCTACCCCTCGCTCGATTGCATCCTGAATCCTGCCACCGGCCCGCTGCAGACCCCACGCGCCCCGAATACGCGAAACTATTTCGTCGACATGGATTGGTGTTTCTATAGCCACCACCTGCTCGACCAGTCCGGCCATGATTCCGCTGGGCGTCTCGTGGAGTTCGAACGATCCCGGTCGGTTTAGTTCGGCCTCTTCGTAGGCTCGATTGGGTATCTCGGATCCCTTTGTGCTTTCGAGACCGATTTCCGTCACGTTGCCTCTGTCGACCGTAACAACCTGCACGGCTACAGCACGATTTCTCTGGACCCCCAATTCGGCCCGCTCATCGAGCTCTTTTCTCGCAGCCTCAATTGCTAATATGGTTCGCTCCAGCTGCTCGCGTGGCCTCTGAAACCAGTCAGCGTTCCAGATGCGATGGATTATCCAACCATGGTCTTCCAGAACAGACTGCCGTAGCCGGTCTCGATCTCGGGCCGAGCGCGATGAATGATATTCTGCGCCATCACATTCGATGCCAAGAATATAGCGGCCTGGCCTCTCCGGATCAGCAACCGCGAGATCGATGAAGAAGCCTGCAATGCCAACCTGAGCATGAACCTGGTAACCCTTTCCGATCAGCGCGTTGGCTACCTGCTCTTCAAAGATTGAATCCATTTCGCGAACCGTGGCCTGGGCAAGCGAAATTCGTCCTGTTCTCGCGTAGTGCAAGAAGAGCTTGAAGGCGAAGATGCCTTTCCCTTTGCCACGCTCCAGGTCGATGTCCTCGTCTGTGATGGACGCGAATACTTCGCAGCTGCGCTTGGCGCGGCTTATGAGGACGTTGAGCCGACGCTCGCCGCCTTCCGCACCAAGAGGGCCGAAACGCATGGCCATGTACCCCTGCGCATTCTTGGCATACCCCACTGAGATCATGATCACGTCGCGCTCATCGCCTTGAACATTTTCAAGGCTCTTGACGAAGAATGGCTCGCTGGGGTGCGCGTGAAAGAACTCCTCCGTATCGGGATTTAGTCGCCGCAGCCCTTCGAGTTCATCCTGGATCGCGCGGCGTTGGCTAACCGAAAATGTTGCAACGCCTAGAGTCTCTCGCGGGTTCACCTTCGCATGACGGATGATCGCTTCGGCTACTGCTCTCGCCTCTACCGGATTGGTTCCTGTGCCACCGGAATCGAAGACCCCCTCTGGCACATGATGAAACCGCAACCCCATGCCTGCCTCTTGGGTATAGGGGCTTGGCACGATGAAAAGCCGGTTCTCGTAGAACTGGCTGTTCGATACAGCGATCAGAGATTGGTGACGGCTACGGTAGTGCCAGCGGAGCATACGCTGCGGCAAGCCGCGGGCCGTGAACAGGCCGAGGATGCTTTCGATGTCGGCGACCTGCGCGCCCTCACCCTCGTCATCTTCAGACTGCGAGCCTGTCACCTTGGCGAAGAATGTCGTGGGTGGCAGTTGGCGTTCGTCGCCAACAACGACCACCTGATTGGCCCTGGCGATCGAGCCGAGCGCGTCCACAGGCTGTATCTGAGACGCCTCGTCCATCACAAGAAGATCGAAGGACATCCTGCCGGGCGACAGGAATTGGGCCACCGAAAGCGGGCTCATCATGAACACTGGCTTGAGTGCCTGGATGGCAGGCCCTGCCTTCTGCATCAACTGCCGGATAGGCATGTGGCCCCGTCTGCGCGCCATCTCAGAACGAAGCAGTCCGACTGGTCCAGCTCCGCCGTCTCTTGAAGGAATTTTTCGGTGATGAGCCGTCACAACTTCGATGGCACCGGCCTTGATCCTCTGTCGGTCCAGATCCGCGAAGTCACGTACAGCCCTGGAATGCAATTCCCCGTCGAACCTTGCCAGCTCCGGCTCATCGGTCGCCATCGCTAGAAACATTTGTTCGTAGTAGGCCATATCGAAGACTGATCGCGCCGATCCTGCTGTAATCTGGCCGTCGGCCAGGCCGTCTATCAACTGTCCCAGTCCAGCCTTTCGGGCTGTTTCGGATCGCTCTCCATAGGCAACCCATTTTGAGAGCTGTTCCTGATGATCAAGCCACCCCTCCAGTCGAGAAACAACCTCGACTATCGCGACGTCTGGAAAATCGTCTACTCCAAACAAGGAGGGAGCATCGGCTTTCAAATCCCCTGCAAGCGCCTTCAATTCCCGCGCTGCCGCTTGGGCCGCTTCACGCGCTGAACGCGCCAAGTTTGCGATCTCTTTTCTTTCAGGCAACCGCGCAGCCAAATGCCGGATTGAGCCATTTTCTCTCAGCCAAAGTTCGGCTTGCGCGAGAGCGGCCCAATCGGATCCTCGACCGAGCCACGACGAGCCGAATGCGAACTTGCCAAGGCTTTCCCCGTCCTCGATCTCTTGATCAAGCGCTTGTAGTCTGCCTAGTCGGCGTAGTATCTCCACCCGCTCACTGATCAGATCTGGAACGTCAGTCAGAACCTGTCGTGACGCGTCATCGGCTTGAGCTACAGTGCTTGCCTTCGCTTCCATCATTTGCAGCGAGGCCCGCTCGGCGGAAGCCACGTCACCTTGCAGGGATGACGCAAGGTGGCCTAAATCGTTCCAAAACCCCTCGATAATCGGCTGACCGATGTCGATCACCTTACGAACTCGGACCGCACGCGCGCCCGCTTCAGAGCGCTCCGCCATCCGCCCGGCTATAATTCGCGGTTCCGAGCCAAGTCCCCTCAGCGTGCGCATCCACTCCACTAGGGCCTGGAGTGGTGCCGAAGACGATCTCTCACCGCGCCAATCGGCTCCGAAGGCGGAACCGCCAAAGGCGTCGCCTTCGCGCACTTTTGCTGCGGCCGCTTGGCCCTTCATTAGAATGTCGAGGAGACCCACTATCTCCGCCGCAGGCGCGCTAGGGGCCACCAAAATAGTCCGCACAAGTGCAGTGGCACGACGGTAGTCGCCATTCAATGCTTTCAATATTCCCGTGTGCTCGGCGAGCGCTTGCCGCGCCGCGGCCACGTTGGTACTCCACGCGGCATCAACAACTTTGCCCTGAAGCTCGGCTCTAGCAGTCTCTAGCGTTGCTACGCTGTCGGCAAGGTCACCAGCCTGTTCCAGCCCGGAGTCCCAAACTGTGGCTGCGAATGCCTCAGGGCTCGCATCGGGGGCTGCCGCAACTCTCTCGCCGGTCATCACTAACCTGAGGAGTCCTGCAAGCGTGTCCGGTAAAACCGTAGACCCCAGTTCTTGATTTAGCCGCTCAGCTTCTTCTCTCAAGCGCGGGAGCAACACGGTTAGCTGGCGCGCACGAACGAAACCATCTTTCGGAAAGTCTGAAGGAAGCTTAGCAAGCTCTGTCTCGAGACCTTCAATTGGCGTGTCGATAGCCGTCGCCACCAACTGCTCCGACAGTTCCTCGGATTTGCGGTTGAAATCTGTTCCTGTCCAGAGAAGCGATGCAATGTCCTTTGGACGCTCATCCCAAACCGGCGAGACTAGCGCCTCGGCAGGAAGTCCAGGTGCGGACGCGAGAAGCTCAGCGCGATCTTCTACCTCGCCGCTGTCGCTGAGGATTTGCGGAGGCTTCGCCTCGATCCGCTCAGCAATATCGGCCAGTTTGGCGTGCAGAGCCTTTGCTTGATCCAGCGACGACGCAATGCGTGGGACGAGCCTCTCAATGGTCGTTGGTAGGACGACATCCAGGCCAACTCCCCGCCATGGGTGGTGGATCGGCAAGCCGATCTCGTTGATCCGCTGAGACACGTCATCGAGAAGTTTGCGACGTTGCGAGACACCGTCATTCGTCCAAGCGGTGGCATCCTCAAGTTCAATATCAACTGTCTTTTGCCCGTTCTGCCTTAGTCGGGTTAGCTGGCCAAGAACCTGGTATGGAGTGAGTTCGGACGTTCCAAATGGAACATGCATCCTTGTAGCATGTGCATTGAGTTTATCCCTAGCCTCCAGCAGGCGTTCAGTAAGGGAAGAAGCAAGCTGTCCGCGAGGCGATCCGAGTTGCCAGGTGCGCCGCAACTCCTCCAGCATCATGCGCTTGTTTGCCTTGTTGCTATGGAGCTCAAGGCAGGCGTCCCCCACCCCCGCAGTGTCAAGCCGTCGCTTTACGACCTCAAGTGCGGCCATTTTTTCCGCAACGAACAACACGGTCTTTCCATCGGCAACGGCCGACCCGATAATGTTTGCGATCGTCTGCGATTTTCCTGTCCCGGGAGGACCTTGGATAACGAGGTCGCGACCCTTTCTTGCATCATGGATCGCCAGCGTCTGAGAACTGTCACTGTCGACGATATGCAACATTTCGGCAGGCGCGATATGCGGATCAATCGCAATGTCGTCCGACATCAGCGGTTCGCGTGTTTCGAAACCATCTGAAAGAAGCGAGCGGATCTTCGGTTGTTCGATAATCTTTGCGCCATCCGGCCAGAGATCCGGATCCAGGTCACGGTACATCAAGAACTTAGCGAACGAGAAGAAGCCGAGCACCATATCATCGGCAAGAACCTGCCAACCCTCTTTGGTCGACACTGCTTCGGCAACGGCTTCGAGATAGGCCGAGACGTCGAAGTCGTCTCCTACTTCAAAACGCGGCAGGGCGAGCTTGTGAATGCGGTCGAGATAGAGTTCCAAGGAGAGGTTTGCGGTAAGATCTTCCGTACGAGCTCGCAGCCGAAACTTTTCTCCAGCGGCCCCTCGCTCCAGCCGTACCGGGACCAAAATGAGAGGAGCCTGACGGATGTTTTCTTTGTTGCTCGGGTCAATCCACTTCAGCATGCCAAGGGCCAGAAAGAGGATATTGACGCCCTGCTCTTCCTCAAGTGTGCGGGCATCGTGGTAGAGATCAAGGAGCCGGCGCTGCAGCCCCGTTGGGGTCATCCTCGTCTGAAGCTTGGTGTCAGAATGTCGCGCAGATACCCCTCTGTCGTCGAATCCTTCGTCCTCAGGCTGAGCAAGAGCAACGGGGGAATAGTCGATTTCCTCGTCTGGAGGGCTGCTTTCAACCTGGCCTGCCTTCGGCCGATCCGGCTTGCCGGCCAGGAAGGTAAAAGCCTTTCCTTCGCTCACCAGCAATCGATAGATCTCAGACGACCTCTCGTCGACAATATCGATCGTCTTCGCGCTCTTTGAAAACCGTGGCACATTCAAAAGTCGGTTGCGAGCAGAAAGGTCGAGCAATTCCATCCTGGCTCGCTCGAGCTTTTCCTTTAAAGGCAGATCGCTTTGGAAGACCGATTTTTCAACTTCCGACACTCACACCCCCCTGATAGGCTGGACACATAGAGCCTAGACAAGGGCTGTCCGCAACATAAAATGCTGGTTTTTCCAACCTCGAATGGCTGCCACCAACACTTCAATCGTTTAGTATTGTGAGCACTGCGGCTTGGTGGAAAAATTGCGGATGTTTGTTTAATGTTCCGGACACTTCGCATCCCCACCTTGATCTCGAGGTTCCCTTTCAGACAAAATGCCATCATACGTGTGGACGAGGTGTTGGCAGCTCTGGCATCCGCCTCGCCGGCCACGACCAACTGGCGCACAAGCCGACTTCTTTTTGAATCGGCCTCCTAATTTCATTCCGAGAAAACTTGTAGGCTCCAGCGCGGAAAGATGGTCGTGTTTACGGAAAAGGTAACTACAAAGTCGTGACTTCGGGCTGATCTGCGAAGGCACCATGGTGTTCAAAGCGCCGAACTACAAGGCAAACCAGCGCCAGCGAAAAAGGCGCCTATGAATGGTGCAGAGGCACGTTACAAATCATGCAGCTTGCGTTTCGCAAAGGATCGGAAATTGAATAACAATCGCTATTCTCATCGTCGCCGCGCGCGACCAAGGCGCGGCGCTGAACCAATCGTCCGCAGACGTTTCTCTACAGATGTGCGCTTGCCTCTGATCCTGGTGATCGTGGTGGCCTTGGCTGCTTACGCGACCCACTATTTTACAGGCTCGGGTGACCAGTTACGTGGTCTCGATATAGCAAACTC
This sequence comes from Mesorhizobium sp. M0052, assembly GCF_040323255.1. Classification (NCBI taxonomy): domain Bacteria; kingdom Pseudomonadati; phylum Pseudomonadota; class Alphaproteobacteria; order Hyphomicrobiales; family Phyllobacteriaceae; genus Mesorhizobium; species Mesorhizobium sp. M0052. The sequence goes on along the minus strand of NZ_JAMYUS010000024.1, from coordinate 47,791 downwards.
GGCCGGGTCGAGACGGGCGCCGATAGTAGGCATAGCATCGGTGATTGATGGAGACACGATAGAGATCCACGGGCAGCGCGTCCGCTTCAACGGCATCGATGCACCCGAAAGCCGCCAATACTGCAATGACGCTAGCGCACATCAATACCCCTGCGGGCGCCGGGCGGCCGAAGCATTGGCGAATTTCCTTGCGGCTTCGCAGCCTGTCCAATGCACATTTGTTTCATGGGATCGGTACCGTCGCTTCGTCGGTGATTGTCGGCGCGCGGACGGTGTCAGCGCCGCGTCCTGGATGGTCGAACATGGCCAAGCCTTGGACTGGCCCCGCTATAGCCACGGCGCCTATGCGCAACAGCAAACTAATGCTGAAACCGCAAAGGTTGGAATCTGGATTGGGACGTTTAACAACCCTTGGGATTGGCGCGAACAACATGCCGAATCTGCGAGCCCAACCAAAAGCCCCCTTGGGCTTGTCAGCCGTCGCCAAGTAGCACAGAGCTACTCATGCCAACCTCGCCGCTTGTGCACGCAGATTTCATCTTGCGAAGAAGCACGTTGGTATCTCGCCAACTGCTCATGGGGGAGCAAGTTGGATCGAGATAGCGACGGGATTCCGTGCGAAGGCGTTTGCTGACCTGGGCTCACGCTTTGAGCCCATCCCCAACCATCACTCCCTAGTGTGCGCATTTAGCGTTATGAATTGGCGGTCGGAGCTTCGATGCAATTGCGCGAGTGCCGATAGAGCCTGGCAAAAGGGCTGGCTGACGTTTGTCTTGGAAAATTCCACCAGCTCGTTAAGTCCGGACGGGCTAGAAAACCGCAACGCTTCGTAGCGGCATACAGGGATCTGCCGATTGTCTTTGAAGCGCTTGTCAGGCCCGCCGTTTTTGTTTGGGTGAGCCCAGGTGTAGCTCACGATCTCCGCATCAGATGGAACTTTGCCGGTCTCGATAAAATTACTCGGGGCGAATTGGGTCTGCAGATCGGCATATCCGACTGCGCCGTATCGGTTTCCGTCCTTCACCAGCACTAGGTCAGGCATGAAGAAGAGCACCTGCCGACCCACATGGATTGAAGGAGGAGTAACGTTGCTGCGTACAACCTTCGGCAAGGAGCTTGTAAGTGTCGTGGGCTTTTTGTCGACCAGCATGCTGGCCCCGGCATTTCGCTTCCAAGCAGTCAGATCCTCTATCTTGCCGCCGGCAGCGACATGCCATCTCCCTGCGCAGCCGGTGAGAGTTTCGAACGCGCCGACAAGTCGCCCGTAGGCGGCCTCCGCGTCTTTTTCCAGATCGTAATAGAGCACGCTCACCCGGCGGTAACTGTCAAACCATTTGCCAATGAGCATACCCGGCACAAAGGCACCGATGCCCAGCACCGGTGCGGCACCTCCGAGCTTGGTCCCCACAACGAAACCTGCAATCCCGAACAAAACCGCGAGTGCTACGGACAGCCGCGTCTGCGATTGCCTGGCATTGATTTCATCGAGCACATTGGCGAATGTCTCGTCACGCATTTCCACCACATCGCGGGACTCGATTTCTCTCATCACGACGCCGTCAGAGACGTATTCCGGGCGCGAGGATTGTGGACGGGGTTGCGGCGCAGATGGGGTCTGAGAGAGCTGAACTACCTTCTTCGCGCTGGCCTTGCCTAAAGTGCCACGATAGTAGAGCCCACCCACGCCGGCGTGGATGTAGTGACCTCTTGGCCCAGTGCCGATGCGGAGGCCCTTCACGCCAACGGAAGCGCCAACCCCACCGGACGAAAAGTTAAAGCGGAATGGTCCCGCACTGATCGATTTTCGAACGTAAAACCCCATAGCCCAATCCCCCCAACTCAACTGCCGTACCGACTAAGGCGCCAGTCTCTCGTCCCCATTCATGGCTTGGCGCCACCAACCGTCGCCAATTTTGATCGCTGCCTCACCCTAATCTCGATGCGCCTTCGAGCCCGTACATCGCCAATCTGCGCTCCGTCGGTGAGATGATCGCCGGGCAGGATGAGCTGACCACCAGACATCGGCAAAATCGTAAACCCCTTTAATGCGGGCATGTCACTGAGCACACTTGTAACTGAAATCGCGCGGGCCAGCCCAAGACCGGCATTGTCGGCGGGATGGAGTGAGCCGATTTCCACTTTCCCTGACAGGACCGGTTGGAGCCCCTTGTCCATGTTGGAGGATTCGCCCGCCATTGCCTGTTCGTCCGTGTGTCCAATTACCTCAATCACGTCGACACCGTACGAGGTCGCAGTCCCGGCGATGGTCTTCGCAAGATCGCGCAACTTTGTTTTGAAGGCATTCGAAAGCTCTGCGCTTCCGGTATCGAAATTATAGCCATCCAGTTCGCTGAGACTGATGATCGGCGGCCAATCGTGAGGTTTTGCTGCTTGCGTCGGCTCTGCAGCCTCCTTGAGCACATCAGCCAGATCCTGCAGCCCTTTGTCGGTGCCGGCGTAACCGAATTCTCTCAAGACCTTCGCCGCATCTATCATGGCCTTGGTCTGATCAATGCTTATGTCGTTGTCCGCAAGGACTTTCGCGACAGGGGCATTTCGCACGACCTCCTCCAGAGAAATACCTGCTTCCTTGACCGACTTAACAGCATCCTTGGCCAGGACCAGCTCGCGCCATTGTTCGTCGGGAACGGTTCCTCCCCTCGTGGGCTGAAACACCGCTTTTATCTGAGCCAGAAGCCGCTTGTTCTCGGCTTCGAGCCTCTGCACGTTTTCCTTGTTTGATTGAGTGGCTCGCAGTGCCTCATCGGTCTCTTTCTGCTTTTTCGTGATGATAGCACCGGCTGCTAGCAACAGGCAGAACACCAAAAGCAGCATCGTCTCGGCCATGGTCAGGCCCAGTATCAAACCGCGGCCAAAACCCTTGCGCTCGAAGGCGACCGAAGTCCCGCCAGCGTCACTCACCTGCCCCACCAACTGGTTCGCTTAGGCGGTTCCGTTCGTTCGGCGGGAGGCTCGCTTCCCAGAGTTTGGAAAGCGTCTGGTTGGGGCTCAGGCTCGACCCGAATTGGTGCGCTCTCGACGGTGTCATTTGCGGCCAGATCTGCCAGTGGCTGTTCAATCGCGATAGGAGCGTTGAGAGGGGGAACAGGCCTCGGCGCGTGAAGGGTTCTTCCTGCCAAGGTTGCGACAAGGTCTCCGGTGTCCTTGCTTTGCTTTTGCACCACTGCGGCAAGCGCCTGGGTCAAGCGTTGTTGCGCTTGGACGCTCTCCGCTGTTTGCTCTGCGGCTGCCACAGCCTTTTCCACACCTGCGGCCACTTTAGCCACAGCATCAACGATGCCCGCCATGCGGGCTTGCTGTTCCTGCGAAGCCGTCTCTGTTTTGACAGCATACTGAGCGACCGCGCTGCCAAGAAGTTTCAATCGGCGCCAGATCGTTCTTAAGGACCTCATCAGGGACGACAACCTTCTCCAACTTGGTGGCTACGCTTTCGGCCTGTTCACCCAGTCTGCCAACTGAAGAGGACATTGAGCTGTTGGCTTTGTCGAGCAGATCGGCTGCCGCCTCGACGCGCTGTGCGATCGACGAGAACTGACTTTCGATCTGCCCAAAATTGTGGCTCAAAGCATTGCTGAGCTTTCCCGAGGCCTCTTGAACTGGTCTGATCGATTCCATCGCGATTTTATCCAGGGCCGATCTTATGTGCTCTCCGTTCCGCTCCGCTTGAACGGCGATTTCGGCAAAACCCTCCTCCAACATCTGATTGCTTACGCGGCGAAAGTCAGCGAATTCCCTGGTTACACTTTCCATCTCGGCTCTTACACGCCGCGTCATATCCGCGAGTTCGTGCCTGACCGTCCGTTCGATGTCGGCAGGATCGCGGCGCATCTGATTGTAAAAGATCCGCAAAGCAATGCCCGTGATCGTCGACGTCACCGCGATACCAAAGTTCCTCACGATTGTGTCGGTGGATCCTTCGGAACCAAACTGAAACAGCGATACGCCGAGACTCGTCAACGTAAACAGGAAACCCATGTAGTAGAGATTGTCGCCTGTTTGCTCATCGTGGAGCCGTAGCTTGCCGGTGAAGACGGACGCGGCAAGATAGATGAGCATCAGGCACACCGGTGCGCTCGCCGCGATTATAGGGTCTACGCCCGACAGCTTGGCTATTGCGATGAACACGCAGCCACCCAGGGTTAGCGTCGCAAAGACGAAAAGGGGCAGGCTCGGATGTCCTAAGAACGACTCCCCTCGCTTCTTGGCCATTAGTTTAACCCCTCCAACCCTACCAGCTTCTCAAAATCACCATGATGGCTTTGAACCCACCGGGTCCAGAACTCTGCATGTTCGAAAGAGCCAAATGGCTTCTTCGCCCTATCGACGTAGAGTATCGTAAACCCGACGCCATCGAGCGATGTCCCGTAAGTCCTGTCAGCCGCGCTATCAAGGTACTTCTGATAATCGAGACCCGAACGATATTGTGAGTACAGCGCCGTATGTTCGATCATATCTGACGCGACTATTATTCGCTTAGCGGTCTTCTCTTTCGCCAAACTGCTATCGAATAGCGACAGTTTGATTTTCTGAATTCCGGCCATGATCGGAGATTGGCTCGCGGATTCTCCATTGGGAATCTGGTCGGGAAGGTTCGTCAAAGGGTCCTCGAACGCATCTTCCCATTTCTTCTGCCGCCGAGACGGATTGTTCGTCCAGCTGTCGACCGTCGAGCCGTCGCCCGGATTGCATCCATCAAACATCACAGTCAGGTCGCCGGGCCTCGCGCCCAGCGTCAATATCTTGAGATAGCCGCCAGGCTCGACGCGCCCAATGGTCTTGCGGAATTCATTCTTCAGATCCGCCATGGTTATCGGCGAAATCGGGTCGGTGGCGTCGATCAAGACCGCTGTCAGGCTCACAGGTCCGTTCAGTGGGCAATTCGTGCTGATGTCGATTTGGTCCTTCCCGGATCTCGACCACATCCAAACAAAACCGGCCAGCATCACAGCCGACAGCACGGCCAATCCGGCTGCTGCGACAATTGTGCCGCCACTGCCTTTCTTTCTTCTGCGACCCCGCCTAGCCATTCACGCTATCCGGATGAAGCTTGTCGAGATCTCGGTACTGTTCGATCCCGCGCTCGCATTCCAGCCCGATGAGCCGCACCTGAGCGTTGAGTTCTTCCTGCGCGTCACGAATTGAGGCGCCCAGGTCCTTCTCGCTCCATTCATCGTCGGACGATATCAGGGGTTTTATGCGCTCAAGTTTGTAGGGTGTGGCAAAATGTTTTGGCGCTGGCTCTGTGCGGGCCTGGAAATTGGCCTCCCTGTACTTTGAGAGAAGCTGGTTGCAGGCTCGCTCCAGCTGGTCTTGATGCTGCGCAAAGAGCGTCAGCAGCCTCGACCGATGGTCGATGATCGCTCGATGCTCCCTGCGTCTGCTCCCCAGCCGCTTGACGATGTCCTCCACCTTCTCGTTGTGCTCATCGCGCACCTCTTGCAGAGCCTCGATGAGCTCGCTCTTGCGCTCGATGTAGTCTTCCCGGCGAGCCACCAATCTGTTTTCGACACCCGCATAGCCCGGGTATGGGTCGAGAACGAACCAGCCGTCGATAAACGCAAAGATCGAAAACATGAGACCAATGCCGAACAGAAGCCAGGATTTCACGTCCATAAGGCCAGCCGGATTGGCGAGCATGCTGCGCACGACCTCGACGCCGGCTCCGTCCACAAAGGACCCGCTAACCTCGCGGTAATGCGCAAGCGCTAGGTTTATGGTCAATGCCAAGCCGATATAGGCCACTATCGACAGCGCGCCGATCAACTTCACAAAAAGCGATCTGTGAGTCACCAGGCGTGCACAGAATATTGCGAACAGCAGAGCGGCGCCGATGTTCAAAAACGAGAAAGCGGCGGCTTCGAGGAGCCCGCCAAAGAATCCCTGTTCATTTCCCTTTGCGAGGAAATTTCCGTTCATCGCCGTTTCAATGAGGAACAGGAAGATTAGCAGGGACACTCGGAAAACATGGGCCGCTCCGTGTTGAACCCTCACAGCCCGGACAAGCCCGTGCTTCTGTTTGAACCAGTCGTGTTCTTTCTCCGCATCGTTGAGCGATTTGCGCAATCCGTGAAGTTCGTCCAGGCCCACCGCGATCGAGGCCTTGAAATCGGAAACACTGGCGGCGTTCGCCTGACGGATCAGACCAAACTGCTCTTCAAAGTCGAGGCCAGCCAATCGGCCGGAGAGTAGCTGTAGGCTGTCTTCGAGTGTGTGATGTGCGGCCTTCTTTTCGTCCTCGACCCTCTCGATAACTGTGTGCTCTATATCGTCGAAATTCTTGGCCGTTTTCGGGGGCTGGTTAGCCTCGCCTCGCTGCGTTCCACGACCTTCAAGATCCATTTCGCGATCAATTTTCGCGACATCCAAGCTATTGAACAATTGGGTGCTGGCGCGGAAATCGTGATTTGCCTCTAGTAGAGACTCCCGCAGTTTATTTAGCTTTTCGAATTTTATTCCCACAGCACCGCACCCATTTTTGTACCTCTGCCCGCACAAATGGCTTCTATGCACAGTAGAAGCAAAGGGCAACTGCGTCTTCGCAACTTTGCGGTCCACTGCTCACGAGACGATCGTCTGATGTAAAAATGACAACGATAGCTGCCGTGGCAAGCGGACTTGGGCCAATGAATAGGCCAGGCAGCAAACTGCTTCTCCGCCGGGCTTTGTGGCGAAGGAACTGAAGATCACGCCAATGAGCTGCTAAAAATCGACTCCAGAGGCGTTCGCGCAGTAGCAGAAGCGCGCGCCCTCGGCGCGCACCACGCCACCAAAGTAAGCGCCGTCAATCTCGACCTCGCCTTCAAGGGTTTCGTTCTTGGTTTCAGCCGACAGGCTTCGCGCAGCTTGTGAGCCAGCACAAAGGCGGTCTTGTACTGCACGTCCAGATCGCGAGAGAACTGGACCGCCGACATGCCCTTCGCGCCGTTAACAAACAGGCAGATCGCGGCGAGCAGATCGACAAACGACAGCTTGCGCCAAGGCGAAGATCGTGCCCTCGTAACCGAGAACTGCGCCCCCGCAAGCGGCGCACTTGAACTTGCGACGGGTCGGAATGTCGTAGTGATCCAGGCACCCGCATTTCCGGCAAACAGGCTCGCCTTGAGTCGAAGCCCAGCGAAGGCGCTTGAACGCGTCGTAAGCCTTTTCCTCGCCACCCTTGTAAATCTCTTTCAGAGAAAGGGAGCGGCTTTCGGCGGAAAGGAGGAAGTGTTGGGCTATTGTCATCATATCCGGTTATATGCGGGGCTTGTATCGCCAAATACAGGGGCCTGTACCACCGACTGTGATGATATTTTTTTGAGGCGAGGCTATGGCAGGCAAGGACGACCCGCAGACCGTCGAATACCAGACGAAAGCCAAGAACCTTTTGAAGTCAGAGTTGAAGCGGAAGGGCGTTACCTATGCCCAACTCGCCGAAAACTTGGCGACTATGGAAATTCACGAAACCGAGCGTAATTTGAACAACAAAATAAGCCGGGGGGCTTTAGCGCTGCGTTCTTACTGCAATGCTTAGACGTTATCGGGGCATCCTCATTGCGGCTTTCGGAGTAGTTTTACTCGGGGCGGCTTTACCGCCAGACGAGCGCAAGAGCACTCAGCCCCAACATTCCGAACAGCATCAAGAGACCATAGGCAACCCTGTTGCGGCAAGCCCTCCGCCAGTCCAACAGGCAAATGAACCCCCAAGTTACACTAACCCGTGCCAAGCAGGTCACGATGATCGCAGTTCCGATCTGCGTGCCCAGTGGAACGCTGCCGACGCTGCCCAACAGTCGGCGAACTGGACCACCATTGGCGCTATCGTGGGTGCTTTCACGCTCGCCGCTGCTATGGCCGCTGCTTACTACGCCAAAGAGGCTGCTAGGCACACCCAGCGCAGCGCCGACATTGCCGAAAAGGCTTTGCTCGATATCGAGCGCCCGTATTTGTTCGTCACCGCCACCAAACCGTTGGTGGAGGTGACGCACGATTGGGCTGACAAGCCCGACAACAAAAGACCAATTCCGGAAGCGGCATACTCGATCAAGAATTTCGGACGCACTCCTGCCATCATAAACGAGATTCGGGCGAGCCTCCGGCTTTGCAACTTGCCGCCAACTCCGCATTACCATCCCGGAGAAATCAATGACGTTGAACGGGTGCTCGGGGCAGACGATGCTCTTAGCCCTGCAGCTTTTGATCGCGGCGGCCCTATCACAAACAATGTGCTGAATGAGCTTTTCCTGTCCGATACTCACATAGGGGCGGGTTCCGTTCCATATGTATCTGTATGGCGAGATCACTTATACGAGCGTCAACGGGACCACCGACCAATTCGGATTTATCTACCGCTACTCGCCTCCCGGCAATACGTTCCATTTGCAGGACATTCCCGGCTACACCTACCGCCACCGTGACGTGAAGAAACATAAGCAAAACCGATGACTTATCGGTCTTAGACTTGCTCCGAACGCGTAAAAGCGGCCTCGGGCGGTTGCAAGATCGCTACAATGTTTATTTTTGATATCCGCTCGGTAAGGCGCTTTTCGCTTAAGCAACTAGGCGTTCTCACATTTTTTGTTCAAGAACAAGGCGTTACACAACTTGCCTACGAGGCGAAAGCGCCTTAAGTGTCAACGTTTACATACGCGAAAGTGCCTAAACATCCTGCCTGCTGCGGATGGAAAAACGCTGACTGTAAAAGCCCGCCAACCTTTCGGCGGGCGGGCTTCCACTGCCGGAACTGGAGAGTGTCATGTCGACAGCCCCGACAGGTCGGAAAGGGGTCGCTGGTTAGCGGCGCGAGATCAGCAAGCAGAGCCGGCGCAGCTCACGATCATAGGTATCTTCGTTGCTAAGCACTCCGACGCAGCGCTTCTTCATCCGAGTGACCTGGGCGTTCGACATATCGCCGACAACGCTAGCCAGATTCGGGTTGCTCGAAGCGGTCGGGTTGCTGGGGTTGGCGGCTGGATTGGTTCCAACGCCGACATTTACGTCGGTACCGACCCCGGTGACGACACCGACATTGGCGCCGCCGGTGCCGATGGAAGCAGTCGCTCCGCCAGTGCCGCCGACGGAGGCTGCGGCATTTGCCCCAGAACCGCCTAGGGATACGCTAGCCGTAGCGCCGCTGTTGCCGCCCACATTAGCGCTGGCGCCTCCGCTGCCGACGGATACCCCGCCGACGCCTCCGACATTAATTCCAGCTGCAGTCGCTGGCATGCAAAGAATTACGAGAACAGATCCGGCAGTCAGACTGCCCGTAAGAATTTCAAAATTTCTTGCCATAGTACGCCTCCTTGTTGCCCTGCAAAGGATGGGACATTTTTTGGGACCTACGGACCCCATAGTGACGCACTAGAGTTGAAAAACAACTTAACGGCCCGCGAAAGATTCGTTCTTGGATCATTACTTGGTAATTCTCAGGAGACAGATATAATAAAATTTTACTTTGGCTCCTACGTGATTTTTCCATTTGTCAGATAATATCATTCCCTAAGCACTCCAGGTGCGGTGCAACAAGGTTCAGGGATGACCGTCCGGCGATCAGTAAGCGGCTACTACCGCCGATCGGACATACAACGCTATATTATCACCTTTTGACGAACCCGACCGGCGGGCCGAGCCAGAATCCCGTCAGCGCAAAACCTGCAAAATCGCTTCCGATGCTCGCCATTGACTAGCACGGAGGAAGTTCTGAGCGCCAAACACGGTGACCATCAACCTACGGCCGCTGGTAACTGTCGACGTCGAGCATTTCGCCTGGTTGAAAGCTATGTGGCGCCGAAGCGGAAGAAAACACTGCAGACCCCGTTTCCTAAAATCGTATCAGGGCATTAGCAGTGACGCCGAGCGGCCGCCGACCTATCGATTAACTCGGTCCGGAGCCAGAGCGTTATAAAGGAGCAAACACGCCAGAAGTGAGATGACGCTGCCTAGCAGTTGGTCTGCCGTCAGGCCGGAAAAATAAACGAGATCGAACGCCAGTACAGCCATCGCTCTAGCCACTCATGAATTGGAAAACCTAACGAGCTGGTCACCAAGTCCGGCCTGCTCAAGATCGCGCAACGTGTCCTTCAACTCCTTGCGCTTGTAGCGATTGATGATGCCGGCTTAGGTTGTGGCGGCATCTAACAAACATTCGACTCGCGCCTGCCATGACGACGACCCGCCGAAGCGAGCATCGCGAGCGCACAGTATTCAAATCCCCCAAGGCGTCCGTCGAGATTTGACAACAGACAGATGGCGCGGCGCGAGCTCTGACGCTGTACGACTGACGCAAGCGGCTCTCAATCCTGGGCGTTGTCCTTGGTCCGTGTGAGGCGGCTTTCGCCTTCCTCCGGGCCGAAGCAGCTTTCGAAATCATTGCAGTCCCGGCAACTGGGGGAGCTGCACAGCGAAAAGCCTTCGGCCTCGCAGAGCTTTCGGTAAAAGTATTTTTTCCATTTCATGTTTTGGGTGTTGCCGGCCGCCAGCGTCGGAAAATGCGAGGCGAGCAGGCGGCCGAGGTCGCTTCGACTAAAAAGGCCAAGGTCTTGCCAGAGGTGGTCATTGCGCATGGCACGCCGGGCGATGATCTTGGCGAAGCGGGCGCTTGCCTTGTCGTCGGGCCGGGCATGCGCCAGCAGCAGTCCGCGCAGAAGTTCTTCTTCCAGATCCGGCTCAGGCTCGCTCCCCTCTTCCAAGGCAAACGCGTTGATAGGAAAAGCAGGGAAACAGCGGGACAGGACATCGCGCAACTCGGCGCGCGAAAGTCCGGTTGCCTCCGTCGCCGTCGCCTCGCCGGCCTCTATCTCCTCGAGCGCACGTGAAAGCACACAGGCAAGCACATGCTGGTCGAACCTTCTCTCCAGCTGCGGCCATTGGCCGGTGCTGAGCCGGGCATAATGTTGGGCAAATATGGTGCGTTCTCCTGGTTTCGCCCTATCAAATCATGCAGAGACCCGGCCTGCCGCAAAATGGGTCGGGCAGTTCTTCGGTACGGCACTCCGGGTCGCCTCGCGTCGAGTAGTTCGGCAATTCTCGTCTGGTCCATCGGCTCTGGCGCAAATTCTGTGATTCGAAGAGGTTCGCGAACCCCGGCCCTGCCGTTTGCGCCTCACGGGGAACACTGGCGCCGGATTTTGCCCCGCAGAGTTGGACGTGAACCGTGCGGGACAGAGGTCGCGTGCTGAGTGCGGCCACATGGTTCAAGCCGCCAGACTCACGGTTGAATGCCGTCTCATCCAGAGCGTCAGCGAGTGAGTTCCAGCGCACGTTCAGGACAGGATCGCGCGCCTCGTGATGCAGGCAGTTCCTCCCCTTCCGCAACTTCAATGTCACCAGGCAGGATGTAACCGTCATTATCGAGTTTAAAGATGTCCGGCGCTTGCGCCGCGCATCGCGCGTGGCCCTGGCATTTGGCCTTTTGGACGATGATGCGCATGGCGCTGCCTCCATTGTCTGTGCCCGGGCTCGGGGCGGGCCTAAGACCAGTCCAGGATCAAATTTTCGATCCCGAACACATGGCCGCCAGAAGTTATCGGCGCCGTACCCTGCTTGATCCTGAAAGCCGGGATGCGCGCCAGCCACTCCTCCAGGCCAATGACAATCTCCCGCCGGGCAAGGTGTGAGCCAAGGCAACGGTGGGGACCATAGCCAAACGCTGCGTGGCGGTTGTCCTCCCGCTCCAAATCAATCGTGTTGGGGCATTCGAATTCCGCCGGGTCACGATTGGCAATCATCGTGGCGCAGGAAACATAGTCCCCCTTCCGGATCGGCGCGCCTTCGAAGTCGATATCTTTCGTGGCCACGCGGATCAACTGAATGGGCGGATAGGCCCGCAGCAATTCTTCGGTTGCGAGCGGGATGCGGTCCGGTTCGCTCCGCAGCAATTGCTGATCTTTGAGGTTGCGTGCGAGGTACGCCAAGTCAAAGCCTATAGCTGCTGCGACCGTGTCGAGCCCAGCGACGAAGACAAGCACGCCGATGCCGCGGACTTGGGTGTCAGTCAGCCGGCGGCCCTCGACCTGTGCCTGCACTATAAAGGTCATGAAATCGTCAACCGCCTCATCGCGGCGCATGGCTGCAAGTTCGTCGATGAATGCCACGATCGTCCGGGCAGCCACAGGTCGTTCCTTATCGTCGCCGTGGAGCAGCTCTTTCCCCCAGCCGACGAATGTATCGAGTCGGTCATCAGGCAACCCCAGAAAGCGAAGAAAGGTGCTCACCGCGAAAGGAAAGGCAAAATCCTTCATCACGTCGCAGCTTGTGCGCGACGCGGCGATCCTTTCGATCAGCTCGACCGCCCGTTCGCGGACAGCCGGTTCCAAAGCCAACACCCGCTTTGGCGAAAGCAGCGGATTAAGCAGTGAGCGAAAGACGCCATGGGCCGGTGGATCGAGCTCAAGCGGGATCGTCGGCCAGTTCTCACCCAGTATGGAGGAGAAGATGCTGCGATGGCTGGAAAAAGTCTCTGCGTCCTGCAGCACCTTCCGCTGGTCCGCGGCACGGGTGATGACCCAGGTACCCCGGCCATCTTGCGTGTTGTAGCGGGAGTAAAAGATCGGAGGCCCCTCATGTACGCAAGCGACAGCTGCGTGTGGATCCCCGTTGGGTGTTGGTGGCATCCCTGGCGATGTAAACAGGCTGAAGTCCCTCACCATTTCGGGCGGGACATGATCTGGAACGGGGTTGGTCGCCATTTTGTTTTCTCTACATTGGCGTTCATGGCTCAATTGAGATTGCACCGCTGTTCATAAAGTCGATTCCAGCATGGGCACGTCTCTTGTCGGGCGCCTTCTAGATCTGATACAGCCCACCTGCACCCGCGGATGAGATGGGTTGCGAAGTCGATCAGAGGGGCATCACCGCCGCGCTCCGGTCATGAAGCAAAGCGGCCGCTTATCCCCGTTAGGGTTGAGGGACTGGTCAATCACCTCTGCCCTGCTGATCAAATTGTCGAAGCAAGTCGCGTGCCGGATAGGGGTAGCCATGGCGCTGCACCAAGCAATGCCAGCCTGCGCTGGGCCCGCCGCTGATGATCACCTGTCCATCATTCTTGTGACAACGTCCGACAACCGACATCCGTGGTCGGTTTTGTCGAGCCCGCGACATCGGGCTGTTCGGCTTGGCTGTTGCTGCACAGCCTGCCGGTCGACGAGCGAGTAGATCGCCCGCACGGCCCGGATTGAGCAACGACGCGATCCAGCGCAAGGATCGGGTGCGGTCCGAGAAGACCCGACGGCGCTTGCGCGAGTATCAAAAAGGTCAAGCCGCGCTTCGGTTCGGCGCTGATGGCGTATGCGTTTTATCGCTCGCAGGCGCTGCAAGGCTTTTCCGGCAGACGGCGATGCACTCGTGCGCACCGGTGCCGACCCCGGCGACCAGCTTGACTGTATAGATGCGGTCCATTCCGGCGTGCATCACCTGACCATGCGCATGCGCTACGACGGCATCCTTTCCGCTCATGGACCTAGATTTGCTCGCGAGCTGCTGTCGGAACGTGGTGCTGAGTCCTATCGCGGCCAATTCAATCCGAGGACCTGTCGGCAGTCAACACACCCCTGGAGGTCGGACCGGGAACGCGTGGCAGACTCTCGGCCAGAAACCGCCAGTCGCTGCCCTCGCGTTCGCCTTCCTTGCGCGTGCCGAAGAACTGGATGATCATCTTGCCGTCCGCGCCATAGGCTTCAATGGACGTAACGTGACCATCCCTCGTCGGCTTGCGCACGGCCCAGACCTCGCGGATGCGATGGGTCCTAAGATGCAGATGGAAGGTCTCTTCGAGCACATTGATCCGCGGCCCGATCTGCTTGACCGACCTGATCGGGCCGGAATGGATCTGAATGCAACCACGATTGCCGACAAAGCACATGATCGGCATCTCGTCTTCGGCCGCCTGTTGGAACAGGGCGCCAATGGCATCATTGTCGAGTAGCCAGGCGTCATCCTCGTCGGCCATACGCATCGCCTGGCAGCGGCTGAGCTTCAGTGTCTTCAACATATGGTAGAACTGATGCACGTCGCTTAGCCGGCCCCAGTGCTCGCGTAGGTCGTCGACCGTGGTGGCGTGGTCTGGACTCACTGCGTTATCGCGCGCCCCGCTCGCCTCGAGCGATATGATCGGCTCCTGGTCGGGGGATACAAGCTCTGCCGTCAGATCCTGATAGGCCTGCAGGTTCGAGGCGGGCGTGAGATGAGCTTTGTGCATCGCCTCGCCGGTGGCATCAAAGAATTGCAGGCTGCGGCGGATCTCGGCCCCCTCGCGCTTCTCGACGGCGAAGCCATACGCCCACGCTTTCGGGAAGATGAGCAGGTCGATCTCGTCGCCGAGCAGTATGGCATGCTGGTTGCCGGTGACCACTTTGCCGTAGACGCCAATCTTTTGGTGCACGGCACTTTCGTTGCTGGTGACCGCCATCACCTCGCCGACCGCTTCGAGGCCGGTCAGCAGATCATCGACGCGCGGCTCGATGCGCACCGCGCCGTGACCACAATGCGCCGCGACCAACTCGGCTTCCGAAATGCCCAATCGAGCGGCGAGATCATGCTCCCGGATCTTCGGATTGTCTTTGCACGCCCGCCGGATTTCGTCGGGCGACGGTTTCTCGCGTTGGTCCATGCTTACCCCTGTTTCTACGACGTGTGAGGATCATCTGCCCTGCCCGGGAACCTTCAGCCGATAAGGCGCGCCGAAATGCTCGATCCTGATCTGCTGCTGGCCCATGAACAAGGTGTCGCTGGACAGCGTGCGCACGGCGTCGCACCAATGCGAAAACCGGCGAGCAGCCACATGCCGATGGCATCCCATCGAGCCGGTCGGCGGCTACTGGGCGGTGGTGAGCCAGTATGGATGTTGTCGCAATCGGCCAAGGGGGCATTCGGATGCCACGAGCGGCGCTGCTTTGCCAACAACGCGTATCTGACCACGGTCCTGACATGTTACTCCCTTGCTTCGCCCCATCCATCGCGATGGCACCCACGGCATGGTTGTGGATCGGCATGCTCTTGCCGCCTCGCCAAACGGAGCTTCAAAAACCGTGCCAATTGCGCCGAGGCAAGCTCAGAAGAAGTTCTGTCCTTGGTGATGTGAGTTCACCCAAGAACTCAGGCCAACATCCCTCGTGCCGGACCCGACAAACCCGACAGCACGTGTCGATTGGCCGACACCTTATCAGCAATCAAGAGGCACCAGTGCGAGAGATGCCGCGCTGTGTTGAAACGTTTTTTGGCTTTGGCACGGTGCATGCAACGTGATGGGCAAGCAGGTCGCGGACTGAGGAGAATGGAGCCATGATTACGCTCACCGACAACGCTGTTGCCGCCTTCAAGACTGCTCTTTGCCGTGCCAGCGAGCCGGCGGAAGGCTTTCGCATTATGGTCGAGGCCGGCGGCTGCGCAGGCTTCAAATACTTAATGGGCCTGGAGAGCGTGTCGCGCGAGGGCGACGCGATCACTGACACAGATGGGGTCAAGCTGTTCGTGGACGCGGGCTCCCAACCCCATGTAGCCGGCATGACCGTCGACTTCCTCACCGGGCTCCAATCTTCCGGTTTTGTCTTCGATAACCCCAATGCGCGCGAAAAGTGCGGCTGCGGCAAGTCCTTCAGTTAAACGCCCGAAGCGTCTGTGCGGCCGACAGAGTGATTTTGCGGCAGAGGAGACTTATATGGCCGGCACAACAGATGTCCCCGTCCTAAAAAACAAGACAAGGTCAAAGCCGATCTCGGGACCGCCATTCGCTCCCAGTAGGATTCAAAGAACGTCGCCTCCCGAAGCAGCTCGGTTCCTGGTGGCACCCGAGCTGCTTGCGGACAAATCGCGCCGCTGCGCCAAATTCGGCTCATCGGTAGCGTTATCGCGTTCGGGCGTCCTTACCTGCGGGCTGACCTACGGCCACTGCGAACATGTCCATATCGACGGAGATCCGGTTTACGTCAAACACTCCGGGCGCCTGCGCGCGCTGCCAGTTCAAATGATCATCAACGGCATGCGCCAGAGGCTCAACGAGTCGGTCTAGCGCTCGCGTCATTCTGTTTAACTGAGGATCGCACCTATGAAGCCTGTCTACCTCGACAACAACGCAACCACACGGGTCGATCCTGAGGTCGTGCAAGCGATGTTGCCGTTCTTTAGGGATCAATTCGGCAACCCTTCGTCGGCACACGCTCTTGGCGCCTCAGTCAGTGCGGCGGTGAGAAAGGCGCGGAGGCAGTTGCAAGCTCTGATCGGCGCGGAGTTCGAGGATGAGATCACTTTCACCTCGGGTGGGACAGAAAGCGACAATGCAGCGCTTCTTTCAGCGCTCGATGCGGCGCCCAACCGAACCGAGATCGTGACGTCCGCGGTCGAGCATCCCGCCGTGCTGACGCTCTGCGCGCATCTTGAGAAGACCCGCCGCCTCAAGGTGCACAGGATCCCGGTGGATTGCCGTGGTCGGCTCGATCTCGACGCCTATATGGCCGCCCTCACCCCACAGGTTGCAATCGTGTCAATAATGTGGGCGAACAACGAGACTGGTGTGATCTTCCCCGTGGCAAGGCTTTCCGAGTTGGCCAAGGAAGTGGGCGCCCTATTCCATACCGATGCTGTGCAGGCGGTCGGCAAGCTTCCGATGGACCTGAAGTCGACCGCAATCGACATGCTGTCGCTCTCCGGCCACAAGCTGCACGGGCCGAAAGGGATCGGTGCGCTTTTCGTAAAACGTGGCGTCGATTTCCATTCGCTGATCAAGGGGGGTCACCAAGAGCACAACCGGCGTGCTGGAACCGAGAATACGCCCGGCATAGCCGGGCTCGGCACGGCGGCCGAACTCGCCTTGAAATTCATGGACGACGAGACCACACGGGTAAAGTCGCTCCGCGATCGCCTGGAGGGCGGGATCCTCCAGCGCATCCCAAGCACCTGTGTCACTGGTGATCCCTTGCAACGGTTGCCCAACACCGCAAACATCTCCTTCGAACATGTCGAAAGTGATGGAATTCCACTTCTCCTCAGCCGCATTGGCATCGCGTGTTCCTCTGGCTCGGCCTGCACCTCCGGCTCTCTGGAACCAAGCCATGTCCTAAGCGCGATGAAAACGCCACACGCGGCAGTCCGCTTCTCCTTGGCGCGGGACAACAGCGAAGAGGACATCGACCGGGTGCTCGAGGTCATGCCGGGAATCGTGGGGAAGCTGCGCAGCTTTTCCGGTTCTGGGCCGGGTAGTCCGGTCTATGCGTGAGCCGCAGAAGAACAGGCTGCCTGTCATGACCGGTCATGTCTCCCTCAACGATACGACCTTGCGCGATGGCGAGCAGGCGCCGGGCGTCGCCTTCACCACGACGGAAAAGCTGGAGATCGCTGAGTCTCTTGCGGCGGCTGGCGTGACAGAGATCGAGATCGGCACGCCGGTCATGGGCGTCGACGAGATGGAAACAATTCGCGCCGTGGTAGCGCGGCGTCTTCCGGTTCGGCTCATGGCCTGGTGCCGGATGACGTCGTTGGATCTCGATGCAGCGATCGAGAGCGGCGTCCAAGCGGTCAATTTGTCGCTGCCTGCGTCGGACATCCAACTTGCCGCCAAGCTCGGCCTCGACAAGGCGGGAGCGCTCCAGGTCATCGATCATATGGTCAGGCGCGCCGCCGATGCCGGCTTCTTCGTCGCGGTGGGCTGCGAGGATGCCTCGCGGGCCAATCGGGATCATCTCGCCCGCGTCATCGAGACGGCCGCACGCGCCGGCGCAAGCCGCGTGAGGCTGGCCGACACAATCGGTGTTCTCGACCCGTTTTCGACCTTCGAACTTGTCGCCCAGCTCGTGGTGCAGTCTCCAATCGACCTTGAATTTCATGCGCACAACGATCTCGGACTTGCTGGCGCCAACACGCTGGCGGCGATCCGCGCAGGCGCGCGCCATGCCTCCGTCACCGTCCTGGGGCTCGGCGAGCGTGCGGGCAATGCCGCGCTGGAGGAGGTGGCCGCCGCAATGGCAGTCTTCGACGGCGCAGACACCGGCATTGAGCTGACCGCATTGCCCGGCCTCGCCGCCCAGGTGGCTTGGGCCGCCCGCCGGCAGACCGCAGCCACTAAGCCGGTCGTCGGCGCCCATGTTTTCACCCACGAATCCGGCATTCACGTCGCAGGGCTGCTGAAGGACTCGCGTACTTATCAGGGGCTCGATCCGACTCTCGTGGGCCGCTGCCGGCGGATCGTCATCGGCAAGCATTCCGGCGCCACTGCGATTGCCCATGTGCTGAGCGAAAGCGGTCGCGATCTCGACCCGGATCTGGCAGCCGCGATGGTGGCCCGCGTCCGACGCGAGGCGGCCGAGACCAAATCGACCGTCACTGCAACTCGACTGGTCGAGCTCTACGATGGAATGTGCAGCGAGGCATCCCTCATCGAGCTGTGCGGGTCCAAGTCAGCCGTGCGCGAGCGCACAGAGGCCACAGTTTTGCGACCAGGAAGAATGCAATGAATTGTTCCGCTGACAGCCGCCCCATGGATGTCACCGACATCCTCGCACGACTGAAGCGCTTGTCGGCTGCAGAGGAATTCTTCTCAGTCCTAGGCGTCGCCTATGACCCGAAGGTACTGAATGTCTCGCGGCTCCATATCATGAAGCGTGTGGGCCAATACCTCGCCGAAGAAGATTTCTCCGGTCTGCCCGACCAGGTGATTGCCGCGAGGGTGCGCGCGACGCTCGAACGAGCTTACGAGGACTTTGCGATTTCCTCGCCGCTCACGCATCGGATTTTCAAGGTGCTCAAGGACCACGATCCGAACAAACCTGCCGCGCCGGGTCACACCTTTGTTCCGTTCGACTCGGTACTGAAGCGGTTCGGACGGGAATGATCGGCGACAAGGGTGCGACGCGACAATGTCGAGCAGCCGCCAAATGCGGTCATCACCACAGCGCCGTCAGAAGCAACCAGCCGAAGTTGTAGGAAAGGGGGAGCGCAAGAGACTTGGCACGAATAATGCGGACAAAGGAGATAACCGCAATGCCGGACCCGGACAGGAGCCTAGAGAAACCGCCAATGCACATCGTAATCTGCATCAAGCAGGTGCCGGACTCGGCACAGATAAGGGTCCATCCGGTCACGAACACGATCATGCGCCAGGGTGTTCCGACCATCATCAACCCTTACGACCTGTTCGCCCTCGAAGAAGCGCTCAGACTGCGCGACGCACATGGCGGCGAAGTCACTGTGCTCACCATGGGTCCGCCCATGGCAGAGGACGCGCTGCGCAAGGCGCTCGGTTACGGCGCCGACCGAGCGGTGCTCTTGACCGACCGCTATTTTGCCGGCTCCGACACGCTGGCAACCTCGTTCGCCCTTTCCCAGGCAATCGCGAAGATTGGCGAGACGTTCGGCACGCCAGACCTCGTCTTCACCGGCAAGCAGACGATCGATGGCGACACCGCCCAGGTCGGGCCCGGCATCGCCAAGCGCCTCGGACTCCTGCAACTGACCTATGTCGCGAAGATCCCTTCTGTCGACCTTGCTGCACGCGAGATCAAGGTCGAGCGCCGTTCCGAAGGCGGCACACAGATGCTGAAGAGCAGGCTCCCTTGCCTCATCACCATGCTGGAAGGCACAAACGAGATCCGCCGGGGCTCGATCCAGGACGCCTTGTGCGCCGCGCGCAGCCAGGTCTTGAAATGGAGCGCGGCCGACGCCGGCATTGAGGATCTCACCAAATGCGGCCTGCGCGGTTCACCGACGGTCGTCAAACGTGTTTTCGCCCCTCCTGCTCGAGCTGAAAAGGCGGCACAAATCGACACCGCCGAGAAGGCCTTGCGCGATGTCGCTGACGAACTCATCACCGCAATCTTCACCCGCCAGCCGGCGCTGGAACATGAGCTCGCCTTTAACGGCGGCGCGTGACGGCAAGGAGCAAAACGATGTCGACCGCGAACGGAGAAACCCCTCGCCCTGCCGCCGGCCGCGCCGGCATAAAGAAGGAATTGCCCGCCCATTTCAAGGACTATCGGCACGTTTGGGTTTTCATCGAGCTCGAACGTGGCGAGGTCCATCCGGTATCATTCGAACTGCTCGGCGAAGGCCGCAACTTAGCAGACAAGCTTCAGGTCCAGCTTGCAGGCGTCGTGCTTGGACCGCCGGGAGAGGCCGTCGGGAACGCCGTTGCCGAAGCATTCGCGTATGGCGCTGACCTTGTCTACATCGCCGAGGCGCCCCTGCTCGCCGACTATCGGAATGAACCTTTCACCAAGGCGCTGACGGATCTGGTCGATACCCACAAACCCGAAATCCTTCTTCTCGGTGCCACCACACTGGGCAGGGATCTTGCCGGCTCCGTGGCGACGACCTTGCAGACGGGGCTCACGGCCGACTGCACCGAACTCGATGTGGATACCGACAGTTCGCTCGCCGCCACGCGTCCGACTTTCGGCGGTTCCTTGTTGTGCACGATCTATACGCTCAATTTCCGCCCGCAGATGGCGACCGTGCGGCCGAGGGTCATGCCCATGCCGCAGCGGACGGATAAACCGGTCGGGCGTGTCATCCGGCACAAGCTTTCGCTTGCCGAGGACGAGATCGCTACCAAAGTCCTCGGCTTCCTGCCGGACAATCAGTCGGCGAAGGCAAACCTTGCCTATGCCGACGTCGTGGTTGCGGGAGGCCTTGGTCTTGGCGCGGCGGAGAACCTGCAGCTTGTGAAGAACCTCGCACGAGCAATCGGCGCCGAGCACGGCTGTTCGCGTCCGTTGGTCCAGAAGAGCTGGATGCCAGCTGATCGGCAGATCGGCCAAACTGGCAAGACGATCCGGCCGAAGCTTTACATAGCGGCCGGGATTTCCGGCGCCGTCCAGCATCGGGTTGGCGTCGAGGGGGCGGATCTCATCGTGGCCATCAACACCGACCCGAACGCGCCGATTTTCGATTTCGCTCACCTCGGAATCGTCACCGACGCGATCCGCTTCCTGCCCGCACTGACGGAAGCCTTCACCCGGCGGCTGTCGCCCCACAGTCGCGATAAGCTTTCGAGCTAAGGGGATGGACATGATCGAGGAAAACTTCGACGCCATTGTTGTTGGGGCAGGCATGTCCGGAAACGCAGCTGCTTACACCATGGCCAGCCATGGCCTGAAGGTGCTGCAGTTGGAGCGGGGTGAATACCCGGGCTCCAAGAATGTCCAGGGTGCCATCATGTACGCGAACATGCTGGAGAAGATCATCCCGGATTTCCGGGATGATGCGCCTCTCGAGCGGCATTTGGTTGAACAGCGGCTTTGGGTGATGGACGACACATCCCATACCGGGATTCACTATAGGTCGGACGACTTCAATGAGGCGAAGCCCAACCGATACACGATCATCCGTGCCCAGTTCGATAAATGGTTTTCGCGTAAGGTGCGCGCGGCCGGCGCGACCGTTCTGTGCGAGACGACCGTGACGGAACTCATCCGTGATGCCAAGGACAGGGTGATCGGCGTCCGCACAGACCGGGCGGGCGGGGCCATCTACGCGGACGTGGTCGTTCTCGCAGAAGGTGTCTGCGGACTGCTTGGCACTCGAGCCGGCCTGCGCGAGATGCCAAAGCCGCAAACCGTGGCCCTCGCCGTCAAGGAAATGCATTTCTTGCCCGAAGAGGTCATTGAGCAGCGGTTCGGCGTAAAGGGCGATGAGGGCTGCGTGATCGAGGCGGTGGGCACGACCTCCCGCAGCATGGCCGGGCTCGGCTTCCTCTATACCAACAAGGAGTCCATCTCACTGGGCATTGGCTGCCTCGTCTCCGATTTTGCCGCGATGGTCGAGAGCCCCTACGTTCTCCTTGATGCCTTGAAGAGCCATCCTTCGATCCGGCCGCTGATCGCCGGCTCGGAAGTGAAAGAATATTCCGCACACCTCATTCCCGAAGGCGGCTACAAGGCTATTCCGCAGCTCTTTGGCGATGGTTGGGTCGTGGTCGGCGATGCCGCGCAACTGAACAACGCGATTCACCGCGAGGGTTCGAACCTCGCCATGACCTCCGGCCGCATTGCGGCTGAGGCAATCGTCGAGGTCAAGAGCCGCAACGGTCCGATGAACAAACGGAATCTCGCCCTTTACAAAGCCATGCTGGACAAGTCCTTCGTGGTCAAGGACCTGAGGAAATACAAAGACATGCC
This sequence comes from Mesorhizobium sp. M0052, assembly GCF_040323255.1. NCBI lineage: Bacteria > Pseudomonadati > Pseudomonadota > Alphaproteobacteria > Hyphomicrobiales > Phyllobacteriaceae > Mesorhizobium > Mesorhizobium sp. M0052. Next base: position 25,691 of record NZ_JAMYUS010000024.1, on the reverse strand, counting down.
GGCCTTGCTCCACACCAATTCCAGCAATTATTTCACGACTTATCCGCGGTTGATGTCGCAAGCTGCGCAGAACTTCATGCGTGTCGACGGCACGCCGAAGATCGAGAAGGAAAAGGCGACCACGGCGGCCTTCATCAAGGCGCGCTCGCGCTGGGGGCTGGTCAGCGACGCGGTCCGCCTTGCATTGGCGTGGCGCTGAGGGGAGACGATATGACCAGCGCAGCGACGAAGTCACGTGTCGAGGACAAGCTTTACCAGAACCGCTACTTGGTGGATTCCGGCCGCCCGCACATCAAAGTGCGACCGCACCAGAAGCCGAGCGCGAATTTGCTCGCGCTGACCCACGTCTGCCCGGCGAAATGTTATGAGTTGAACGACAAGGGTCAAGTGGAGATCACTGCCGACGGCTGCATGGAGTGCGGCACCTGCCGGATTTTGTGCGAGACGAGTGGTGAGATCGAGTGGAACTATCCACGCGGCGGTTTCGGAATCCTCTTTAAATTCGGATGACCGGCGCACGCACACTTAAGGCGGCGATCATCCAGTACAGCTGAGTCTCGGCCATGCCATTTTTTGCTTTAATCGCCAATAAATGAAGAGAAATTGCACGAATACTGTTCTTGCATAATTCAGCCTCAGATAAAAAATGCAGGTTCACTCTGGACGACAACCGCTGAAGTCGTCTCTATGAGCCACCGGGCCGCAGATCGGGTCGACGAGGCCCTGAACCGCCCATCGAGCATGCCCTAAGCAGATACCCGCTCAGGGACTCTACGATATGTGAAGGTGCTGACCGCCCCGAGCGAGCTGGAGATTACGCTCGCCATACGCTGGCCAATTGTCGTGAACGACCTGCCGACGTTTCTGCAGACGGGTAATTGAGCGATCGTCGTCCTGGACGCTGAAGGAGAGCCGGAGATTGCCGCCACTGCCGGCAATACCCACGCACCTCAACAGGCACTCGCCGCCTCATATCACAGGCCGTAACAGATCAAGCGAATTGCGGCTGCCGGCCAGTCGCATCGGCGCCTCCGCAGCAAGGTATCTCCTCTTACGGCCGCATCCGAACCATGCCGCTTGTCGCCCGCATCTGACGGCACGCAACCGGCTGATCGACGCGATTGACTAGGCCGGTTGGGTTCTTCCAGGGCGGCTCGTATCCTCGGCCTCACGCCATGGCAAATCGGCTACGCCCTGGGCCGGCATGGTATCAAGGTGAAGAAATTCCAGACGTCGCGATGACGTCAAGCGTAAGCAGCCCGGAGTGGTCTCGCTCACACTATGCGCGCCCGAGGCTGCTAGCCTCGCGACCCTATTTGCTTGTCCACTGTCGTAAGCCCGACAAAGGTGTGTCGGAGCAATCCTAATGAATCTGACACGAGAAGCCTATTCGTGAACCGAAACAGCTCTTTGAGCTGGCATAGCTCTTGCGCTTTGAACTGCGACATCACGCAGCAACGGAGCCGTTCATGTCTGCACCGGCAATTTCGCTTGAGAGCCTCAGCACGACATTCGGTGACCAGTTGCTTGGCACCATGAAACCCGGTGGCTGCGCGTCTTCGTCCTGCGGCTCGTCGACAAAGCCCGACGACACGGATCCGGCTGTCTGGGAGAAGATCAAGGATCACCCCTGCTTTTCAGAAGAGGCGCATCACTATTTCGCGCGTATGCACGTCGCGGTCGCGCCGGGCTGCAACATCCAGTGCAACTACTGCAATCGCAAATATGACTGCGCCAACGAAAGCCGGCCTGGGGTAGCCTCTGAAAAGCTGACGCCCGATCAGGCGCTACGCAAGGTGATCGCGGTCGCCAACGAGGTGCCGCAGCTTTCCGTGCTCGGCATCGCCGGACCGGGCGACGCCTGCTACGACTGGAAGAAGACGAAGGCGACCTTCGCCAGGGTCGCCAGGGAAATCCCAGACATCAAGTTTTGCATATCCACGAATGGGCTGGCGCTGCCCGACCATGTCGATGAGCTTGCTGACATGAATGTCGATCACGTGACGATCACGATCAACATGGTCGACCCTGAGGTCGGCTCAAAGATCTATCCTTGGATCTTTCACGATCATCGCCGCTACATCGGCATTGAAGCCACCCGGATCCTGCACCAGCGGCAGATGTTGGGCCTGGAGATGCTGACCGCGCGGGGCATCCTCACCAAAATCAACTCGGTGGTGATCCCGGGCGTGAATGATGAGCATCTGATCGAGGTGAATAGATGGATTAAGGAGCGAGGCGCGTTCCTGCACAACCTTATGCCGCTGATTTCGGACCCGGCCCACGGCACGCACTACGGTCTGAGCGGGCAGCGCGGCCCAAACGCCATGGAGATGAAGGCTCTTCAGGATCGTGTCGAAAACGGCGCCCAGTTGATGCGCCACTGCCGGCAGTGCCGGGCAGATGCCGTGGGCCTGCTCGGAGAAGATCGTGGCCAGGAATTCACAGTCGACCGGATTCCCGGCGAGGTCACCTACGATGCCAGCAAACGCAAGGCCTATCGGGAGCTGGTCGCGGAGGAGCGCCGTGATCACGTCGAGGCTAGGAGAGAAGCGATCGGATTGGTCAAGGCAGCGAGCCCCGGCAAGTCCCTTCTCTTCGCGGTGGCGACCAAGGGCGGCGGCCGCGTCAATGAGCATTTCGGCCATGCGAAGGAATTCCAGGTTTATCAAGCCTCGCTGAAAGGGATCAGCTTCGTCGGGCATCGGAAGGTGGACAAGTATTGCCTTGGCGGCTGGGGCGCAGAAGCCGCCCTCGATGGCGTCATCGCAGCGCTTCAAGGCATAGATATCGTGCTGTGCGCCAAGATTGGAAATTGCCCGCAGGATCAGCTCGCGGAGGCTGGAATCAGAGCCACCGACGCCTGTGCCCATGACTATATCGAGACAGCAATCAGCGCGATTTACATCGCCGCATCTGGGACCCCCACACTCGCGGCGACGGCCTGAGCTGTCTCATTCATTCGGACCAGGAGTTAAAATGGCTTTCAAGATCATCGCATCCCAATGCACCCAATGCGGCGCCTGCGAATTCGAATGTCCTTCCGGCGCGATCAAGTTCAAAGGCGAGAGCTACGTGATCGAGTCACAGAAGTGTACCGAATGCGAGGGGGTCTTCGATGCGCAGCAATGTGCCTCGGTATGTCCGGTGCCGAAGACCTGCGTTCCTGCGTAACGGACATTGGACTGCCGACATGGTTGGGGGCTGCCTACGCAGGACGCCTGGAACGCCTTGTTCGCAATCTCAGCCGCAAGAGAAATCAGGGAACGGACATGTCGCTCGGACGCGAAGAGGAGATCGAAATCCGCAGGCCTCCACGATTCATGCCGGGAGAGCGGGTACGTGCCACTCGCCACATAAAGAATGACGGCACCTATCCTGGCAGGGAGATCGGCGAAAATCTCGTGCGGAAGGGGGACGAGGGATATGTGCGCGACATTGGCACCTTTCTCCAGCAGTTCTTCATCTATGCGGTCGAGTGGATCGACCGTGGCACCGTAGTCGGTATGCGAGCGCGTGAACTGATGAGCCTCGACGAGGCCGAGGCGCCCTGCAGTGCTGAAAGCAATACCAATGAAGGGACGGCCAGATGAAAGTCATGATCCGCAGGACCGATGCTGGTTTGTCAGCGTATGTCCCCAAAAAGGACCTCGAAGAGCCGATCATCAAACTCGAGAAGGAAGAGTTGTGGGGCGGAACGGTCACGCTCAGGAACGGGTGGCGGCTCCTCCTACCCGATCTCCCACATGATACGCGTCTGCCGATCACCGTCGAGGCAAGGAAGATTTCCGAAGAGGGCTGATGCTGCCCCTAGGTGCGTCGCGAGGAAACGAGATGAACACGATCCTGACATCGGGCCACCTCGTCATTGTGCGGGACAGTTTTGCTGAAAAGCTGCTTGACCTGGCGAAGGAAGCGCTCGCCGCCGATGAGGTGATCCCCTATCTCGGTCCGGGTCTTCTTGAGTTGAACTGTGTGGAACCGCCTGTGCCGCATACCCCGGAGGTTGTTGCCGCGGCACTCAATGCACGGGCTCCAGCCCCTTCCAGGATCCGCACCAATATGTGGTCGGTTGCACAGTTCATCGAACAGCGCCGGCATCGCCGGACGCTTCAAGCTTGGATGACCGACATATTCGCAGCGCCGGTGGGGCCGACCCCCTTCCACGCCTGGCTCGCAAGGCTGCCACTCTCCCTCATCATCGACAGCTGGTATGACAGCGCAATGCGCACGGCTCTGGTAGAGACCGGTCGAACGGACGTCCTTGAGATACAAGGCGTCACGCGCGCGAATGAAATCGGCAACATTTGGACGAAAACCTACGATTTGTCCGGGAGGGAGCTCGACCCCCGATTGGGGACCAAGACGGTTCTCTATTCACCTCACGGGAGTATTACGCCCGCGCAAAACTTTCTCGTCGCAGATTCCGACTACGTCGAAGTCCTGTCCGAAATTGATATCCAGACACCGATCCCAGACGCTGTGAAGGAACGGCGCATCACCCGTGGATTTTTCTTCGTTGGCTGCCGCTTCAACGATCAGATGCTGCGCACCTACGCCAGACAGATCATGAAGCGCTCCCGCGGTCCCTATTGCACCGTAATGGACGCGGAAACCCTGACCAGAAACGAAGCGCGTTTTCTTGCGGCAAGCGGAATCACGGTGATCGACATGCCACTAAGTCAAGCGGCGGCTCGGCTTGTGGGAACGGGCACGGCTGCAGGTTGAGGACGGGATTAACAATGGCGGATGCCTTTGATGATGTCTGCTTCGGCTTTCCTCGAAGGCGCAAAATGCAGTCGGGAATACACCCGTGAACAGTGAAGCTGTCAGCGGCGCAACGAACGCACTGAATTCGTTGGCCCATGTTGAAGCGGCGCGCTGGGGCCGGGATTTGAGTACGCTGTTGCGCATCACGCGTATGAATCTGCGCCATCCGTGGCAGGTTGCCCTCGCTATGGGCTCGACGATCATGGCGGCAATCCTCCAGTTGCTCATTCCCCAGCTTCTCGGCCGGGCTGTCGACCAGACCCAGACAGCTATCGGGGGCGGTGTCGCGGGGGCCGCGGCAGGACAAGCGCTCTGGGCCCCGGCTCTCCTGCTGCTCTCCGTCAGCGCGCTACGCGGCGTTTTCACGATGGCGCAGAACTATTTTGCCGAAGCCGTCGGGCATCATGTCGCGTACGAATTGCGGCTCGCCTACTACGACAAGATCCAGCGTCTCAGCTTTTCCTTTCACGACCGGGTCCATTCAGGCGATCTGATAACCGCCGGAATGCTCGATCTCGAAGGCGTGCGGATGTATTTTTCCACCGGGCTCATGCGGGTGCTCCTGCTGACGATGCTGATCGGGATTGGCGCTTACATGATGATCTCGACCGATCCGATGCTCGGCTTGGCCGCGCTCAGCTTCGTGCCTTTTGTCGCTTGGCGCTCATCGACCACACAGCTTAGGCTGCGCGCCATCTGGCTCGACCTCTATGAGCGCCTTTCGGTACTAAGCCGCGTGATGAAGGAAAATCTCGCAGGTATCCGTGTGGTCCGCGCTTTTGCGGCTCAATCCTATGAGATGCTGAAGTTCGACGGCGCTTCCAAGAACGCGCTCGACCTCGCCAACGATCTCGTTGACATCTACGTACCCAACACGTCGGCGATGACCTTGTCCTACTTTTTCGCAATGGGATTGGTGCTTGGGATCGGTGGCAACAAGCTCGTCGCTGGCGAGATCAGCGTCGGAACCATGGCGACCTTCCTGACCTTCATGACCATGCTGCAAATGCCAGTCCGCCAGATCGGTCTCATGGTCAATGCGTTTGCCCGCGCTTCTAGCTGCGGTTCGCGGCTTTTCGGTCTCCTCGATCAGGAGATCACCATCAGGGATGCTCTCGAGGCCAGACCGCTTGAGATAAGTGACGGCACTCTGCGCTTCCACAATGTCTCATTTGCCTACCCCAACGCCGAAAACCGCGCCATTCTGAAGAACCTCAGCTTTGAGGCCCGGAGAGGCGAGACGATCGCGATCGTCGGTCCGCCGGGTTCCGGCAAATCGACAATGGCTCATCTGGTCCCCCGCTTTTACGACGTGACCGGTGGCGCCATCACGTTGGACGGCCAGGACATACGCAATGTCACCCTCGAGAGCCTTCGCAAGGCGGTCGCGGTTGTACAGCAGGATGCGTTCCTATTCACCACAACGATCGAGAACAACATCGCTTATGGCGATCCCTGGGCGAAGAGACAGCGAATTGAACGCGCTGGAGAATTCGCCCAGCTCCACGACTACATCCTCGGGCTCCCGGCAGGGTATGAGACGGTCGTGGGCGAACGCGGCGTTTCTCTCTCTGGCGGCCAGCGCCAGCGTCTCACGATTGCTCGCACCATGATGCTGCGCCCCTCCGTCATCATTTTCGACGACTCGATGGCCGCGATCGATGCCGGCACCGAGCTGCGCATTCGCGCGGCGATGCGGCGCTTCGCAAAGGATCGGGTGACGATCATCATCGCGCACCGGCTGAGTGCGCTTAAGCATGCCGATCAAATCCTTTTTGTCGATAACGGCGAAATCGTAGAACGCGGCACGCATGAAGAGCTTCTGGCGAAGCGGGGACGCTACAGGGCCCTTTACGATCTCCAGACGCGCCCGGGTGATAGCATTATTAGCCAGGATGGGGGCGCCCGCTGATGGACCAGGGCCGCGGCGAACTCGAAGCCGAACGTGACGACGGGAGACGCCCTCCGCGCGCGGTCGTCGGCTCGCACCGGATCGAGGAGGAGATGTTCGGCCGGGCTTTCGACAAGAGCATCCTCCGTCGCATCTGGGGCTTCGTCCATCCCTACCGGGCAAAGGTAGTTGTCACGATTGTCGCGATGCTGATCTTCACCGGGACGCAGCTTCTCATCCCCTTGATCATCCGCTACGCGATCGACCTCGGCATGAACCCGGCAAGGCCCGATCGCTCAGCCCAGCTTGCGGCCGTCGGCGCGTTCCTTTCGGCGACTTTGGTCAATTTCGCCGCCGGCTACATGCAGGAAGCCTTGGATGGGAAAATGGCCGAAACTGTCCTGTTCGACATCCGCCGCGCCATGTTTGGCCATCTGCAAAAGGTTTCGCTCTCTTTCATGGACAAGACCGAGGTCGGACGCCTGATGTCGCGCCTGCAAGGCGACGTTAACTCCATACAGGAGTTCCTGGAAACCTCGGTATATTCCCTAGGCGATGTTGCGCTTCTCTTCGGCATCGTTTTCGTAATGCTGTGGCTCGACTTTCGCCTCGGCCTCCTGACGCTATCGGTTCTGCCGATCCTGGTGATCGTCCGCATTGTCTGGTTGCCGCGTGCCCGCGACGCCTTCATGGCTGCACACGAAACCAATTCCGTCGTCAATGGCGCGCTGGCCGAAGCCATTCACGGCGTGCGGACCATACAGTCAATGGACCGCCAGCAGGTGAATTTCAGTCTTTTTGACGATCGGGCCCATGCCAACCTCAGGACCCACCTGATCGCTGCCAGATATGCACTGGTCATGGTGCCCATCGTCGATGGCATCTCCGGCCTCGCCTTGGCCGCCGTTATTGTGGTCGGCGGCTCGATGGTCATGAATAGCCGTATAGATGTGGGCGTGTTGGTAGCCTACCTATTTTACATCCAGCGCTTCTTTGACCCGATCCGCTCACTCACCCTGCAATATTCGGTCATGCAGCGCGCCATGGCCTCAGGCAAGCGCCTGACCGATGTGCTCGACGTCAAGATCGATGTTAAGGACAAACCCAATGCCGAGGTGCTTTCGCCCGAAATGGACGGCTCGGTCGAGTTTAGGGACGTCACCTTCGGCTACGATCCGAACCGTTCGGTTCTGAAAAATGTCTCGTTCAAGGTCAATCCGGGCGAGACGGTCGCACTAGTCGGACCGAGCGGTTCAGGCAAATCGAGTGCGATGGCCCTGGTCCACCGCTTCTATGATGTTCAGCAGGGTCAGGTGCTGGTCGGCGGACATGATGTACGCGACCTCACCCAGGAATCGCTCGGCCGCCAGGTCGCCATGGTGCTGCAGGAGCCATTCCTGTTCACCGGGACGGTCTTCGAGAACATTCGATACCAGAAGACGGAAGCCACGCGCGACAAGGTGATCGAGGCGGCCAAGGCTGTCGGCGCGCATGACTTCGTCATGAGCCTCGCCGACGGGTATGAGACCCAACTTGGCGAACGCGGCGACAACTTATCTCTCGGCCAGCGCCAGCTTATCAGTTTCGCCCGCGCCCTCGTCGCTGACGCCAAGATCCTCGTGCTCGACGAAGCTACCGCCAATATCGACAGCTACACGGAATTGCAGATTCAGAAGGCTCTGATCAAGCTGCTTGAAGGGCGGACTGGCCTCGTCATCGCCCACCGTCTCGCCACGGTCCGGGGGGCCGACCGCATCATCGTGCTTCAGAATGGCCAAGTTATTGCGACTGGCAACCACGATGAGCTAATAGCCATGGGCGGCCTGTATTCCAAACTCTACTATCTCAACTACGCCTCCTTCGACGACCTTCCCGAACACGATACCACCGTCCAAGCTGGCTCTCAGACCTGACATCTTGGCGGCCTTGTGGTAGTGGCGTTGACTTTCGGGCGTGTCGGCAGACCACTCAGGCCACCGCATCCGGCCAGCAGCCAGCATTCAAGAACGAGCACTCCTCGCAATTCGTGAAGACCGGCTGCGAACGATTTCCTCCAGCATCGTATCCGACCGCGGTGCACCACCATCATCGGGCGAGCTCGCTGGAGGTGTTGGCTGGGCGTCGCAAAGCCGCTCGCGAGCGCGCCCTCAATAGCGCTGTAGCGAGTGACGGCTTTGCCACCGACGGGCCGCTGATGAAGCTGGATTAGTGGGCGCCGCACCGACGCCGCCCCGGGCGAGAAGAACCTCCTGCGGCTGGCTGGGCAACGACTAGCGCCAGCGCGACGAGCAGACGCGTGCCGGCATCGTGACGCGCTCGGCTACCCTCTCCTTAGGATCGTGGATGTTCACACGATGGCCCAGACGCCAGCCAACGCACAAGCTGGTATCCTGCCGCCTGCTCGTCGTCAGTTTGGCCTCCTCTCGATTGCCCGCCCCACCACGTGCACGCTCGATCACGTGAGTGTGAGAGCGCTGCACAACGATTTAACCTCAGACCGCGAATTTCATGGTCAGCCAAGTCGAGCCATGATTTCGGACTGAATCGTCCTCGCGGTGTAAAGGGAAGCATCTAGCGGCAGATTTCCAAATGCCATTTGACAAAGCAGGTAGTTGGCACCTGCCTCTTCCAACTGATCGAGCAGAGCTTTTCGCACAGACTCTGCTGATCCTACCACGCACAATTCACTCTCGACTGCCGCATCGAAGGTCAGCGGCAAGTTTGGTGGAGTGGGGATAGCGTTAAGCTCGTAAAGGAATTGGAAGCTCTTGAGCCAGCGTGCGTAAGCAGGTGCCGCGAGCGAATAGGCATGTGTGTCACAACGCCCAATCACGACCATGCGGAGCAATCCGACAAATCTCCCTTGATCCCCCCCGCCTGCGTTGTCCTCTCGATAGGCGCGGAACGCATCAGTAGTTTTGCGAACAGAAGAGGAAGGTCCTACACACGCGATATTTGTTCCATTCGCAGCGGCCCAAGCTGTGGACTCGGGTCGATTGGCAGCGACCCATGTGGGCGGATGTGGACGCTGATGAGGTCTTAGCGTCAAAGGAACGTCATTGAGATCAAAATGGCGGCCTTGATAGCATAGCGTGCCGACCTCCCTCGAATTAACAAGTATTTGCATAAGAATTTCGCTGGCTTCGGCATAACGGCCCGGCACCGCGTCCGCACCAATCCCGAAGTAGCCCAATTCGGTCGGGAGAGCACCGCGCCCTATGCCCAGTTCGAGCCTGCCACCGCTCAACTGGTCCAGCATACAGATCTCTTCGAACGCACGCAGCGGATGATAAAGCGCAAGCAGCATCACCAAGGGTCCGAGACGCAAGCGCCGGGTGCGCTGGGCGACGCTCGATAAGAACAGATTCGGCGATGGACCTCTCCCATGGGGAGTACAGTGGTGTTCTGCGAGGTGATAGGCATAGAACCCTAGCTGATCGCACGCCTCTGCTAATATCAGGCGATCTTCGTACTGCCGGCCTATATCGCGGCCATCCTCATCCAAATGATCGAAGATGCCGAAAGCCAGGTTTGAAGGAAAGACGTTTGTCACTCTTTAAGTCCCCGATTTTAAAAGCAGGCTGTTTTCTTGCTGGGATCACCCGCAAGTCGGAAGAGATGTGTGTGATCGCCGATTAGCGTCAGCGTAACGAAGAAGCAGAGCCTGACGCTTCCCTGCCCCTGGAGCTTGGCACCGTTAAGCTTCCAGCAATGTCGCCAGCGGCAGCAAGAAATTCATCCATCTGCTCTTTTGTGCCGATGCTGACGCGGATACAGTGTTCCAAGCCTTTGTCCGGAAAAAACGCGACAAGTATCTTTTGCCTCTCCAATGCTGCTTGCCACCATGAGCCGTCCTGTCCCGCGGGCACACGGGCCAGCAAGAAATTTGCGCGGGAGGGTGTTACGGAAAATCCGAGTTGCGATAGTGCAACTGTCACTCGCTCTCGTTCATCCTTGATGTGCTTGTGGTTGTCTGCGTAGGCGCCGCGATGCGCAAGCACGCTGATACCAACGGCATGCCCGATCACGTTCATGTTGAAGACGTTCTGGATGTTTCGCAGCCTTCCAATAATTTCAGGGTGACCGAAACCGAAACCGACGCGAATGCCGGCGGCGGCATAGCTTTTCGAGAATGACCTCAAGATCAGAAGGTTCGAATACCGGTTGATGAGGCGCAGTCCGTGATCGGGTGCAAAGTCGACGTATGCCTCATCAAGGACAATCAAGCGGTCCGATTGTGCTACGAGGCGTTCGATATCGCTGATCGGGAGGAATGTTCCGGTCGGATTGTTTGGATTGGCCAACATAATAAACTTGGCGTCTTTTGCCGGACCGGAAAGCAATTGCTCCATTGGCAGGGAATGAGCTTGACATCCGATTTCGAGGAACTCAGCGCCCTGAAGCATGGCAAGTTTGCGGTTGAACGAAAACCCTGGCGACATCATCGCAACCTTGTCGCCGGGTGCGAGGAAAGCTCTGTAGATCAGTCCGAGCAGTTCAGACGACCCGTTGCCAGCGATGACCTGATCCCTGGAAACGCCATAGGTGCTGGACGCTGCTTCCCTCAATCTGAAGTTATCGTCATCCGGATATAGATACTGGCGCTTGAGGGCCGCCACTGCACTTTGCATTATGATTGGCGGCAACGGAAACGGGTTCTCATTCGTATTCAGCTTGATAAAATTTGCGTCCGGCGCTGGTCCGTTGGACGGCAGAGCATCCAACTGTCGTGTCACTTGCGAAAGAGCCGAAAGCACAGTTTGCAGTTTTGCATCGGACATATTTAACTCCGTTTCAGTCACACAGGGGCATCCGTATGAGCTCGCAACGAGAGCAACATGGCGGACGGGATTGACGATGGCAGGGTTGCCTTTCACACAATGGTCGCAGCGCCGGCTGACATCGGAATTCAGCCAGGCTGTCCTCGGTCGAATCGAGTTGACGCGCACGCGGATCTGCATCGCTGCGCGGCGCCAAGGCGCTAAGCGGCTCAGCTCATGCCCAGGGTCATGCTTTCAAAGACGCTTGATCTCGACGCCGTATTTCCTCAGCACGTAGCCAATCTGTCGCGGGGTCAGCCCAAGCAAGCGCGCTGCCTTTGCCTGCACCCAGCCACATCTTTCCATGGCAGCAATGACGCGCTCTATATCGGGCGTCCTCGCGCCAATTGGGTGGGTTGCGCCGGCAAGCGGGTTAGTCGCGGCCGAACTGGCGGCCTCGTCCGGGGGCGTGGCCAAATTCGCTGACTCCGGCAGGATCGGCGGTGGTTGCAGCGCGGCCTTGCCCGATCTGCACTTCCACAGCGCCTCGGCAAAGCATTGGCCTTGGGAGCAGGCAAAGTCGTTTCTCCCGATTGACAGTCCCTCGGCTAGGATCGCTGTCCGGTGCACGCAATTTTCAAGCTCGCGAATGTTGCCGGGAAACTCACATTTCATCAGCACTTCAATCGCACGCGGATCGAAGGTGAGCGTACAGCCGTTCTCGTCGTTGAACTTCTTGAGAAACTCAGCTGCGAGGAGCGGAATATCGCTGCGCCTTTGGCGCAATGCTGGTACCAGCAAGGGAACCACGTTGATGCGGTAGTACAGGTCGGCGCGGAACTCATTCCTTGCAACCGCCTCTTCCAGGTTCCTGTTCGTGGCGGCAATCACGCGAACATCGACCTTGATGGTCTGATTGCTGCCGACGCGCTCAAACTCCTGCTCCTGCAGCACGCGCAGTAGCTTTGCCTGGAACGAGGCCGAGATCTCGCCAATCTCATCCAGAAACAACGTCCCCTTGTCAGCGAGCTCAAAGCGCCCCTTGCGGGAATTGAATGCGCTTGTGAAGGCACCCTTCTCATGACCGAACAATTCGGATTCCAGGACTGTCTCTGGGAGCGCTGCACAATTGAGTTTAACGAAGGGCCGCTTGGCGCGCGGCGACAACTCGTGAATTGCCTTGGCAGCCAGCTCCTTCCCGGTACCGGACTCACCTCGCAACAGAACTGTGGTTTTTGCCTTCGCTACGACCGCGATCTTCTCCAGCAGGGCGCTTATCGCCGGACTGTCACCAATCATCCCCTCGACGTGAACCTTTTTGCGCCGGGGTGCAGGGTGCTTAACATCAGAAAATTTCGTTTGCAGCCGATGTTCCAGCTCCGGCGCTCGCTCGCTGTCGGCCGCGGAGAAGCGATGCAACTTGACTGTCTGTCCCACCATGTTGGCAATCATGGTGAGCAGCCGGACATCATCGTCGAGCCCATAGCTTGACCTGCTTTCCAAAACCCGGTCCAAAGTCAGCGCGCCTATGGCGTTCCCATCAACACGAATGGGAACGCCGATGAACGACACGGTGTCGGAGGCCCCAAGCACCTCGATATCAGTGGCAGTGAAGGTCGGATGCATCGCTATGTCGTCGGCGACGAGCGGCGTGTCGGTCGTCACAATCTGATCGATGGCGTTGCGCGGCAGGCGCGACCGGGAGGGCTCATTGCCGTTCGTGCCGCAGCCGCTGGCCACTGTGATGTCCAGTCCGCCCTCGGCATCGCAGAGAGCGATGATGCCGTGCCGCATCTGCACAAACGAGTGCAGGAGGTCGACTACCTTGGCCAACTTGAGTTCGAGCCGGGCGGCATCGGCGAGTACTTTCGATATTTCGAAGATGCCGGTTAGCGCGCGCTCGTGCAATGCCACATTCGCAGGATTCGTGTCGGGCTTTGGACAACCCTTTATCGCATTCGGCAGCGATATGCCGCAGTCGCGGGCATTCTGTTCTGACTTGCTAATGTTGTGGTGCATGTGATCCTCGATCTCGCGCCATCAAATCTAGGCTGGCGGCATGTGCGCCCGCGACGTCGCGGGCACGCGCGAATATGCTCCGACGTGAACTCGTGCCGCCGCCGTGTGGTCGAGTGCAAAGCGGGTCTAGCCCTGACGCATCGCTTGGCTACTCCCTCCACGAAGCTTGGCCATGTTATTGGCTTGCCCCGGGCAAACACACGTTGTTTTCAAAAGACTGGAGCGAGGCGGCATAGTCAATCGAGCTTTCTTTCATCTGTGAAAGGAAACCTCGCGGCCTATGATAGGATTCATCAGTTCTATCTTTGCGTTGAAGCAGAAATACCTGGGCCGGCCATGCGTTGCCCGAGCGGCTGACCGCGCGGAGTGTAAATGCGGGGCCGTGCCATTCACCAGCGCCCGCGAAGGAGGGGCGGGAGCGAGAATAACCGCCAACGGCACTGGTCGGTTGCGGCGACCGCCATCTTTCTCGAGTTGATCAGGCGGCGGCGATGTCGGGTGTGAAGGCGCGAAGCTGGCGTCGAGTACGACTTCGTAGGCGGTGCTCGCAACTTCTGAATCGCATCGTCGTGGTCAGCACCATCACCAGCCTGGGGCCGAAATCGGCACACTCAATGAGCGTATCGAAAAGTCTGAACAGATTACGATGCGACCGCTTGAAAACGGCTGCCCCTGCTGCGGGCGTTGATTTGCAAAATGGGTCGTCCAAAGGACCGTCCGAATTTATTCTGTGCATTGCAGTGGCTGCACGGTCGTAGGCTGTCCAGAAACGAGCGCTTCCGAACAGGGGTAAGTTAGCCTGTCATCTGGACGGCCTTGAACAGGCGACACGATGGGGCCCGGTCCAAAGCCGGCTAACGAGGAACCCACCACGCTCTGTGCAGCAAACCGCTAGCCAGAGGGATCGACCGGCAGCACTCTGCCAGAGACCATCAAGGGCGTTCGGACCGCGACCTTGCCCGCTGGTCTGACACCGCATTCCTCCATCATTGGCGAGCCCACGTCAGTTCAGGTGATGCGGATTCATCTGGCATGGGTATTGCGGCGGCGTTGGTGCAGCGTTCGACCGGAGCGCCGCGATAGGGAGAAGCCCGGGAGAAGTCACGCCACCTCGATCCGGTCAGGGAGAGAGAAACAGTGTCAGCTGCACAAGTCCGCGGCGCGAGTCCCGCGCCCCGCAAACCCTTCTACACCAAGCTCTACGCCCAGGTGCTTGCCGCCATCGCGCTCGGCGTCGCAATTGGCTATTTTTATCCGGAGACCGGCGAGAGCCTGAAGCCGCTGGGTGATGCCTTCATCAAGCTGGTCAAGATGATCATCGCGCCTGTCATCTTCCTGACAATTGCGACCGGCATTGCTGGCATGAACGATCTTCATAAGGTCGGCCGGGTCGCCGGCAAGGCAATGGTTTATTTCCTCACCTTCTCAACGCTCGCGCTGATCGTCGGCCTCATCGTCGCCAATGTCGTCCAGCCTGGCGACGGCCTGAACATCGATCCGGCCTCGCTCGATGTCCAGGCCGTGAATACCTATGCCGCAAAAGCCAAAGCGCAGTCGGTCACCGGCTTCCTGATGAACATCATCCCGCCAACGATCGTCGGTGCCTTCGCGGAAGGCGACATCCTGCAGGTGCTGTTCTTCTCGGTTCTGTTCGGCATGGCGCTTGCGATGGCCGGAGAGACGGGCAAGCCTGTCGTTTCCTTCCTCCAGGCGCTCATTGTGCCTGTCTTCAAGCTCGTCGGAATTCTGATGAAGGCCGCGCCGATCGGCGCTTTTGGCGCGATGGCCTTCACCATCGGCAGATATGGCATCGGTTCGGTGGTCAACCTCGCGATGCTGGTCGCGACGTTCTATTTCACCGCCTTCCTCTTCGTGTTCGGGGTTCTCGGCGCAGTCTGCCGGTACAACGGCTTTTCGATTTGTTCTCTCATTCGTTACATCAAGGAAGAGCTGCTGCTTGTCCTCGCAACGTCCTCCTCGGAGGCGGCGCTCCCGTCGCTGATGGAGAAAATGGAGAAGGCGGGCGCCAGGCGTTCGGTTGTGGGTCTCGTCATCCCGGCCGGATATTCGTTCAATCTGGACGGCACGAATATCTACATGACGCTAGCGGCTCTCTTCATCGCACAGGCGACGAACACGGATCTGTCCATCGGCGATCAGGTGCTGCTGCTGCTCGTAGCAATGCTTTCCTCCAAGGGCGCTGCAGGTGTGACAGGTGCGGGCTTCATCACCCTGGCGGCTACGCTCGCGGTAGTTCCGAGTGTTCCCGTTGCTGGGATGGCACTGATACTCGGCATCGACCGATTCATGTCCGAATGCCGGGCGCTGACGAATTGCGTCGGCAACGCAGTGGCATCCCTCGTCGTCGCACGCTGGGAAGGAGAGTTGGACCGAGCACAGATGAAAGCTGCCTTCAGCGGTCATCAGCTTACCGAGGCATCAAACCGGCTACCCTCCTGCAAGTAAGGTGGGCGGCCCACGACCTGTCAAGTCGCTTAGCTGGTCACATAACTGAACGACCGACCCGCAGCCTCTAAACGGCTCCTCACGGACCATGTATCAGAAGCGCTAAATGTGTGAGTGCAAATCGTCACCGCCCTTTAAGCGAATGAGCCTTTCAGTATACCCGGCCGGTTTACGTCTGCAATGATGTTCGTCCAACACGTTGTGCCCATTCGTATGGGGACGTCTTCACTTTGCCACCCGAAACCGAAACGCGCTAGGCGGACAGAGAGCCGGCCCGCGTCAAAAACCAATCAGAATAGGACCTATGACCAAGCGCCCCACAATTGCCGATCTCGCCCGCGAAGCCCGAGTCAGCGTAGCAACGATCGATCGGGTTCTGAACGCCCGCCATCCGGTGCGCGAGGAGACCGCGCGGCGGGTCCACGACGCCGCCCAGGCGATCGGCTATCATGCTGCCGGGCTAATCAAGCAGCGGTTGCGGCGAGACCTACCGCACTACCGTCTGGGCTTCATCTTGAGAAAACCGGCCCAGCATTTCTACCAAGATTTAGCGCGCGAGGTCGAAGCATCGGTCAATTTGGCCCAGTCCTTCCACGGCATTCCGCTCGTCGAATTCGCCCCGTCACATATGCCGAGCGACCTGATCGCGCCGCTCAAGGAGTTGGGCGCACGCTGCCATGCAATCGCGATGGTGGCACCGGACCACCCGAAAATCACAGCAGCGGTTGAGGACCTCAAGGCCAAGGGCATTCCGGTTTTCTCGCTGCTTTCCGACTTCGCCGCCGGCGTGCGACAGGGGTATATCGGCCTTAACAACCGCAAGGTCGGGCGCACGGCCGCTTGGATGGTGTCCAAGGTCGCAAAACGGCCCGGCAAAGTGGCGGTGTTTGTCGGCAGCCATCGTTTCCAGGGGCACGAGCTCCGTGACGTCGGCTTTCGCTCCTATTGCCGTGAGAACGCGCCCACGTTCGAGGTGCTGGATCCGGTCATGAACCTCGAGAAACGGCAGATCACCTACGAGGCAACGCTTGATCTCATGCAGCGGGAGCCCGAGCTCGTCGGCTTCTATGTCGCCGGCGGCGGCATGGAGGGCGCGATCTCCGCGCTCCGAGAAGAGGGCAAAAGTCGGGATCTCGTCGCGATCGTGAATGAAATCACACCTGAGTCTCGGGCAGCGCTTGCAGATAACATCGTCACGATGGCGGTCGCCACGCCAATGCGCCGGCTTTGCCAGGAGCTGATAACGCTGATGACACGGGCTATTGAGACCGGCACCGCTGAAACACCCGGACAGACATTTCTGCCGTTCGACATCCATCTGCCGGAAAATATATGAAGGCGGAAGCGCGAGGTAGATTACCTAGATCCGCAGCGTCAACCTCCACCGGCTTCACTTGCCAACATGCCCCACGTTCTCGTGCAGGGGGTATGGTCAATGATCCCGCACGGCAAGAGCCGAGCGAGGCCAGCACAGTCCATTTGGGGTCGACCTCGTCGACCGCCATCTCCTCGCCTGGCTGCACGTGAAAAGCCGCGGCACAGCCGGCAAGGTAGGAATTTAACCGGGCTAACCATCTTCTGGGACTTCGCACGCAAATCGAGGCGGCAGTCAATTCAGTAGCAGCCCGGGCGTGTGTTCTGCTCGTTCCGGCCCCTCGCACTTAGCAAGGAACTGCGCCGCTCTGCCGGGCCAAGGCCCGACGCCCGAAGGGCAACCGCTCCTACGCGATCGCGTCCGCCTCCAGAAGCCGCCATCGAAAAGAATGCTCGCGTCGTCACCACCTACGGCCAAAGCGGGCAATCAAGGCAGCTGGCATCACTCTGCCACACACCCTCGACGAGCAACTCGCCTGAGATCAGCCCCAGAACGTAGGTAACACGCGCCGCGCCGGCGCTTGTCGAACATGCTGATCAGCCTGTCTTACAGGCGGTGATTAGGTGGGGCTCAACATCTTCCGGGACTTCGCACGCGATTTCGAGGTGGCAGTCGGTACCAAGAAACGAAAGGTCGGATCGGCGTGCCCGAGACGCTCAATGATTTCAGGCAAAGGCGCCAGGCGAGATGCCTCCTGCAACATCATTTCCCGCATCCACATGCTTGCCGGATCACTATTGTGAAGCTCAGGCCATTGGACGGCTTCCGTGAATGCAGGAGGAGGAAGTGGCGGCGGAAGTTGGACAATCCGCAGGGGTGTTGTTTTTGCGAAATGCTGCGCCAGCCGTAAGGGCATAGTCCCGATGCGGCTGGTGCCTGACAGGACGGGCGGGATCAGGCTAAAGCCCTGTACGACAACTTCGATACGTCTCTCGAAACCGTGCTCGAGCAAATACCATTCCTCCATGGTGGGCTGCCGGGTGTGCCTGAATTTGAGCACAACATGCCCCATGCACAAGTATCGCTCGAATGTAAGTGGCTCCGACAGCTGCTTGTTCGTGCCGCAGCCTACGCCTACGAGCTTATCTTCGAACAGGGCTGCCCGAGGATGTTTCGACATGAACACTTCCGGCATAATCAGAAAATCAACGTCGCCGCGCCGGAGAAGCTCCTCGGGGTCGTCGCAAATAGGCAGACATTCAAAGCGAACGGCGGGAGCTTCCCGCGCAGCGCGCTCTACTATCTTCCTAAAAAATACGAGCGTGATGTAATCGGAAAGCATGATTCGGAAGAGACGATCCGATTGGGCCGGGTTGAAGGCGTCGGGGGAAATAATCGATAGCTGGATGTGCAGCAATGCGTCCCGGACTGCTGGGGCGAGCCCGTCGGCGCGCGGCGTCAAAATGAGCTCGCGGCCGTTCATCGTAAATAGCTCATCGTTGAAATAGGCGCGTAGCCGAGCAACGGCGGCGCTCATGGCCGGCTGGCTCAGGTTGATACTGCGAGCCGCGGCAGTGACTTTACGCTCCCTCATCAGAGCGTCCAGCACAACGAGGAGATTTAGATCCAGCCCTTTGAAACGCATGTCATGTTCTATCCAACGTGTGGATGCGTATCATTCAAACAATCAATTTTACGAATTTACGAGCCATGCATTAGAGGAACGGAAAGTGAGCGACGTCAAGCTCAAATCGACGACACGGGCCGGAACTCGAGAGAGCGTCTGGCTCACCTTCGCCAACGACAACGGCTGAGTGCAGCCACCAACGCCGCTTTGGTCGAGTAATGCGGCCGCAAAAACCAATATGAAGAGAGGTCCTGAATGCGCCATCAGGTGCAGTGGAAGTTGTGCTGGGAAAACGAGTTGCAGCTCTCCGATCACGTTAAGCTCGCCGAGTTCTTTCGTGATACGTACGGGCCGACTGGGGCGTCCAACGCAGAACCGTTCGAAGGTAGTCGAAGCTGGGCCGGAGCCAGGCCTGAACTCCGCGTAATCGCCTATGATTCAAGCGGTGTAGCGGCTCACATGGGCATACTGCGCCGTTTCATCAAGGTCGACGCGGTCGACCTGTTGGTGGCTGAACTGGGCCTGTACGGGGTGCGTCCGGACCTTGAGGGTCTGGGAATCGCCCATTCAATCCATGTCATGCTTCCAATACTGCAGGAGCTTGGCGTTCCATTCGCTTTCGGAACGGTCAGGGACGCGATGCGGAATCATGTTGAGAGGTTCGGACGGCGATACAGCCCTATGGCCGTTTTGTCGGGAATTCGCGTGCGCTCCACCCGACCAGAGGCCCGCCTCGACCTGCCGCCCACACGCATCGATGACGCACTCACAATTGTTCTGCCAGTTGGACGGCCGATCAGCGAATGGCCCACGGGCACGATGATAGATCGGAACGGACCAGAGCTATGAGCCGGTCCGATTGCTTGTACGAAGTGCGCCGTGAGTGCTCTGACGGCACCGGCCGTCGAAGCGTTTATCTGACGTTTGACGACGGTCCCAATCCACTTTTCACACCGGAGATTCTCGACGTGCTGGCAGAGCAGCGGGTGCCAGCGACTTTCTTCGTCATCGGCGCCTACGCCTTAGAGCACCCATATCTAATCCAACGGATGATCGCAGAAGGGCACGAGGTAGGCAACCACACGATGTCTCATCCGGATCTGTACCAATGCGGTTTCGGCGAAGTGCAACGTGAGGTCTTTGAAGCGAACGACGCCATCATGAGAGCGTGCCCGCAGGCCTCGGTCCGCTTTGTTCGCGCGCCCTACGGCGCCTGGAGCGAAGAAGTCTGCACAGCATCACAGATCGCCGGGCTGGCGGCCCTTCATTGGTCCGTCGACCCTCGAGATTGGTCTCGCCCTGGAGTCGAGGCGATTATCGATAAAGTGCTCGCCTCCGTCCGGCCGGGCGCAATTGTACTCTTGCACGACGGATGCCCTCCCGGCGAGTTGAGCCAGGGCGCTCACGCCGGCATGCGCGACCAGACGGTCACGGCGCTGTCCCGGCTGATTCCAGCACTGCGTGAGCGCGGATTTGTAATCCGCTCACTTCCTCAACATCACTGAACAACGAGATCCCATGACTCTTCTTGGTACAACCAGCACTGTGGCCATTTCGCTTTATGCACTGCTCTCGACTGCCTATAAGAGCATGCAAGGGCTTTATGCTATGCCGACAAAGGATTCGTCGGCGTTGGAGGTTCTCGCCGGCTCCGACAAACTGCCCAGCGTCGATGTCATCGTCCCCTGCTTCAACGAGGATCCGCGCACGCTTTCAGAGTGCCTGGCTTCCATTGCAGACCAAGAATACGCCGGAAGACTTCGGGTCTATTTGGTTGATGACGGTTCTGGAAATCGCGAAGCCTTAGGAACTGTCCACGAAGACTACGCGCGCGACCCCAGGTTCGACATCATTTTGCTTCCCGAGAATGTTGGAAAGCGCAAGGCGCAGATCGCCGCGATACGACGCTCATCAGGGGATCTGGTGCTTAACGTTGATTCAGACACGGTACTCGCGCCCGACGTCATTTCCAAGCTTGTACCGAAGATGCGAGATTCAGCGGTCGGCGCAGTCATGGGTCAGTTGACGGCCAGTAACCGAACCGAGAGCTGGCTGACCAGGCTGATAGACATGGAGTACTGGCTGGCTTGCAACGAGGAGCGCGCGGCACAGGCTCGCTTCGGTGCCGTTATGTGCTGTTGCGGCCCATGTGCCATGTACCGCCGGTCTGCGCTCCTTTTGTTACTGGACCAGTACGAGTCGCAATTTTTTCGGGGCAAGCCAAGCGACTTCGGTGAGGATCGCCATCTCACTATCCTGATGCTGAAAGCAGGCTTTCGAACCGAATACGTTCCGAGCGCCATCGCGGCCACAGTCGTTCCGAACAGACTCGGACCGTATCTGCGCCAACAACTCCGTTGGGCACGAAGCACATTCCGGGACACACTGCTTGGGCTGCGCTTGCTGCCTAGCCTAAATAGCTATCTCACGTTGGACGTGGTCGGACAGAATCTCGGCGCGCTACTCCTCGCCCTATCGGTATTAACGGGCCTCGCACATTTCGCACTGACAGGCACTGTGCCTTGGTGGACAGGACTGATGATTGTGTCCATGACCATGCTCCGATGCAGCGTGGTAGCATTTCGTGCTCGACAATTTCGATTTCTTGGCTTTTCGCTGCACACGTTCATCAACGTCTTTCTCTTGCTTCCGTTGAAGGCCTACGCGCTGTGTACCTTGAGCAATAGCGATTGGCTGTCGCGAAGCTCTGCTGTCGCTACATCGAACACTGGGGGAAAACAGGCCCCCACCCAAGCTCCGATCACTGGTTCCAGCAGGGCAGAACTCTCGCCCCATTCGGCTCCGCTTCGCAGGCTCAGTCTTGCGCGGGATTCTTCGGAATTAGTCCTGTCGGACAACATTTGCGGCGACGATTGATCGCAAATACCTAATGGACGAGAGGTGCACGAGTTTGACCCAGAACGTGAATCATCAGTTGCTTGATCGGGAATTGGCCGCCGACGATCCGTGGGGCCTCGACGGCAATCCATTCGAGCGGAAGCGCCACACGCAAATGCTCCAGCTGGCGCTTGCCCAAGGCTCCATTACAAATGCCCTCGAAGTCGGGTGCGCTGCCGGCGCATTCACGGAAAAACTAGCCCCCTACTGCCAAGGGCTCACCGTCATCGATGTCGTGGCGCAAGCGATTGCTCGAGCACGTCAACGGATAAAGGAGCCGTCGCGCATCAACTGGATAGTCTGCGATGTTCAACAGTTTTCGACCGACGAGTTGTTTGACGTGATCGTTGTGGCGGAGGTCCTCTACTACCTCGGAGACATAGCCGAGATGCGCGCGGCCGTCAAAAACCTGGTGCGGGTGCTTGCGCCAGGCGGGCATCTGATCTTCGGATCGGCAAGGGATGCTAATTGCCGTCGCTGGGGTCACGCCGCTGGTGCTGAGCCGGTCATCGCCATGCTGAACGAAACGTTGATCGAGGTAGAGCGGCTTGAGTGTCGGGGCGAGTCGGTCAACGAAGACTGCTTGCTCGTCCGTTTCCGGAATCCGATTTCCGCTTCCTGATGAATCTCGAATCTATCGCCGTTAACGTGGAGACACTATGCGCATCTGTGGTACCAAGCTGACCCATGATGGGGCGATCGCCCTGGTCCAGGATGGACGGCTCGTCTTCTGCGATGACCAGGAAAAGCGGCACAACGATCCGCGATACCAATCCATCGATAATCTCGACGCAATTGTCGCCGCTTTAGCGGAGCAGCGGCTAGATCCTTGTGATGTCGATCAGTTCGTTATCGACGGCGGGGATGACGAAGACGAGTCACAGTTTCAGGTCGGCAGGGAACCAAGCAACCGCCAGTTTTGTCGTCCCTCTCGGTAAAATGAACCCATGTCCATGATAGCGATCGACCTTACTGACGTAAGCAAAACTTATGACAAGCTCGTTGTCGACAGGCTGTCGTTCCGCGTTGCGGCGGGGGAATGCTTCGGGCTCTTGGGACCGAACGGCGCGGGCAAAAGCACGATTGCGCGTATGGTCCTCGGCATGACATCGCCTGATGCGGGGAAGATTACTGTGCTCGGCGCTCCAGTGCCGGCGCGCGCGCGTTTGGCACGTATGCGCATCGGCGTGGTCCCGCAGTTCGACAATCTTGATGCCGCGTTCACTGTACGCGAGAACCTGTTGGTGTTCGGGCGCTACTTCCGGATGAGCAGACGCCAGATCGATGCGGTCATACCATCGCTGCTTGAGTTCGCCCGCCTCGAGAACAAAGCGGATGCGCGCGTCGCCGAACTGTCCGGCGGCATGAAGCGGCGCCTGACGCTCGCGCGTGCGCTCATCAATGACCCGCACTTGCTGGTGATGGACGAGCCGACCACCGGCCTCGATCCGCAGGCCCGCCACCTGATCTGGGATCGGCTGCGATCGCTGCTGGCGCGGGGCAAGACTATTCTTTTGACTACCCATTTCATGGAAGAGGCCGAGCGGCTGTGCGATCGGCTGTGCGTTATGGAGGAGGGGCGCAAGATCGCCGAAGGTCGCCCGTCCGAACTCATTGACGAGCAGATCGGCTGTGACGTGGTGGAGGTCTACGGCGGCAATCCGCATGAACTGGGTGCGCTGATCCGGCCGTACGCACAGCGCATCGAGGTGAGCGGTGAGACGCTTTTTTGCTATGCACCCGATCCGGAGCAGGTGCTGGCGCAGCTACGCGGGCGCACGGGTCTACGCCTTCTGCAGCGTCCCCCCAATCTCGAGGATGTGTTTTTGCGGTTAACCGGGCGCGAGATGGAGGACTGAACAATGGGCGAACGTTATGCGGCGGGCATGCCCGCCAATGCGTGGAATTGGGTCGCGGTTTGGCGCCGCAACTATCTTGGATGGAAGAAAATCGGGCTTGCATCGGTTCTCGGCAACCTCGCCGATCCGATGATCTATCTGTTCGGTCTCGGCTTTGGCATCGGAACAATGATAGGTCCTGTAGAGGGCACTTCGTACATTGCGTTTCTCGCGGCTGGCATGGTTGCCACAAGCGTGATGGCATCGGCGACCGCTGAAACGGTCTACGGGAGTTTCGGCCGCATGGGCGACCAGCGCACCTGGGAAGGAATGCTATGCACTCAGCTGACGCTCGGCGATATCTTACTCGGCGAATTGGCCTGGGCAGCCACGAAGGCCCTCATGGCGGGCACAGCAATCACTATTGTTGCCACCACGCTCGGCTACGCATCGTGGCCATCCATCCTCTGCTTGCTGCCAGTCATCGCTCTCAATGGCCTCGCCTTCGCGAGTCTAGCGATGGTCGTCACGGCGCTTGCGCCCAGTTATGAATATTTCATATTTTATAATACGCTTGTTATTACACCCATGCTGTTCCTTTGCGGCGCGATGTTTCCGATCAACCAATTGCCCGGCGCTTTTCAGTATGCTGCCTCCTTATTACCGCTCGCACATGCAATCGACCTCATTCGTCCAGCGATGCTTGGCCGTCCGATTGACAAAATGGGCCTGCATATCGGCGCGCTTTGCATATACACAGTTTTGCCCTTCTTCTTTTCGATTGCTCTTTTTCGTCGAAGGCTGATGCGTTGACGCTACTCACCATTCGAATTGAATGTTTGGTCGCAACCCATTCACACGCCGCCTAGATCAAGACATGCGTTTTAAGGGACTCGATCTGAATCTCCTCGTTGTGTTGGACGCTCTGGTCAGGGAACGTAAAGTCACCGCGGCGGCCCGCAGTATTAACCTGAGCCAGCCGGCAATGAGCGCCGCCGTTGCTCGGTTACGCGCCTATTTCAGCGATGAGCTATTTACGATGAGCGGCCGCGAGCTCATTTTGACACCTCGCGCTGAGGGGCTCGCCCCAGCAGTCAGGGAGGCATTGCTGCACATCCAGCTATCGATTATTTCCTGGGACGCCTTCAACCCAGCCCAATCGGATCGTCGCTTCCGGATTATCCTTTCCGATTACATCACGCTCGTATTTTTTAAGAAGATCGTAGAACGTGCTGCGCGGGAAGCTCCCGCCGTCCGCTTTGAATGTCTCCCTATTTCCGACGACCCCGAGGAGCTTCTCCGGCGCGGCGACGTTGATTTTCTAATTATGCCGGAAGTATTCATGTCGAAACATCCTCGCGCAGCCCTGTTCGAAGATATGCTCGTGTGCGTAGGCTGCGGCACGAACAAGCAGCTGTCAGAGCCACTTACATTGGAGCGATACTTATCGATGGGGCAGGTTGTGTTCAAATTCGGGGACACCCGGCAGCTCTCCATGGAGGAATGGTATTTGCTCGAGCACGGTTTCGAGAGACGCATCGAAGTTGTCGTACACGGCTTTAGCCTGATCCCGCCCGTTGTATCAGGCACCAGCCGCATCGGGACCATGCCCTTACGGCTGGCGCAGCATTTCGCAAAAACAACACCCCTGCGGATTGTCAAACTTCCGCCGCCACTTCCTCCCGCATTCACGGAGGCCGTTCAATGGCCTGCGCTCCACAATAGTGATCCGGCAAGCCTGTGGATGCGGGAAATGATGTTGCAGGAGGGATCTCGTATGATTCCTCTGCCTAAGAGCACCGGACGTCTGAGTTGTCCCCAAATTGAGAAACTGCCCCCCCCTCGACTATGAGAGGAGGCATGGATGGCGATCCCCCGCCGCCTGCGACCCCGCAACTGCTCAGCAGAAGGGCGAAGCGCACGAGAGTGCATCCATTTCGTAAATGTGTGCCTATCCAAGCAATCGATTTCTGCAACTGTCCGATGACGAATATGAACGCGCCTGAAGGTGTGGAGGCGGAAGCCTGTTCGGGCCCTTGCGGCCGACCACGATGAATCCCTTCCAAACTTTCAGCCGGACGGTGTTGTTGACCCGCTCCATTAAATG